>LJTN01000005.1 GCA_001303415.1 Myxococcales bacterium SG8_38
CTACTTCGAGCAGAACAAGCCCATTTGCACTGGAGCGGCGGACGACAGCCCTCGCTGCAAGCCGATCGAGGAGTCCTTGTGCACCACGGTGACCGGAGATCCGACGGCCGCCTCGGAGCCCCGCGACTGCTCTTCGCCGCTCGATTTCGTTCGGGGCGCGCTCGGGGAAGGTATGCGCGCCCGGGCATCGCTCGGCTCGAATCCTTATCAGTTCGGCTTCATCGGCTCGACGGACACGCACAACGGCATCCCCGGGGCGGTGGACGAACAGGGCTTCAACGGGCACGGCGGCGTCATCGACGCGGACCCCGCGACTCGCCTCGGGGAGTGGAGCTGCGCGATCGACGATCCGGAGTGCACCGTGCGCGTCTTCGAGCGCTCGGTCGCCTTTTCGAACAACCCGGGTGGGCTGACCGCAGTCTGGGCTGAAGAGAACACGCGTGAAGCGATCTTCGCCGCGCTGAAGGCCAGGCGTGCCTACGCGACGAGCGGACCCCGAATCGAGGTGCGCACCTACGGTCGCCGCGCACCATTCCCGGCGGATTTCTGTGTTCGCCTGGAAGCCGGGGAAACGCCCGTCGAGCAGGGGGAGGTCGACGCGGTTCCGATGGGCTCCGTGCTTCCAGCGGGCGATGGAGCGCCGAGCCTTGCCGCCTGGGCTTTGCAGGATCCGGGCGGCAGCGCGCCAGGCGCGCCGCTCGAGCGCATTCAAGTCGTCAAGGGTTGGATCGACGCCGAGGGGGTGGTTCAGACCAAAGTGTTCGACGTGGCCGGGCAGGCCGATGGGCCGGAGCCTCGGCCCGACTGCTCGATCGTCACCGGGGGTCGGCCCGAGCAGCTCTGCGTTACCTGGACCGATCCCGAGCTCGAAGCGGCGCGGGACGCATACTACTACGTCCGTGTGCTCGAGCAGCCGAGCTGCCGCTGGAACACCTTGCAGTGTCTCGAGCTTGGCGTGGCCTGCGACCAGCTGGATGCCGCCACGGGCACGTTCGCGAGCGAAACGGGATGGGCCGGCTGGGAAGGATGCTGCGACATCGAGGGCGCGCCGGGGAGCTTCACGGGGACCAATCGCTTCGACCTGGTCCAGGAGCGCGCCTGGACGTCACCCATTTGGCATGAAGCGAGCTAGCGAACCGACGCTGCATTTTTTTGCGCCGCGTCTGTAACGCAGCCCGCCTGGCGCGCACTTCCCGAGTGAACCTCGGGGTCACGCTGCGAAACCAGGCCCCATCGAAAAGGAGAATGTCAATGAATGGACCCATTTCGCATGGCGCGTTCACCGTCGCGCCCAACGTCAGCTGCGTGTCGAGCACGACCCCGGTTCCCGGCCTCGGCGTGCTGCCCGTCAACGCGTTCCTCGTCGAGGCGTCGGAGCCGGTGCTCGTCGATACCGGCCTGCCCGCTTTGGTCGACGAAACCATCAGCGTGCTGACTACGCGCATCGATCCCGCCGACCTTCGCTGGATTTGGTTGACCCACTGTGACGCCGATCACGTCGGAGCGCTGGAAAAGCTGCTCACGCTGGCACCCAACGCCCGGGTGGTCACCAATTACCTGGGCATGGGCAAGCTCTCCATGCGCACGCCGCTACCCCCGGAGCGCTTCTATCTCATCAATCCCGGCCAGTGCCTCGACGTGGGAGACCGTCAGCTCCGCGCGGTCGCGTTGCCGAGCTACGATGCGCCCGAGACGATGGGCGTGTTCGATGCCACGTCGCGGGCGTTGTTCAGCTCCGATTGCTTTGGTGCGCTTCTCGACGACGCCTACGGCGCCACATCAATCGAGGATGTCGCCTCGATCGACTCGTCGAGCGTGGTCGAGGGACTATCCAAGTGGACGATGGTCGACGCACCCTGGCTTGCTGGAGTCAGTGATTCGACGTTTCGGGGCTCCTTGGTCGAGCTCGGGCGGCTTTCGCCGGAGCACGTCCTGAGCGCCCATCTGCCGCCGGCGCACGGCAAGCTCGCTTGGCTTTCCGAGCAGCTCGACCGAGCGCGAAGGTCCGATCCCTTCGTGGGGCCTGATCAATCTGCGCTCGAAGCCATGCTCTCCGCTGCCTGATGATTGGCGCGACCCATACCGCATCCTGCATCGCAGGAGTTGCTGCCCGCTTCCCGAGTTTGGTACGCTCGGGAGCGGTGTCCCGGTGGCTCAGCACATTCGACGACACCCTGTCAGACGGGGAGCTGGCCCGTGCCGTGATCGACGGCGCAGACCGAGACGCAGAGGCAGCCTTGGTCTCGCGCTTCGGCCGGCGCGTCTTCCTGTACGGCATGCGTCACTTGGGGGACGAAGCGCGCGCGGAGGATCTGGCGCAAGACGTGATGACCGCGGTCATCGAGCGGTTGCGCACAGGAGAGGTGCGCCAGCCGGATCGCATCGGCTCGTTCATTTTGGGCACCGCCCGTTGGATGGCCCATGACACCCGGCGACGGGAACGCCGTGCAGCCGAGGTCGCCTCCGCGACCGCGCGAGAGCAGAGCTCCTTCGTCGAGCCGGTGGAGCCGCGAGAGGTCGAGCGACTCGCCGGGGCCCTCGACGGTATTTCCGAGCGAGAGCGCGCAATCGTCGTCCTCAGCTTTCGCGACGAACGCTCCGCGCAAGAGATCGGCGACGCACTGGGTCTGCGCGCGGGGCACGTGCGCGTCATTCGGCATCGCGCAATCGCTCGCCTCGCCGCGCTCATGGGCGTTCGGGAGCTCGAAGACGAAACGGAGGCCCCATGACGGTCGGGCTCGAAGAGCTGATTCGGTACTGGCAAGGCGAGTTGCCGCCCGAGCGTGAAGCCGAGGTCGAGGAGGCCCTCTTCGAGGACATGGCGACCGCGCGACGGCTCGAAGCGATCGCAAGGCTGGATGCAGGCGTGCGAGCCGTGGTGTCGGCGGGGGCGCTGCGCAGCGGGTTGACGGTGCAGGCCGTCGAAGGATTGGAGCAAGCCGGTCTCAGGATACGCACCTACCAGATCGACCCGGGCCAGATCGTGCCGTGCAGCATCGCAGAGGAGGATCTAGTGGTGATTCGCCTTCGTGGTGATTTTGCGAACGTGGAGCGCGTCGACGTGGGCATGGAGGGGCAGCTCGAGGGGGTTGGGCCGATGAGCGAGCGGTACGACGATGCGCCGGTGGATCGGCGCGCGGGCGAGATCGTCTTGGTTTACCCGGGGGACCGCATCCGAGCGCTTCCGCGCAGCCAGTTCCGATACACGGTCACGAGCGGCGACCGTCAGCTCGGAGAGTTCCGTCTGGACCATACGCCTGCTTCCTGACCTGCTCACGCCGCGTCCGTCTTGTGTTAGAACAGATCGGATGCCCCCGGCCGAATCCTCCGCCCCGGAGCAGATCGTCCGCCGACTGATCGAGCGCGATCCGCTGCTGTCGCGTTATGCTCCCACCCTAGAGCGCCGGGTCCGACACGTGCGGGCGATGGAGCAACGGATCACGCAAGGTGGGATGAGCCTGCCCGACTTCGCTTCGGGACACGAATACTTCGGTCTTCACTTTCGCGACGGCCGGTGGGTGCTGCGAGAGTGGGCCCCCAATGCGGTCTCGATTCATTTGAAGGGGCCGTTTTCGGGTTGGCGGCCCTTGCCCGAGCTCGCCTTCCATCGAACGGGTGACGAAGGCGTCTGGGAGATCGAGCTCGCCGCGAACGTCCTGTCCCACGGCGACCCCTACCGGCTCGAGGTTCACTGGCCGGGCGGAGGGGGCGATCGGCTGCCGGCTTGGGTCCGGCGCGTGGTGCGCGACGAGAGCGCGGGGAGCTTCAATGCCCAGGTTTGGCGCCCCGAGACGCCCTATCAGTGGCGCCACGCAGCTCCGCCACGGCCGGGTAGGCCTCTCCTGGTTTACGAAGCGCACATCGGCATGGCCCAAGAGGAGCCGAAGGTCGGCACCTACGACGAGTTCCGCCAGCAGGTGCTCCCGCGCGTGTTCGATGCCGGCTACGAGGCGATTCAAATCATGGCGCTCGCCGAACACCCGTACTACGCGTCCTTCGGGTATCAGGTCTCGAGCTACTTCGCGTGCTCTTCGCGCTTTGGCACTCCGGAGGAGCTCAAGGCCCTGGTGGACGAGGCGCACGGGATGGGTCTTCGGGTCTTCATGGACCTCGTCCATTCACACGCTGCCCGCAACGAGGTGGAAGGCATTTCGCGGCAGGATGGGACGCCGAGCCTCTATTTCCACGAAGGGCCGCGGGGCGAGCATCCTGCATGGAACTCGCGGTGCTTCGATTACGGCAAGCCGCAGGTGCTCCATTTCTTGCTATCGAACTGTCGCTTTTGGATGGACGAGTACCGAGTCGACGGTTTCCGGTTCGATGGCGTCACCAGCATGCTCTACGCGGACCACGGGCTCGCGCGGAAGTTCACGAGCTACGACGACTATTTCGGTCCCGACGTCGACGAGGATGCGCTCGCTTACCTGACACTTGCCAATGACCTCGTGCACACGCTCTCGCCCGGTGCGGTGACGATCGCGGAAGACGTCTCTGGCTTCCCGGGTCTCGCATTGCCGGTCTCCGAAGGCGGCGCGGGATTCGATTATCGCTTTGCGATGGGCGTCGCCGACATGTGGATCGAGCTCACCAAGGATGTGCCGGACGAGCAGTGGCCGATTGGCAAACTGTTTCACGAGCTCACCAACCGCCGGCGCGACGAGCCGACCATCAGCTATGCCGAATCGCACGACCAAGCGCTGGTGGGCGACCAGACACTGATCTTTCGCCTCGTGGGCTCGCGCATGTACGACCGCATGTCGATCACGAGCGAGGATTTGGCAGTCGAGCGGGGAATCGCCCTCCACAAGATGATCCGCCTAGCCACGCTGGGGACCGCCGGGCATGGCTACCTCTGCTTCATGGGTAACGAGTTCGGCCACCCCGAGTGGATCGACTTTCCAAGAGAAGGCAACGGCTGGTCGTATGCGTATGCGCGTCGACAGTGGCGGCTCGCCGAGGATGACAGCCTTCGCTACCGGCACCTCGCGGCGTTCGACCGCGACCTGATCGCACTTGCTCGCAGGTACGGTGTGCCGGACGGCCGGGACGAATTCCTTCTGCACTCCGACGAGGGAACGAAGATTCTCGCCTGGCTGCGCGGAGGGCTCATATTCGTGATGAACTTCCATCCGAGCCGTTCGTTTCCCGACTACCGGATTCCCGCCGCTCCTGGCACATACCGAACGGTGCTCGATACCGATCGCCGAGCTTATGGTGGGTTCGACCGCCAGGCATCGGACATCGAGCACCACGCCCTGCCGGACCGCATCGAGCGCCACTTCTTGAGCCTCTATCTTCCTTCGCGAACCGCGCTCGTGTTGGCCCCCACGCACGAGGTGAAGGGGTGATGCTCTCAGGGCACGACTGGAAGCCGGAGCAGGCGCGCAAGTCCCTCAAGCGCCTCCTCCCCGAGCTGGAGGAGGCGTTCGCCGAGCAACTGAAGCCCGTCGCCTTCGATTGGCATCGCTTCAGGAACCGTCTCAACCGGGAATGGGAGCGCTTGTTCTCGCATCTGCATGACCTCTACGGCTGGCAGTACGACTTTCACTACACCCTCGAGCGTATCCTGCGGTCGTTGATTCGCTCGTGGCTCGACCGGCCCGAGGAGCTCCGACGTCTGGACGAGAAACGCGAGGCGGATCCGGAGTGGTTTCATTCGCAAGAGATGGTCGGCATCGTCCTATACGTCGATCTTTTCAGCGATCACCTCGCCAAGCTCAAGGATCACATTCCTTATTTCAAGCGGCTCGGGCTGACTTATCTCCATCTGATGCCGCTCTTTTCGACTCCCCACGGCGAAAACGATGGTGGCTACGCCGTCAGCGACTACCGCTCGATCAATCCCGACATCGGCACCATGGGGGAGCTCGAGGAGGTCGCTGCGGTGCTTCGTCACGAAGGCATCAGCTTGGTTCTCGATTTCGTCTTCAATCACACGTCCGACGAGCACGAGTGGGCGCTCCGCGCCAAGTCCGGCGACCACGACTTCATGGCCTACTACTTCACGTTCCCCGATCGGGAGCTTCCTGATCAGTTCCAGCGGTACTTGCGGGACATCTTCCCAGAGGTTCGAAGGGGAAGCTTCACTTGGTGCAAGGAGCTCGAGCGATGGGTCTGGACGACCTTCAACAGCTATCAGTGGGACTTGAACTACGCGAACGCCGAGGTCTTTCGCGCTATGGCCGAGGAGATGTTGTTTCTCGCCAACCGCGGGGTGGAGGTCTTGAGGCTCGATGCGGTGGCTTTCCTGTGGAAACGACTCGGCACCAACTGCGAGAATCAGCCCGAAGCGCACACGATCATCCGCGCCTTCAACGCGATGGCTCGAATCGCCGCGCCGTCTCTCCTGTTCAAGTCCGAAGCGATCGTGCATCCGGCAGAAGTGATCCGCTACGTGTACCCCGAGGAGTGCCAGCTCTCGTACAATCCGCTGCTGATGGCGCTTCTGTGGGAAGCGTTGGCGACCCGCGACGTGAGGCTCCTCGAGCATTCGATGCGCACGCGCTACCGGCTTCCCGCCGGGTGCTCTTGGGTCAACTACTTGCGATGCCACGACGACATCGGCTGGACCTTCGACGACGAGGACGCGCGCAGCGTCGGGATCGATCCCGCAGGCCACCGGCGCTTCCTAACCGAGTTCTACACCGGTGAATTTCCAGGATCCTTCGCGCGAGGAAAGAAGTTCCAGCAGAACGCCGCGACGGGCGATGCTCGCATCTCGGGGACGCTGTCGTCTCTCGCAGGTCTCGAAGAAGCGCTGGAGCGAAACGACAGCGAGCTGATCGAGCGTGCCGTGCGCCGAATCACGTTGCTCATGGGCATCCAGTCGAGCATCGGAGGCTTGCCGCTTCTCTATGCTGGCGACGAGTACGGCATGATCAACGACTACACCTATCTCACCGATCCACGGAAGGTGAACGACAGCCGGTGGGTTCATCGCTGCCGAAAGCGTTGGGAGGCGAAGGAGGATCTGGCCGACCAGGACACCATCGAATGGCGCTTCTTTCGCGAGACGGTGAAGCTCTTCAACCTGCGAAAGCGGCTTCCGGCGCTCTACGACGGAGGGATGGAGGTGGTCGACACGGGAAATCGTCACCTGTTCGGCTACCTGAGGGCCCATGCCGGTCATCGACTCCTGGTCGTGGCGAATTTCGCCGAGACCGCGCAGCGGATCGAAGCGCGCTTCCTCCAAGCATGGGGCGCCAAGGACGAGGCGCTCGATCAACTGACCGGACAGATCCTCGACATCCACGATGGGCTCGTTCTCGATCACCACCGCGCGGTCTGGCTCGACCTCACGGAGGAAAGCGAGCTCCTGCCGCCGAGCAGCTGATCGCGCGACGCGTGGCCACGGCTTCAACTCGCGCGTGCGACGAGCCAGGAGCCGGCGGCTTCTTGGGACACCTCGAAATCGACGCTCAGAAAGGCGCGAATCACCTGTAGCTGGGTGGTCAGATGGCCCGTCGGGGAAAGGGTGCGGAAGGCTCCGCGGCCGGCAATCCCGTTCAGCAACACGAGCTGGTCGGCCAGATGCCGGCCGACCGGCACCTCGGCGCGAAGGTATTCTCTGACCTCGTTTCCGAGACGCTTGCCGACTTCCTCGGCAGGTATGCCTTTCTGCCCGAATCCCGCGAACACCTCGGTCACGTGCTCCGCGACCAGCTCCACGATGACCACATTGCCCGGCCCGTCGGCATCGATGCGCTCGACGATGGAAAAGCAATCAGGGTCCCATCGAAGCTTTCGACTCAAGACGTCGATCTCGCGTTCTGCGATGTGCCGTGGCAGGTGGGCGACGGTGGCCGTGGCTCGATGCTCTCGCATTGCCCCTCGATCGAGAAGATCGAAGGGCGTCAGCTCGGACACCGGCTCGATTTCCACCCGCAAGCGGCCGCCGCCTGCCGGGTAGAATCCTGGACGCTCCAGCGTCGCCCGAACGTGTGGGCCCAGACGTCGCACCAAAGGAAGATAGGCACGTTCGATGAATTCGAAGGTCGGAGACTGCGGGTTGTGGGTTCCCCCCTCGAGGAGGAGGCTCGATGGCTCGGACGCCAACATCAGCGCGGGCAGAACCGTTTGCAGGACCAGGGTGGTGCTTCCAGCCGTCCCGATGTCGAAGGCGTACGCTGCGCCGCTTGCAGTTTTGGGCGTGAACGTCAGCTCCTGCGACCCGATCTCCGCGCCCGTCACGACGGCATTCCCCACCTCTGCCGATGCGCGGACCGCGGTGAGATGCTGCGGCCTGAGACCCGGACGCGATCGCCGCTTGCGAATGCCGACGATGCGGAACGGCTTGCCGGTCAGCAGAGACAGGGCCAGCGAGGTGCGAAGGACTTGGCCGCCTCCTTCGCCCCATGAACCATCGATGGTCAGCACCGTGGTCGATCATGGGACGGCGGACGGCCGTTGTCACAGCCTCGCCATGTGATAGGCCTCAGCACGGGGGCTTGTGAGCGTAGATGTCTGACGAGGTTTTCGATTTCATCATTGTGGGTGCCGGGTCGGCCGGCTGCTGTCTTGCGAATCGGCTTTCTGCGGACTCCGCGAACCGCGTGCTGCTCCTCGAAGCGGGCGGCAAGGACAACAACCCCCTCATCAAGATGCCCATCGGCTTCACCCAGCTGATGTACAACGAAAAGACGACCAACCTCTACAAGACCGAGCCCGAGCCGTACATGAACGGCCGTGAGATCAGCGTGGTGCGGGGGCGGGTGCTCGGTGGGTGCAGCTCGATCAACGGCATGGTCTACATGCGAGGTCAGCGGCAGGACTACGATGATTGGTCGGCGATTCGCGGCTGCGAAGGCTGGTCCTACGCCGACATGCTTCCCTATTTCAAGCGCTCTGAAAACTACGAGCCGGGGCCGGCCAACGAATACCACGCCAAAGGCGGCGAGCTGAACGTCACGCACGTCTCGATGAAGTACGATATCAGCGAGGCGTACATCAATGCGGCGGTTAGCGTGGGCATTCCCCGCAACGAAGACATCAACGGCGAGACCCAAGAGGGCATCGGCTACGTGCAGGTCAACATGAAGGACGGGCGGCGCTGGAGCTCCGCCGACGCGTTCCTGGGCGCAGAAGTGAAGAAGCGCCCGAACCTCACCATCGTGCTCAACGCCCGGGCCCAGCGTGTTCTGCTCGATGGAAAAAAGGCGGTTGGCGTCGAGTATGGAGATGGCAAAGGCGCCCTACGAAGCGCGCAGGCGCGCCGCGAGATCGTGTTGGCGGCTGGCACCTACAACACGCCGCCGCTGCTCGAGCTTTCTGGGATCGGCGACCCAGATGTGCTTCGAGGCCTCGGAATCGACGTGAAGCACGCGCTTCCCGGTGTTGGGGAGAACCTACAGGATCACTTGCAACTCTGGGTTCAGCAGGGTGTGAAAACCAAGAAGTGCCTCTCGGAGGACGGAAAGTTTCCGCGCGTGGCATGGAACGTGCTCAAGTACGTGGTCACAAAAAAGGGCCCACTAACGATGCCGGCATGCAACGTCGGTGGCTTCGTGCCGAACGAGGGAGCGCAGCGTCCTATCTTCCAGATTCACTTCACCCCGGGAGCGGGTGGCATGGACAGTGAGGGCAACATGGTGTCCTCGAAGGATCCGGGTGTGAACTCCACGATTTGCGTCGTGCGACCTACATCGCGTGGAAGCGTTCATGCGCGAAGCACCGATCCGGCGGCATTTCCGAAGATCATCCACAACTACTTGTCGACCGAACACGATCGCGACTTGGCCATCGAGGGCTTCAAGCTGCAACGCAAGATCTACCAGTCCGAGGCCTTCGAGCCGTACGCCACCTACGAGATCCTGCCCGGTGAGTCCGTTCGAACCGACGACGAGATCCTCGAGTTCTGGCGCAACGAGGCGATGAGTCTCTATCACCCGGTGGGCTCGTCCAGGATGGGCGCCGCGGACGACCCCATGGCCGTCGTCGACAACCAGCTCCGTGTCCACGGCATCACCAACCTCCGCATCGCCGATGCATCGATCTTCCCGCTTCTGCCCTCGGGCAATACCCATGCCCCCACCGTCGCCGTGGCGGAAAAAGCGTCCGACCTGATCCTCGGAAGAACCGAGCGTGACGCGAGTGGCCGCGCTGGCTAACGGTTTTTTGGAGATTGACAACTTGTCATCGATTGCCAAAGTAGCAGCGGCCTAGGGTTGGGGCGGCGGCGCGGCAGGCAGCGCAATACTCCTACTGTCGGGGGGTGTCGCTTACCTTACGTCCCGTCGGCGCGAAGACGAACCAGCCTAACGCGCTGTCCTGTGTTCTTCAGCTGCCCTGGCCTACGCGCGTCGAGCCCCGGCGGCACCGATGCATCGCCGCGAAAGCCCTCGCCCGCGCTCATTGCGCCCGCGGTACGACTGGCCCACCATGGCGCTGCCAATTGCACACGCGCCTGTAGCTCAGTTGGATAGAGCAGCGGCCTTCTAAGCCGACGGTCGGGAGTTCGAATCTCTCCAGGCGCGCCGTGTTTTGGTGGGCCTTTCGGCTTTCAGGCGAATAGCCTTCCGTTGAGGCGGACCAGCGTTCGCTGGGTGCGGATGGTCATGGGGCCAAGCAGTTTCTCGAGCAAGCGGGTGTCGAGATCGGATGTGGAAAGGCCGGCCTTAGGAAGCCAGTAGAGCTCACTGCCTTTGACAGCCAGGTGATCATCGGCCGTCGTGAGGTTCTCCGCTGTCCGTGCGATCTCGGCGGTGGGTTCGCCCCGCAGCAATGCGACCTGGAGCCTTCGTTCGGTCCTCGCGAGCGCCGTGGCGGAAAATGGGGAGTAGGACGCGATGGCGGCAAGCTGCTTCGCGCTGCGAACAAAGGTGGGAACCTCGTAGTCGAGCCGTTCCTTGAGTCCCTCAGCGATCCGTTTTGCCAGGGTGGCACCGCTCCGAGCTCTGGCAGAGAAAAGGATATTCCCGCTCGCTAGAAACGCAGCGACATCCTCGAAGCCCATCGCGTCGAAGCAGCGGCACAGCTCGTCATTCGTGATGCGACGCCGGCCTAGGTTCATCCCACGAAGAAAGGCAACGTACTTACCCATTGAACCAGATTCTCAGAGGCGCGTTCTGGGCGCAAAGGCGTTGAAGCGGCAGCTCTTGGCGTCAGCGGTGCGGCCAAGCACGCGAGTTTCACGCCCTGGAAGAGGCAAAAATGCGCAGCAATTTCCGCGGTAGGTCAGAGCGAGCAAGCTGAAATTTTGATGACGCGACCCGCGGGTCTTGAAATGCGGGTGCCGTTTCGGCTATGAACTGCGATTCCTACCCTTTGGGGCAGGAAAAAAGTCCTCGGGCTGGGGAACGCTATGTGTGAACTTCACGGGCTCCATGCCGTCCCCTGCCGCGAGGCACCAACTTGGGCTAGCCATCCCCGAGTCTCTGGGGCTCAAGGCGGTCTCGCCCGAGTTCGACGTCTTCGTCAGGTTCTAGCCTGCGTCCTAGAGGTCTCCTCGTTGGAGGACGGGACTGGTGTGAATCGCCACGCCCACCGCGAGCACCCAACTTTTCGCAACGGGCACGACGTCCGCGCCAGACGGCGGGTTCAAGTAGACCAAGGGTCGCCACCCGAATTGCGCGAAGATGTCGAGCATGACCACGTTCTTGAGGACGTGCGTATAGCCCCCGCCGACGACCATGGGGACGAGCACCTGATTGCGGGCGACCGGAAAGGCCAAGTTGGAGTCATCGTAGCTTCCGCCAGTCAGGTTTCGTGCCAAATTCTGAAACGAGAAACCACTCTCTCCGAAAAGAAAACCCGAGGAGGTGATGCTGTAGGTTGCCTTGACCGGAGCATCGACATTCAAACCAGCACCGTTCGAAAGAACGACCCCATGCAGGCCCGTGTCGATGGTCACCGGTGCCCGTGTGCGAATGCGCATCGGCAGACTCAGCGTGAGGGCGAGATTCGTACCCGTCGGGATGAGCAAGACTACGTCTCCCGCCATCTCGAAGTAGCTCCGGCGCAGGAAGCGGTACCGTACGAAGAGCGGCATGTCTCCGAAGCGCCCCGTGGGAGAGACGACGATGGGAAACATGTCCTGGGCCGCGTTTGCAGGGGTCGAGCCGATGCGATGGCCGCTCACGCCGACTTCGAGATTATCGAACACCGCAAAGGCTGCGCCTAGGTCGACAGACACCAGCGGCTTGTCGGCCAGCATGCCCGCGGCTCTGTCGTACACTGCGCGTTTGACGTCGACGATGAACGTACCGCGGATCATGAACTTCTTCATGGTCAGCGGCCGCGACGCTATGGCTTTTGGATAGCGCCAATCCGGTGCTGCCATCTCCACCACTGTCTGGCCGACGCTCGTTTGCTCCATGACCGTTTCCTCCGTGCGCTCGCCCTTCGACGACTGCGCTTCGTTGGCTCTGGTCTCGTCGGCGGTTGCGGCGGATGCGATCAGCCCCAGCACAATTGCAAGTCCCCACGAGACTCGCCATCGCGCCGAAGCCATCGAGGCATCAGGGGAACCACTGAGTCTGTCTTGAGATGATCGCATGGGTTCCAATCTCCGAGGGGGCGACTCAGAAGGCGGCGGTCAGCTGAACCCGCCAAGCGAACTGGCTTCCAGCATCGTTTGGCTGAATCGCGTTCAAAGGCGAGGTCGGCACGATGCTGCCCGTCTGCCGGCCCAAGAAGTACTGAAAATCGCTGGAGAGCTTCACGTTGTTCCTGCCCGGGACGACGAAATAAGAAAGGCCGACGCCGAACTCCTGAAAGTTCTCCGTTGCCGCGAACTCCGGTGGGACGTTGGGTGGCAACGTACCCTGGACCCGGGGCTTTGCCACGATGCTGTACACACCAAAGACCTGGAGGTTTTCCAAGACGAAGTAGCCACCGGTCAGCACAACGCCGGCGGAGATCACCTCACCCGCTTCATTGGTTTCGGTCTGATTCGTGGCATCCTGGCCGGCGATCAACGTCAGCAGCAGGCTCCATCCGCTTCCGCGAAGCGAAAGGTCGATGGTCCCCAGCATGATCTGCACCGGAAGGGTCCCCTGGCTGCGACCCCCGTCTTGGTAGTGTAAGGCCGCGCCGAGCCGCACGCCGAAAGGCGTTCCCCGCCGGGCGGTGAGACGGTTGAATCCCGCGAGACCCCCTTCACCCCAGCCGTACTGCGTGCGCAGGGTCACCGCGAAGTCCGCCCTCACGGGTTCACGGATTTCCGCGAATCCGGTCCGAAGGCCGTCCGAGTAGCCGAGATTGATCGAGAATCGCTTTCGAAGGTAGGTGAACATGACGCCTTTGGAGCTACCCGGGTCGTACACGTTCTGGGCAATCGAATAGTCCAACATGTAGAGATCCTCGGGATTGACGAGAGACTCGGCATCCGTCTCGTTCATGAACAAGCCCGCACGGATCCGGAAATACTTCCACTTCAGGTCGATGAACGCGCGTTGAAAGCTGAAGTTCCCACCGGCTACCACGCCGATTCGCATATACAGCGCGACGAACTGAGTGAGACCGATCCCCAACTGAAAACGCGCTCGTGGTACGTCGAACCCCTCCGAGACCTGCTTTTCACGGATCGCGGTGTCAGGGTCGGTTGGAGGTTTCGTTCGATAGTTGACCGTGTATCGAGCTTGCATCAGCCCGGCCAGGGCAAGGTAAAACCAGTCATCGACGGCGAGCAAAAACCCCTGATCGTAGACCACCTTCACATTTGAGCCGCGCTCCTCCTCGGGACCTTTCGTTGGCGGCTCCGCTGACTTCTCCTGCTTCGTCACCTCCTCCTCTTCCTCAGTCTTCGCTGGCTCTACGATTGTCGGGTCTTCGACGGGCAACTCTCCGGTCGTCTGCTCCGCTGTTGCTTCCTCCTCAGGCTCTGCTGCAGGCCGCTCTCCCTCGTCGGCGCTGGTGTCGCCTTCCGGCTCCTCGCTCACCCTCAGGTCGGATTCTCGTTCGGGCTGGATGGTCGGATCCTCGAGGGGAAGCGCTCCCGTCGGAGAAGCAGGCTCCTCGGGCTGCTCCTCTTCCTGCGGTTCATGATCTGCGACCTGCTGCGCTTGCACCGTAGCCGTTACGTCCAACACGCAGAGAATCAGACACACCGATGTCCAAGGCGGACTCATTCGCACCGAATGATAAGGTCGGTATCACAACTCTCGCTCTGCTCCCAGCGAAGAAGATCCGACGACACGCCGGCACGCGCGGCGCACGCCTTCGCTGGGTCTACAGGGCGTAGAGACTCTGCCATCAACAGCGGCGAGCTAGACGAGGTGGTCATTCGACTGACGGACTCCTAGCGGTCTCTCGGCTCGCCAGATCGTGGGAGATCCCGTATCGTCGGCAAGGCGACGCGTTGCTCGCATGTCGTTGGAATCTCATTGTCGGTCGCCGTCTTCGCAGCAGCGAGTGCGGGCGGTCAGGCAAGGCGCGAGAAGCACCCCTTCGAGCCGGCCGTCACGACCAGCCCGCGGGAAACGCCAAGCCGTACAAAGTGGGAGAGCGAATTGTGGCGGGCGGCCACGATGGCGTCGTCGAAAACATCGGGCTTCGTTCAACACGGATTCGTCAACTCGATGGGCACCTCACCTCGGTTCCCAACGAGCAGATGACGACCATGGACATCGAGAACGTCGACCGGCGCTCGAACATTCGAAGGGACAGCAAGCTTCGGCTGTCGACTGACACGCCACCTGAAAAAATCGTCGAAGCACTCGAAATCGTCCGCGAAATCCTGAAAGACCACGAGGGCATGCCCCCCAGCAAGCCTGCACGCGTGTACTTCGAAGGATTCAACCCGGACTCCCTGAGTATCGTCATCTTCTACTGGTTCGCACCTCCGGACTACTGGGCCTACTCCGATTTCAATGAGCGAGTGAACCTCGAGATCCTCAAACGCTTTGCAGACGCAGGCATCGTGCTCGCCCCTCCGACCTCCGCGATGCAGATCACGGGGGCATCGAATGATCTTCGTGCCTCGCGTAGGCTGGATCCTGGCGAAGACCCCTAGACGTTTCCTCTCAGTGAAGCTGTGATGCGAGATGATGGGGAACGGTGAGGCCATGGCGCTCTTTCGGCGACCGATGTCAAAAGGCCACCTTGAAACCGAGGTTGATGGCGATCTCGTTCACCTTGGTGGCCACCGGCAAGCAGCCTTGCGGGGCATCGGCATCGGCGCAGCTTCGGATCGGCTCTGGATCGTACTGGGACGGAACCAACAGTCCCACGGTGTCGCCACGTCCGTGGGCATAGCGGATGCCTATTGCGACCGAGAGTCCGAGGCCCTCTTTCTCTTGCGGGGTTTGGCGATCGGGATGCACTTCTTCGTTGGAGTACAGAATTCCGAAGTGCACTCCGAAAAAATCGACATCGCGGGCTGCCACGGGCAGCCCGCCAAGCCGATCGACCTGACTGAAGTCGGTAAACGCGCCAAGGCCGAGATTGATGCTCCTGGTCACCCGAAATGAGGTTCCGATTCGACCGTTGAGAAAGCCTCGAAAGTCGAGCCCGACCTGCTCTTGCCGCAGCCGGAAGTAGTAGACGAGGTCGCCTTCGATCCAACCCCAGTCGCCGACGTAGGCCAGACCAAAACGGAGATTTCCCGGCTCGACACCCCACCAGACGCCACGCCCAGTGCGATCCTCACTCCCGGTTGCGAGTTGTTGAGCTTCGGGGTCGTCGGGGATCGTGCCGGCTGGCGGTGCCTGACTGTAGGAGGTGGCGAATCTCTCCAGGGCTGCGAAGACATACGTCGGTGCGGTGACCGAAAGTCCGATACGGAGCTGCTGGATCGGCACCCATTGCACGCCCGCCTTGAGTTGGAAGCCAAAGCCGGTGGTGGTCGCAACTTGGCTCGAATTGATTTGCCCCGCCGCGGCTTCGTCGTAGAAGATGGTAGAGCTAGAGTCGACCCGCGTGGTAGCCACCACGAGGTCGATTGCGCCTCCCAAGAGCACGTGTTGCTTTCGATTCCGTGCAAGGCTCGCGGCGAGCCCCGTGCTGATGTGGAAGAAGTCGAACCGGGAGTTCTGGCCGGCAAACGCTTGAACCTCAGGTGACGATCCCGCGGGCGAGGTGGCCTGTTCCGTGATGAACTCGCGCCGGATCGACGAGTTGAAAAGACCCACGCCGAGCTTGAGGTTCTCGTTTCTGAGCTTCAGCGAAAAGGTGATCGCTTGGGGAATCACCGAAACATTGAACCCCGCGCCTTCGCTCTTCGATTGGGGCTCGGTGTCGATCGTGATCAATCCGGGGTTTTTGATGACCTGCAAGTTGATCGTGACCCCGGTGAGTTCGAGCGAGGGCTTCTCGATGCGCGCCAACCCTGCAGGATTGTACCAGAGGGCCGCACCCGTGTAGACGGTCGCGACGACGGCTCCGCCTGTGAGCGTCACGTCGAGGCCCGCATTCACCTCATCGCTGTTGCCGGCCGACGCGATGGCAGGCGTCAGCAACGTTAGCGACGCGACCGCCCACGCTCTCCGCATGGCCGCATCGTACAAATCCCTCGGAATTGAGGCCAGCGTTTGTGGTTTTTTTTTCGACGAGAAGCATGTACGAATGGGCGAGGGGTCGTGACCATTCGCACCGTGCGTTCGTTTGTCATGCTCGGGCTCGCTGTCCTTCTCGTCAGCTGCTCCATCACCCGGGTCAAGTGGCGCATCAAGTGGAGCAAGAGTCTCGAAAAGAGCAAGGAAGCGTACATGAGTGCGCCAATCGCCGTCGAGAAGAAGCGGCAACCGAACATCATCATCCTGCTTGCCGACGATCTGAGCAGCACCTTCAACCTCCGCGGCTTCGTCGACATCAACCGGAATCGCAAGGCGCTCAAGTTCAAGCCAAAACAAATCCCTGGATATCCGCTTGCGATCTACGTGGCAGGCGCTCGCTTTGGAACCCAGTTCGACCTTGGCCCCCTCAACTTCGATCTCAGCTACACGATCGGCTTGAACAGCTTCACGAAGACCGAGTTTCGAACCAACTCCCACGTATTCAAGTTCTTTCTCGGTTGGTTGTTCTATGAGCGCTGGCCAGGGCGGTCCATCCGTTGCCTTGCTGCGAGCAGAATGATCGGGATCAGGAACCAGCCGACGGTCCACGCTCCGGGTCCCACGAACGCCAAGCCTGTGTTGAGCAAGGCAGTCACGGGCTCGATGATTACGTTTCTACCCACCTCGTCCTTGTCCTCTTCGGTCAGTTCGGCTCGCACAAGACCTTTCTTGCGGGCGTAGGACCAATGCGCGATTCCGATGAACCCCGAGACCGCAAGCGAAAGACTCTGACCTACCGGCGACGAAACGCTCATGAGCGCCGGGTCGCCGATTGCAAAGAACAGGAACAAGCAGACGAAGATCAACTGCAGGAGCACGAGCAAAGTGTGCCTGCTGTCAGTGCGTTCGAGTGGCCCGAGAAGCTTGTGCGTGAGGTTCCACGAGATCAGTGTCAGACCGACCGCAATGATCAGTCTCAGGAGATTCACCGAATTGTCTACGAGAAGCGAGAACAGCCCAAAGGGCAGGTCCATCCACGTCATGTCCTCGGTGCGCGGCAGGAACATGATGAAGTCGACGAACAACACCGCGTAAGCGACGTCGAGAAATGTCTCGAGTCGCCGTAGCTGTTTGCTGGCCGAGATGCGCTGCGAGTCTCGCATCATCTTCGAGTTGCCTCCTCCTCAGTCGTTTCGTCGGCTGATGTGCAACCCAACCAGCCTTGCGATCATGATTGCCAGATAGAGCTGACCGATGACCCCCTCCAGCGCGGCCAGAGGCCGCGCAAGGTTGGACGCCGGCACGATGTCGCCAAAGCCCATGGTGGTGAGGCAGACGAGGCTGAAGTACAGCATCGTTCCACCCATTTGCTGCCGGTTTGGCTCCGTGGCATCCGCCAGGCCCGCGAACGAACCTGGGCGTTGCAACTCGATGAGCGAGTAGAGCTCCATGAAGGCCACCGCGATCAACAGATAGGCGGTGATGGCGCCAAAAATCGTATCGATACTCACGTCGCGACGCTGAAACAACTGGCCCACGACGATCCAGGTCGCATAGGCAAGCCATGCCACCGTGAGGCCCAAGTAAAGCGGGTCGTACTGCCGGTCTCCCCACAATATCTCACCCCACCGGATGGCGAGCGTGATCGCCGTCAACGCTCCGAACGTCCATCGGTGCCTACTGGCTCGAACTGCGTATACGCCCGCGAGCAAGATCAGATCGAAGATCAGCTCGATGACCACTTCCGCGCCTTTGACCTGAACGGACGGGCTGACGACGATCAGCACCAGCAACCCCACCAGAAGCGCGGCGCTTTGTGGTACCTTCTGTAGTGGGGCTCCCATCGGCTCGTTCGAGCCTACAGCGGTGTGCATCGAAGCGCTACCGGCGCAACCGATGAAAGCTCCAATGCTGGGTTCCCTCTCGGTGCGTAGCCGAGGTTTCTCTTCGAAACATCGCCCGCACCTCCGAGAGCTCGATCAACGGCTCACCCCGGGCACGGTCGTCCAACGAGGACTCGAGGTAGACCGAAAGCAAGAGCTCCTTGACGCGCATCGGGCGCTTGTAGAGCGACCGAATCGTGGAGGGTCCTGCCTCGATGGACACGCACTCGCACTCCCGCGTGATCTGCAGGTGCTGGATCGCGCGCTGGATGTCGGGGGCTTCGTCGGAGACGACGGGGCATGGGGCGGCCGCCAGCTTGCGCGTAGCGGTTCGGTCCGTGGTGAAGATCAAAGGGCGGGCCCAACTGCGAAAGACAGGGTGGCCGAAGTCCAAATCTCCGCTCTCCGTCAGGATCAGGAGCCAGGGAGGCTCGAACAGGCCCCAGCGCCGCTCCCGCCAGCTCACCAGCGCATCACCCCATCGCGGGTCGGCGTGAAGGTCGTATGAGAGAGTGGGCTCGTCGCGCAGAATCTTCCCGGTGATGATGATCGCGTCTGCCCGGGCCCGCCCGATGTGAAGCGAGAGGAAATCTAGGTCGCTCTTGGGACTGTACTCGTTGATTCGGATTGTCGTGAGCGGCGCGTTTTCCTCGGCCCTCCACACCGCGATGCTGTGCGAGACGGAAGGCCTGCTGTCGAGCGAGCTGCCAAACAATGCCCGGGCGGCGTGATCGACGCTGGTGGCGTCGGTCAGCTCGACGAGGGAGGCGACCATGCAGCCATGGAAAGGTGGTTTCCCCCTCAAGTCAACCGGCTTTGCGTCCAAAACTCGCCCACCCGATCTCCCCCTGTTAATGTCGCGGCATGTGGCGTTTGCTCCCTATCCTGATCTTGGCGGCGATGGGCTGTGCCGGCCGCCAAACGCCGGAGGGCGCACAAGAAGCAGTGGTCGGCCCCATTCCGGTCCCGCAGCCGGTGTATCCACGCGAGGAGCTGAGCCGCGACTTGCAAGAGCTGTGGAGCCGCGTCGAAGAAGCCGTTGCGGTTCGCCCGCCAGAGCCGCCAGAGGGCGATTCCGAAGAGGCCATCGATGCATGGGCTGAAGGCGAGTTCCGTGAATGGCTCCTACGCCGGCAGGAAGCCACCGATCGTGCCCTCGCCGCTACGCATGCCCTTCGCACGCATCCACTCTTCGAGCGCGGGAT
The DNA here is from genome assembly GCA_001303415.1 of Myxococcales bacterium SG8_38. Classification (GTDB taxonomy): domain Bacteria; phylum Myxococcota_A; class Polyangia; order Polyangiales; family Houyiibacteriaceae; genus SG8-38. The sequence goes on from LJTN01000005.1 coordinate 19,519, forward strand.
CGGCACCGCGCTCTTTGGCTACATGTACGAGGACATGGCGAGCAGCATCCGCGGCGCGCCCGTCCCGGAGCACATCGCCAAAGACGAGGAGCTTCTCGGCATCTACACCGACGCGCTGACCGAGCACATCACGCCCTTTGCGGAGCTCTCGGCGCGCGCGTACTACGCCTGCCTCGCGCTGTTTCTGAAGCTCGGAGATCCGCAGTGGGGACACTGGGCGCTCTACTGCGACGAGCGCGGAACGGAGGTGGTCGATACCTTCGAGCTCGAGCCTCCCGAGCCCGCCGACCCTTCGACCTCGCTCACTCGGCTGGTGACCCCTCCATGACGGCGGCGGGTTCCCTGCCTGCGGTTTTCGCGGGGAAGGCAGCCCGCTTTTCTGGAATGAGGCTCATCGCGCGTTCCGCCAGCGTGGTGATGGTCAGAGAGGGGTTGACCCCTGGGTTCGCGGAAATTGCCGAGCCATCGATGACGTAGAGCCCGCGATAGTTGAATACCTCGTGATTGGCGTCGATGACGCCGGTTTCCGCGGATGCGCCCATGCAGGCGCCGCCCAGGATGTGTGCGGTCGAGGGCACACCGAGCAGCGTCTCGGTCATGAGCGTGGTCGGCACGCCGTTTACCTTATCCGCGAATTTCTCGGCGAGCTCGGTGGCCTCTTCCATGAACGCAGACGGCGCTTGGCTGGGATCGTCGACCTCGGTCACCAGCCCGCGGCGAAACCCCGTTCGGAGATCACGCCCGAGCCGCATGCGGAGCGTCCCTTCGATCGTGCGCATGTAGAGCAGAACCTGCGATTGCTTTGCGAGGTCTTTGACGAAGAGGGCCCTCAACCAGCGAATGGGTTGGCGGGAGAATGCTTTCAGAGCGCCCCAGATGCGAGACAGGACCGTGGGCCCGGGTGCATGCGGGGCGAGAAGCGTTCGAAAAAAACCCGACCCTGCGCCGTACCGCACAGGCTCGATGTGGCTGTGATCGTCTGTATGCAGAATCGAGGTGATCGCGACGCCCTTCGAGAAGTTGATGTGCTTCTCTGGCGACACCACCCCGAACAACGCTTCGCTGTTCGAGCGCACGAAATCGCCCACGCGTTCCGAGAGATTGGGAAGCCCGTTCGGATCTTCCTTCATCTTCAGCAGAAGCGGCATCGTGCCCATCACGCCGCCCGCGAAGATCACCCGGTCGGCATTGACCACACGGCTCGGGCCCTTAGTGAACGTAGGCTTGGTTTCGATGCGGTACCCGCCGCCGTCGCGCGGCCTGACCGCAGTCACCTCCGTCTCCGGGACGACCTCGGCGCCATGCTTCTCGGCGAGGTAGAGGTAGTTCTTGTCGAGCGTGTTCTTCGCGCCGATGCGGCAGCCGGTCATGCAGGCGCCGCAGAAGTTACAGCCCACGCGATCCGGGCCCTCTCCGTCGAAGTACGGATCGTGCACTTTCTTGTTGGGCTCGCCGAAAAACACCGCGACCTCCGTGGGGTGGAAGTGCTCTTCGCGCCCGATGTCCTTGGCGATCTCCTTCATGACGTGATCGCCCTTGGTCATGACGGGATTCGGCGTGGCGCCCAGCATGCGTTTGGCCGTCTGGTAGTGAGGCCCGAGCTCGGTTTCCCAGTCGGCGAGGCCTGCCCAGGACCCCGACTGAAAGAACGCCGACTTCGGCGTCGGCAGTGTGTTCGCGTATACCAGCGAGCCGCCGCCGACCCCGACGCCGTGAAGCACGGTCATGTGCTTCAAAAAGGACATCTTGAAGATTCCCTTCAGGCCGAGGGACGGATTCCACATCCACCGCTTCAAGTCCCAGTTGGTCTTCGGGAAGTCCTCCGGCTTGAACCGCCGCCCCTTCTCGATGACGAGGACCTTGTACCCTTTTTGCGTCAACCGGTGCGCGGAAACGCTTCCGCCGAAACCCGACCCGATGATGACCCAGTCGTAGTGCTGCTCGCGCATGCCGCTACTCTACGGTGGGAACGCTCTGAGATCGAGCCGGCTCAGCCGCCATGGCCGCCGATCGACCGCTGCATCCCGATGAGGGTCAGCAGCTCCATGCGCGCCGCCTCGTCCTTCAGAAAGCACCCCGTCAACCGGCTCGTGGTGGTCCAAGATCCGGGTTTTCGAACGCCCCGATAGCACATGCAGAAGTGTTGGCACTGCAAGATGACCGCGGTCCCCTGGGGGGTCAGCGTCTCGTCGATCGCGTGAGCGATCTGGGCCGTGAGCTTTTCCTGCACTTGCAGCCGCTTTGCGAACGTATCGACGACCCGCGCCACCTTCGACAGGCCCACGACCTTGCCATTGGGGATGTAGGCGACGTGCGCCTTGCCAACGAATGGAACCACGTGGTGCTCACAGTGGCTGTAGATCTCGATGTCGCTCACGAGCACGAGCTCGTCGTAGCCTTCCACCTCGGTGAACGTGCGAGACAGGTGCGCGACGGGGTCCTCGTGGTAACCCCGAAAGTGCTCCTGAAGGGCGCCCAACACGCGTCTCGGCGTGTCTACCAAGCCTTCTCGCGAGGGGTCGTCACCGATGTACGCGAGCAGCTTGCGAACACACTGCTCGGCTTCCTGATCATTCACTTCGTCACTCATGATCGGAAGCCACCATTAGCCCCGGCCGGTCGCACGTCAAGTCACCCTCCCGGGATGTCGCCCCGCAACCAACGGGTCCGCAGGATGCGCTCCGAGATGCGCCATCCTGCCGATGTCTCCACCAGCCGGTCGCTGTACTCGCCGCCGAGGTCGAAAAAACGCATCTTGCCGTCTTCGCCCTTGAAGCCGTGGACGGCGAGCACGTAAGCATTGGACCGCACCTCGTTGCCCTCCTGCGCGACGCGTATGTTCGACAAGAAGTGCTGCAAGACAGCGAAGCGAGCCATGTGCTCCTCGAGCCAGTCCGCCGTCTCGGCGCCGCTCAACATGGGACCCCCCGCGCCTCGGTAGTCGACGCGCGCATTGGGTAGAAACACGTCCGACAGAAGATGCCACGAGCTCGTGTCGATCGCGGTGCAGTACCGCATCAGGACATCGACGATCGCGCGACGCTCGGATTCGAGGAGCATGGGATCACCGCGATCGCTTGGACAGCCCGCCGCGGCCTTGTTGGGAGGTCCGGCTGGCTCCTCCTGGACGCCGGATGCTCCGATGCAGGGGCTGACGTGGATATGCCGAGCCGTTTCTGGCGCGGCGAACCGTCGTGGCATGCGCTTCCGGTGAGGGGTCCGCCACCTGACGCTCGCGTATGGTTGGCAGGCCCTCGAGGGGCAGTCTGGCTTGAATCGGGGTGCCTTGGGTCGGGGTCGGCGCAGCGTGCGTTGCATAGACCTCGCCTCGAGCCGCCGCGCCGCCGGCACGACGTCCCGAGTATACGCAGTCTGCGATCGATAAGCCGCTCACGTACTGTCGCGAGCAGACGCCGACCGCGTTGCGGCCCGCCGCGTACAAGCCTGGAATCACGCCGCCGTCCTCGCGTTTCACCTGACCCGTGCGCTCGTCCACGACCAGGCCGCCGAGGGTCAGGGTCGGGCAAGGGAACCGTTTGCTGCGGATTCCCGCGTCGATCACGAAGTACGGCCCTTCGCGCATGGCGTGCATCTTGGCGCGGTCTTTTCCGAAGCGGTCTGCGATCTTGCCGTCGGCCGCATCGTTGTACTCGTCGAACGTCTTGCGAAGCGTCTCGATGGGGACCTCGATGATCTTGGCAAGCTCTTCGAGTGATTTCGCCTCCTTGCTGTTGAACCACAGGTTGAGCAGCGCGGGCGCACGTTGAAACCATTGCGCCTTGCCGGGCTTGCATTGCTCGCGGGCCAGCTTCCTGAGGTCCGCATCGATGATCAACAGAGCGACGCCGTCGTTTTGCTCGACCATGGCTTCACCCACGGCCGCGCCGTACATGAACTCGTTGATGTAGCGCTCTCCCTTTTGGTTGATGATCATGCCCTTCGCGAAAGCTTCGGGCGGGTTGATGAAGCGCCACGCCGAGATGCGGCTCATCAAGTCGGTCTTGCCACCGACGCTCTGGCCGAGCAGGATGCCGCTTCCATTGTCCGAGGCGGTGCCGAGCGGCATTCCGGTCCGGTATTGCGGTGCGATTTCCTTCACCATCTCCCGGTTGTAGATGAACCCACCGGCCGCGAGGATCACCCCGTTGCGCGCCCGAACGCGCTTGACCGCGGAGTGGTCCGCCTCGATCCGAAAGCAACGTTCGCGCAGCTTGGCTGCCAGCTTGGGATTGTACTTCACCACTGCAATCCCGGCTTCGTGAAGCTTGCGGTGCAGCTTGCTCCAGAGCCCCTCGATTTGGCGGTACTCGACGCCGAGCACTTGATTCTTGCTGTCGATCACCAGCCGGGTGACGCGAGCCTCGTACTCGACGCGAGCACCTGCGCGGTGCGCGGCTTTCCGGAGCGGCTCGTAGAAGTTCGCGCCCGGAAGCCCGGTTCCCTTGGCACGGTGGCCGCGCGGCGCGGGCTTCGCGACGTCCTTGTAGGGCGCAAAGCCTTCGTTGCCCGAGTAGTAGAGATAGTAGTCGTCGGTGGGATAGCTGGTCTTATAAGGACACAACGAGCCCTCGAAGGGCACGCCATGCTGCTCGAGCCAACCGAGGTTCTCCACGCTCTTGTTGCAGAAGTCACGCAGGGTGTCTTCGGAGACGACGCCTTTCACCTCTTGTGAGAGATAGCGAAACATCGCTTCGGGGTCGTCCTCGACGCCGGCTTCCTTCTGGATGTGCGTCCCGCCGCCGGCGTAGAGCACGCCTCCGCTGATCGCCGTCGCGCCGCCTCCATGAAACCGATCGAGGACCAAGACGTCTGCGCGGTGGGCTCTGGCCTCGAGCGCCGCGCATGCCCCTGCGCCGCCGAAGCCCACGATGACCACGTCCGCCTCGTCGTCCCAGCTTCTTCCGTTTGATTGGGTGACGACGAGCGGCGGCTCAGCCGGCTTGGGTGCGCGAGCTTTCTTCCCTTTCGACATAGGGAAGAAATAGAACATGTTTCAATTAAGCTGTCGAGGCGATTGCTCGGGGCCTTGCGCGCCTCCGTAGCGGCACCGCAGATCCCACGCGTCCAAGTGAGCGCCTCCCGTGCTGCACAGCCGAACGCAGCGCATCCAAAAAGCATGTGCCTGTTCCCGAATGCGCCCTTGTTGGTCTTTCCAATCGGCGTCGTACCCTGCGGCTTCGGCAGCCGCCGAGGCTTCGGTCAACCCCCGAGCGATGTGCTCGTAGACCAAAGCGATGCGTGCATTCGCCACGGCGTACTCGTCTCGCGCGCCAACGCGAAGCGCTTTCAGCAAGCTGAGCGCCCGCTCCACCGCGACCGTCTCTTGTTCCAGCCAGCCGGCGAAGCTTGGCAATTGCCCGTCCCACGAACGGGCCAACGCCTCATCCGCGACCTCGCGTAGGGCCGCGTAGGCTGGGCTTGCGGCGCCGAACGGATCGGAAGGAACCGCGGACGGATCCATGGGCGAGTTGCTGGGCGCAATGGCCACCGCCTGCTCTTTGCCACGCCGGCAGGAAAGCAGGAGCACTGCCACGATGAAGATCGATGCGAATCGAAACACGGCGCTACTATAGCCTGCGATGCGGGGACGCCGGGTTACCGCCCCGTCGCGGGGATGGTGCCCTCCAAGAAGCGAAGGTAGCGGGAGGCGGTGGCGCCGACCAGCAGCATGTCGTTGTGATCGATGCCTGGGACCTCGATGTACTCGTCCGCCCGGAAAAGGCGGGCCAGCTCCTTGCCATGGCGGACGTCGATCAAGGAGTCCGCGCCTCCGTGCGCGACTAGCACCGGGCAGGAAACTCGGCCGGCGTAGTCGCGGCTCATGAAACGGTGCTCCAAAAACGGGCCCACGGGCAGCCAACCAAATCGCTCCTTGGCCAAATCGACGATCGACGTGAAGGTGGACTCGAGCACCAGCGCGCCGGGGCTCGCCTCGGCCGCGAGATGCACGGCCACGGCGCCGCCCAAGCTGCGCCCGTGAATGGCGATGCGGGATGGCGAAGCGCCGAGCGCGTCGACTGCCCAGCGCCACACAGCCATCGCATCTTCGTGGAGGCCGGCCTCGCTCGGGGATCCGGTGCTTCCGGGATAGCCACGGTAGTGAATGCCGAGGAAGTCCCACCCCTCGCTCAAGAGCAGGTTCTGAAGCTCCAACTGGGCGAGCAGAGAGGAAGCGTTGCCGTGAAGATAGAGCACGACCCGCCGTGGGCCGGATCGAACCGCCGCTCGATGCCACCCGTACAGAGTTTCACCATCGGCCGTCGGGATACGGAGCACGGATGCGCCGACTTGGTCGGCCGCGCGGTCGAGCAGCGCCTCGCTGACCCCTTCGGGCCCAGGAAAGACCATCTGCCTTTGAAAAGTCGAGAAGAAGCCCACGGTGACCCAGCCGGTCAAGATGACGGCGATCGAGACGATTGCGAATGCACGCGCCACCTCTAGATCTCACGCGATAGTACGGGCATCGTCACCAAGCTTGCACTACCATTTCCCTCGATGACAGGGATCATGAAATCAGCGGCCCTCGCTGCCCTGGTGCTCGCGACGGCCTGCGGCGGACCCAAGCCCGAATCGACGAAAAAGGTGAGCGCGATCGAGGTGATGGGGCTCACTCCGCCCGATTCTCCGTGGGAGCAGATGAGTGTCGAAGACAAGGAATTCTACATGATAGGCAAGGTGAACCCCATCATGAAGGAGCTCTTCGTGGCGCACGATGCCGAGGAGTTCGCCGACTTCGACTGCGTCGACTGCCATGGCGAAGAGATGCAGGAAATCAACTTCAAGATGCCCGCACCATCGATGTACATCGTTCCGCCCGAGGGCACGCCCGGTCACCGCGGGATGCTCGCAACATTTCCCGAGACGGTGAAGTTCATGCAGGAGACGGTCACGCCTGCAATGGGGAAGCTCCTCGGCGTCGAGGGCTTCACGTGCGCGGGCTGTCATCCGACCGAGGCGCCCAAGAAGACCGCGGCGCAGAAGAAGAAGGCGACGCCGCCCAACAAGACGCGCCCGAAAACCAAGCGGTAGCGGGCCGGCCGATCGTCTTTGACCGGCTGGAAGCCCCCTGCTAGCTTTCAGCCTCTTTTTTCCGGAAGGGAGTCCGATGACCTGGGTCATTACACGTCTTTGCCGCGACTGCGTCGACATGTCCTGCGTCGACGTCTGTCCTGTCGAATGCATCTACGAGTACAAGGGCGACGACCGCGAGACCTTCCCGAACCAACTGTACATTCAACCGGAAGAGTGCATCGATTGCGGCGCGTGTGAGCCGGAGTGTCCCTGGGAAGCGATCTACGAGGACGCCTCGGTTCCCGAGGTCTTCGCCGAAGACACCGAGCTCAACGCGAAGATGATGGAGTGCCAGGACGACTTCGAGGTGCCGGCAAACGAGGGCAAAGAGCAGCCGACGCCCGAGCAGGTCTCCGAAAACAAGGCCAAGTGGGGCCTGACCGATTGATCCTTTGAAGAAGGGTCATCCCCGTTTTCCGACGAAGCGGTAGGCGGCGTAGGCGAACGCCACACCGACTGCGGCGAGCCATAAGTAGGCCGTGCCGAGGTAGAAGTCGGCGAGGTCGTTGGCGTTCCACGAGAACTGTTGGACCAGCCGGTTCATGTCGCCATCGCTGTCGCTGCCAACCGCCGAGCCCCAGGGCATTTGCGAAACGTCCTGAGAGACGGTGCGCCAGAGCGAGGTCGCGTGGGTCAGCGTGAGCGCAGCCGGAAAAAGCGCAATCCATCTCCAGAAGTCCCAGCGAAAGCGATCGGGAAGCGGGAAGTAGAAGGCGACGAGCAGGAACCCACCGAACACGATCTCCCCCCATCCGCCCGCTAGGATCTGCCACATGAGGGTCTGCGACGCTGGCACCGCAAAGGTGATGACGGCCCACGCGACGAGCACCGTGCTCGCGGCGGCCAACATGAACCAGTTGCGCTCGCGATGCGTGTGAAACGTCAGCCAACCGAGCGACCCGGCGACGATCGATCCCATCAACACCGACTGCTCGTCGAACCAAAAGGTGAAGAAGGGAAGCGGAATCGCGATGCGGCTGCTGAGCCAAGATGCGGCCGCGTGGCCGAGCTCGTGAAACGGCATGCCGACCAGCGAGGCCATGACTCGGCCGAGCTGGGTCGAGCAGAGCAGGGCGCTCAGCCCCAGGACGAGCGGGACGGCGATGAGATTCTCGAGCCCCTGGTCGTAACGGCTTCGGCTGTGCAGCAAACCCGTATCGGTCGACGTGAGGGACTGGCTCATCGGCTCGCTGATCGGCGGCGCTGATGCACGCACCGCCGGCCCTGAGGCTCGCAGCGCGCGCGCCAAGGCGAAGAACGCCCCGTCGCCGAGCCAAAGCCCTCCACAGCTTCGGCATTGCCAACACTCGACGTCCGGCGCGCCAAGCACCCGAAGAGGTTGCATTGCCGGCTCAACGCACTTCGGGCAGCGGACGCTCATTTCCTCGCCGAGCGAGACCGGCACCATCTCGGTCGCTCTGGCGAGCGAGCCGTGACCGACCAGCTGGCGAATCTCGTGTCGATCCACGAATAGCCCGCGACACCCCGTGCAGAGCTCGACCTGAACGCCTGGGCTCGCCTCGTACCCCGTAAGCGGCATGGCCGTGCATGATGGACACGATTCCACGCCTTCAGTGTAACGAGGATCGGGCCGACTCCCAGAACCGAGCAAGGATTCGCCATGCGACCCGCGCAGAGCGGCTGTATAACCCCCTGCATGCGCCGACAGCTCGCGGACCACGGCATTTTTCTGCTTCGAATCGCGGTTTCCTTGCTTATGCTGAGTCACGGCATCCCGAAGCTGCTCGAATACGAGACGCTGGCTACGAGCTTTCCCGACCCCCTCAATGTCGGCACCGAAATGAGCTTCAGGCTGATTCTTTTCGCAGAGGTTGGATGCTCCATCTTGCTCCTGTTCGGGCTCCTAGGCCGCTTTGCCGCCGCAACGCTCTTCATCGCCATGATGGTCGCTGTTTTCGTCCATCACTTCGAGGACCCTTGGTCGTCGCGGGAGCTGCCGCTGCTCTACGCCGCCGTCTACGCGTGCTTGACGCTGACGGGACCAGGCTCGTCGTCGATCGATGCTGCGATCAACAAGAAGGTCTTCGAAAGACCGGAGCCAGCCTTGCCAAAGCGGCCGCGAGACGAGCCGGGGGCACTGCCGTGAAGCAAAGGCGCACCCACTTCGCGTAGTCCGCGCCGCACGAGCGGCCGGGCGTGAGCAGGACACCTTGGTCCGCGCAGCGCTCGAGAAACACGCTGCAGTCCTCTTCCCCCGGGTCGAGGAGATCGCTCACGTCAAGGAACAAAAACGTTCCGCCTCGAGGGCGGGCCACGCCGAGCGTGTCGGCCGTCATGTAGCCCGCTTCCCGGTAGAGGGCCCGGCTCTGCTCGACCCAGGCGCCGCCTTGGCGCAGTGCTTTGATGGCGCCGAACTGCATGGGCCGCGGGGCGCAATAGGTGTGGAAGGTCTGCATGCCCGCGATGGTCGCCATGATCGACTCGGGCCCGTGCGTGAATCCCACGCGTGCGCCCGCCAACCCGTAGGTCTTCGATAGCGTGTGAAAGGCAATCGCGCGATCCCGAACCTCCGGCCTCTTCCAGACCGCCTCTGGCGGATCCTGGTCGAAGTAGATTTCTTCGTATGCCTCGTCGCACAGCACCCATAGATCGTGCCGTTTCGCGACGCGCAGCATGGCGTCGATGGTCGCCTTCGAAAGCACGCGTCCGCTCGGGTTGTTCGGCGTGTTGACGTAGAGTGCCACGGTCCGCTCCGTGACTGCGCTCTCGAGCGACGCTTCCGCGTCGAAGCCAGGCTCGTCGAGCCGCGTGTAGAAAGGAACCTGCACCGGCACGGCGCCTTTCGTCGCGATGATGCCGCGGCTGAGCGGCCAAAACGGCGACGGAAGCAACACCTCATCCCCGGGAGCGAGCAGCACCTGGCACACGACGCTCAGTCCTGCCGTGGCGCCCGACATCACCTGCACCTGCTCCGGCTCGAGCGTCTCGCCGTGCCGGGCCTTCACGTAGCCGACGAAGGCATCGATCAACTCCGGCTCTCCTCGGACCGGGGCGTACTTGTGAAGCCCCGGGTGCTCGCTGGTCAGCTGGCGCTCCGCCCGGGCTGCTTCGACCGGATCGCGGTAGGTGTCGCCGACGTGCAACGGGTAGATGTCGTCGTTTCGGAGGCGGGCCCGATGCTCGAGGCTGCTGTAGACCCGAGAAGATACGGTGTGTGCGTGATCGGAGATGTTTGGAAATCGGGGCATGAGCGCTCAGAGCCATGCGAGGCTGATGATGGTGACCGTGCTGATTCCAACCAGGGCTTGCAATGGCACGCCGAGCCGAAGGAAGTCGATGTACTTGTAGCCCCCAGGCCCGTACACCATCAAGTTCGTCTGGAAGCCGATGGGCGTGGCGAACGCGGTGGCCGCAGCGATCATCATCATGTAGCTCATCGGCACTAGACCTATCCCTTGGGCCTCCGCAGCGGCTGCCGCGATCGGAAACATCAGCGCCGCCGATGCCTTGCTGGTGACGAGCGCAGCGAGAATGGCGGTGATGGCGTAGATGGCGACCAGCACCCCCACGCTGCCGAAGGGCTCGGCCAGATGCACGATTCGCGAGGCGATGATCTCGGCGGCGCCGCTCTTCTGGATCGCCGCAGCGATGCCGAATGCAGCGGCGATGGCGATGAGCACGGGCCAGTCGATCGAGCGGCGCGCTTCCTGCCCCGTGAGGGAGCGTGTCAGCAGCATCAGGGCGGCGGCAGCCAGCGATGCGGTCATGAGATCCATCGTGCTGGTCGCGTTGACCAAGACCATCAAGAACAGGATCACCGCGGCCAACCAGGCACGGTCGTGGCGCGGCGGTGCGCTGTCCTCGACCTCTGCGATCAACGCGAAGTTGGGATCTCGCTGGCGGGCCTCCACGAACTCGGGCCGGCACTCGATGAGCAGCACGTCACCTGCCTGTAGTCGAATGTCGCCCACTTTGGTTTCCGTGACCCGGACGCCTTGACGATGCACGGCGAGGATGGCCGCATCGTAGATGGTGCGAAAACGGCTCTGACGCACCGTCTGCCCGACCAGCGAGGAATGCGCGGCGACGACTGCCTCGACCAGCCGCCTATCCCGGCTCGGGGTGATCTTGTCGACCTGGTCGGTGTCGGGGACGATGCGCTGCTTTCGCAGGTCGACCACCGAGTCGACGACCCCCGTGAAGTGAAGCCGGTCGCCTTCCCGCAAGACGGTCGAAGGGGGGACGGCGGCAAGAGAGCGGCCTTCGCGCTCGATCTCATAGAGATAGACGCCACGGAGCGAACGAAGCCCGGCGTCCTCGATGGTCTCTCCGATGACGGGAGACCCCTTCTCCACGCGCATCGCGATCGAATACTCACGCGCCTTGCCGAGCTCTTGAAGCGCACCCCGGCGATCCTTGAGCAGTCGCTGCGACGTCAGCACGATGTACATCATCCCGAGACCGAGCGCTGGAATCCCCAACTGAGCGATTTCGAAGATCGGAAACTGAATCGCCGGGTCCCATTGGCGCGCAAGACCGGCGACCACGAGGTTGGTGCTCGTGCCGATGAGGGTGCAGGTTCCCCCGAGGATCGTCGCGTACGAAAGCGGCATCAGCATCAACGAGACGCTGAAGTCGAGACGGCGCGCCCAGCTCGTGACCAGTGGCACGAACATGGCAACCACCGGGGTGTTGTTCAGGAATGCCGACAGCGCCGCGACGGGAAACATCATTCGCAGCTGACCGCCCGCGAGCGATCGAGGTTTTCCGAGCACGACGCGGGCGGCCAGATCGAGCCCGCCGGTCTCCTTTACGCCGGCGGCCACGACGAAAAGCGCTGCGATGGTGATCACGGCGGGATTCGCAAAACCGCTGAAGGCTTCGGACGGCTCGATGATGCCGGTGAGGAGCAAGATGGTGACTCCGGCGAGCAGCACGAGGTCCGGTCCGGCCACGTTGGCGGCCATGACGAGCACCATTCCAACGATCACCGCGATGGTGATCCAGCCGTCCGCCGTCATCATGGATGCCGAGACTAGCAGCCGCTGCGTGGATTTACCCGTTCTTGGGCGGAGCCCGGGACAACGGCCCTAGGGTGCGTGCCGTAGCGCCTTTTCTCGGAGCTCCACGGCGGTGTCGTGGTCGCCGCGGCGGTCGGCGTCGAGCGCGCCTCGCTGGTAGTAGTCGAACTGGGCATCGCTAGCGGTCATCGTGATCCAAAGCGCGAGGCAGCCGCCCATCAGGCTGGCTACCCGCCATACGGGACGCCAGCGAGGGGTCAGATAAAGCTGCCGCCCCATCACCAGAAGCATGGCGATGGCCGTCAAAGTGCAGCCAGTCTTCACTCCGGGGAGATCGATGAACATGCTCACCATGGGCGCCACGATCAGCCCCAGGAGGGATGCGTAGAAGAGCCGAGACGCGCGCTCGTCGATGCCGCCGGTCGAAGGCTCGTCGGCGAGGTTTCGAGCAGGTCGGGTGAGCCAGGTGCCGAGCTGATGGAGCGGCGCCATGGGTGCAAACACGATGAGGGCGATTCCGATCGTGTAGATCGAAAGCCAATCTTGGCTCGGTGTCGCCAAGTGAAAGACCACCGGCGCCACGCCGAGCAGCGGAATCGCAGAGCGAAGCGCAGGGAGCTCGGTGCGATCTTGCATGGTGGCCACGAGGTACGCCGCGCAGCACAGCATGGGCAACCAATAGCTTTGCCCTTCAGCTGCCGACCAAGCGGCAACGTAGAAGTACACGGTCGCCGTCGTGACGCAGAACAGAACGTACGCCCAGGCGCTCCCGCGCGGCGCCTCGCCCGAACGAGAAAACGCAGACCGCGCACTCAGCATGGGAAAGAACACGAAGCAAACGAGATAGAGCGAAAGCAGGTAGTGATAGGCGACGGAGTCGAGCAGGCTACACGACCAGCCGAGCGTGTAACCCGCCGCGATCAGAACGATGGCAATCCGATGGGGCCGATAAAGCGCCTGACTCAGCGCCAGCACGCCGGTGAATGACAGAACGCCGACGTAGAATCCGGAGCTCGGGACGAAGCCCTCGAACCAAGGGAAATGCGCCACGTTGAAGGATCCGACGCCGTACTTCGCGCCCTCGGGGATCATGTTAAGCCATGTATCGAACGCCAGCAGCGCGAGCACGAAGCGTAGCGCCAGATACGGGCGCGCCAGCGCCACGTCGCCAAACCAGTACCGTTCGAGGGATCTCATCTCGTTGCCGTCCTGATCGTGGCCGACCGATCCTCAGCGCAGCGAAGGCTGTACTCACGCGTGCCGCGCGCGTCGTCACAATGATTGACCAGCTCGACGCGCAGCACGCCCGGAGCTTCGCACTGCTTTTGAAGAAACGCGTCCACGACGGCGCGCCGGTCGCGTTGCACGTAGTCGACCCATTGTTGGTGGATCGTCGACTCGAGCGCGATGTCCCGCCGTTCGCCGTCAGCGCGCTCCACCCAAGCGCTGGTTTCGCAGGCGACCTCGTCCGACCTGGTGAATCGGCGCCAGGTGAACCGCTCGTCCGAGGCATCCTCCCGCCCTAGGTAGCTCAGCGGCGCCAGGAATTGGAAGAGCACGAAGGCCGCGATGAACGCACCCGCGCGGCGCCGGCTCTTGGCGTTTGGGCTTGCGGGCGGCGGCTCCGTCGCAAAGGACGCCATCCCTTCAACATCGGTGCCGGGGCGCCTCGTGTCAAAAGATGCTCGACGCAGTGTCCGAAGGCGCCGGCCGGGACGCATACCCGAGCTCGAAGGAAATCCCGTTTTGCCCCATGTAAACGACGTCGACCCGGTCGGTTTGGGAGAGCGCATCGGGCCCGTTGCCGCCCAGGCTGTCGAAACCCTCGCCGCTCGCACCGATGACTGGTCCGATGGGCCGCCAGAGCAGGAGCTCGTCGGAAACTGCAAGCTCCACGGCCCAGCGGGTCCCCGTTCGGCGCGCGTAGTAGAGGTGGTAGGCGCTGTTGTGAATGATCAGGCTCGGGCTGGTGATCTCGGACGTCGGCTCCTCGACGCGGCTGAGCGGCTCGAGGCCGCCATTGACCACCCGCGCCCAACCGCCCTGCAGATCGCTCGTGTAGTACGCCCGAAGCTCGGTGGCCCCGCTCGCGAGCATGGCGCGCACCACCATGACCCAGAGGCCATCACGGTAGAGGACACTCGGCGCATCGAACGAGGCCACGTCGGCCGACGGCGTCAACACGGGAGCCTCGCTTCTCACGAAGCTCGCGGGGCTCGGGCCTGCGACCGCGGCTCGAATGCTTCCGGCTCCGTTGTCATCGCGAGCCGTGTAGAAGAGGGACCAGGCGGCGCCGTCCCAGACCAGCTCCGGGTCACCGATGCCGAGCGCTTCGTAAGGCTCGCTCGGCATCAACACCGGCACTGCGTCGACAACCAGCTGGCCGGCTCGTCGCTCCCCGACGAAGATCCCGTCGCCGATCTCTAACGCCAACCACGTCGTCGTGTCGTCCCCCGCGATCGACGGAGCGCGCAGCGGCGAGACCGGCTCGTCTTGGACCAGGACGGTGATGGGCTGCCGGTCGGTCCATGCTCTTGGGTTGTCGCAGCGCTGTATCCCGATTTCGATGCGAGCCAGCGCTGCGCTCGTGTCTGCCACGCTCAGATTGCGGCCGAAGACCGCCAGGCGGGCGCCGGTGAGGGATGCCGAATCGAAGGCATAGACGCCTTGCAGGATGCCATCGCGCTGGACCTCGGCCGAGCCCGACGGCGATAACAAGAGCGACCAGACGGTGTCGTTGTTGCCCGCATCGAAGCTGTCGGTCGCCTCGCCTCCCACGATCAAGCTCACCGTTTCGCGGGAGCCGCTCAACAGCAGCCCGACCGCCGCATCCAAGAAGACATCAGGCATCGAGCCGGTGAATGCGACGCCGGCGCTTTCGAGGCAGGTGCCGTTGCATCCGAGGGGCAGCGTAAACTGCACATCGAGCGCCACCCGGTCCGTCGACAAATTGACGGCCTCGCCGATCAGCGCGCCGCCTTCGGAGGTGGCCGTGCCGTTCGGTATTAAGCCGCGGCCGGTCAGAAGCGGCTCCCGGGGGCCGAAGGTCGCGATGTTGGCGCCTTCGGCACACGCTTCGAGCGTGAGGCCTGCGCAGTCTGCGAAGGCGAGCAGCTCGGGAAGCGCGAGGTCTTCCGTGAGAGGCTGGCAGCAGCTCCCAGTGTCGACGCAACAGGATGCGAAGGCGCCACAGTCCGAGGCGCTGCAAGCATCGGCCGGGGCGTAGCAAGTCGCCGCGGCCTCGGCGTAGTCTTCCGGATCGAGCGTGTCCGCCCCGAAGTAGTCACCAGGGTTGCGCTGCGGATCGGCCAGCAGGAGCTCGTAGGGATTGTCCTCGAGCCCCACGGTGCCGCCGTCCTGTGCCGGAGCCTCAGGTCCTGGGCCACCCGCTCCGTCTTGGAAGCCGCCCCTGCCCCCCACGCCGCCCGCGCCCGCTAGGTCCTCCGTGGCATCGCTGGCACTGCCGCACCCCCCGGCGAGACCGGCCGCCGTCAGAGCCGCCCAAACGAGGATGCAAAACGGCCAAGACGTCTGCCGGTGGGGTCGAAGGTGGGTCACGGCTTGCTCCAAGTTTGCTCCAAAGGGACTAGCTGATCGGTCCGTCCCCCGCCCGGCAAGTTCAAACGTCGTGCCAACAGGAAGCGGAGCCGGCTTGGGTCGTCTGCGCGGGGGCTGACGGCGATTCCGGTGATACTGCACTCCTGATCGAGGCAGCCGCTTCGGACCAGGCTCGAGCTGTTGTCGAGGATCGGGTTCACGAGGAAGGGAAGGGGCTCGGGCAGCTCGAACGGGAGCATCGAGGTCTCATGCGTTCGCGCCTCGGCGAGCGCCACGGCCCAGTCGCCCGGGGTGGCTTGCGCAAGGAACCAGATCCGAAGCCGGATGCCGTCTTGCTCGAACGAGATCACCGGCTCCGCAGAACGAATCCCCGCGGCCGCAAACGGACCGAGCTCGCTTGCCACCAGCACCACGCGGCGCATCGGACCGTTGCCTTCGCGAATGACCTCGAGCGCGCGCGAGATCCGAGCCGCATGGATCTCTGTCGGCGCCCCGCCGCCGTCGACACAGGTGAAGAGCAGCCAGTAGCCCTGAAGCGCTTCCGGATCGACCGGAATTAATGCGGGATCACGCAGGCTGATGCACTCGGGGATGTCAGCGGGGGAAAGCGTGGGGAACCCGGGAAGGCTCAGCCCGGTCGCCGGTCCGCCCACCGGCCGGACGATCTGGATGCCAAACCGGTCGCGCTCGCTCGGGTCGGTCACCACCTCGCGCGCGAAGGAAAGCACCAGGTCACGAAGCTCCTGCTGCTGGTTGAGCTCGGCTAGCAGGTGGGGCTCGCGGACGCTCCGATTGGCGGAGCAGGACCCATCGAGACACGAAGGCGGGTCGTCGCCGACTTTGGGCGACGCGCTGCTCTCCCAGGTATCGAGCGGCCAGTTTTCGCCCTCGTCCGTGGCCACGCGGGCATGCCCGAGGGCGTAGCCGATGTGGGTCGTGGGCTCGAGCTCCGGCGGGTCGTTGCTGCCCTCGACGATCAGGTCCCACTGTACGTCGGAGACCGAATTTCGAGAGCTGGCCAACGCTGGAGAGCCCACATACGCCTCCACCCATGAGGGCTGGAAATCCAGGCTGGCGGCGCTCAGGATTGCACTTTGTTCATCAAACTGGCTCGGATTGGCACAGTCTTGCTTGGCGGCGAGCAGGGAGCCCACGTAGACGTCGCCTCCCCGGCCCTGGGCCGCCAGGTGAAGGCCCGGGATGTCTGCGCAGTCACCCGTCGTGACGAGGGTGTCGATCGAGCCAACCATGAAGCCATCGAGGACCTGGCTTGCTGCCACCGTTACACTGGCCCGTAGGACCGGGCGGTTCCTATCGTCGAGTCCCGGTCGAAGCTCGATCTCGACGTCGACGTCTTCGTCGATGCCAGCCGTGGCGCGCGCGAGCTCCACGTCGGCCTGCGTCACCAAGATGAGGCCCCCTGCGTGAAGGGTGACCCCGAGCTCGTCTTGAAGCTTGTTGCCCGGCGCCGAGTCGGTGGCAGCGGTGAGCACCACGCCCGCGTACCGATCGCATGGCGCCTCCGAATCACATCCCATGGGGTCGGTCGTGCGCAGCGTCGTGCGCACCCAACCGCCGAACGCCACCGAGACGCAATCTCTGCTGACCAAGGCTCGCGGCGAGTCATCCGGAAAGAAGCCGCCCACGAACGTCTTGCCATCGAGTGACGGCCGCATGGGTGTCCACGGCTCACCGCTGCTGGGCGCGAAGGTCCAACCATCGCGCAAGTCGGCCGCGCCCCACTCCTCGCTCAGCGTCGAGCTCTCGCGCTCGCAGCAAGCCGGCTCTTCGGCGCAATCCGAGTCGGCGCAATCGACCGCCATGTCGTCGTCGTCGTCGAGCCCGTCATCGCAAAAGAGCTCGATCCCGCCGCCGTCCACACCCCCGTCACGCGCGATCAAGTCTCGGTCGGGCGCGTTCAACCACGAGCACCCGCTGGCTAGGAACGCGACGAGCGGGAGCCATCCGCGCTTCATCGGACCGTTCCCCATGGCATGCGCACCGAGGCAAACGCGCCCTCGCCCGAAACCGAGAGGCCGACCTGCGGCGCTTCCCGTTTTTGCTTACCCCGGTGCACGCCATACGACACGATGGCACTGATGCCGAGACCGATCGTGGCGCCCCAAAACACGTCGGCAGTCAGGTTGAAGCGGTCGGTCCGGTCGGCGAGGTGTTCGGCACGCCGAAGGTCGTTTGGGTCGCTGCTCATTTGGTATTGCGCAGCCGCACGGTCGTAGTCCTCGCGGAGCGTTCTCCCACGCAATGAAAGGCCGAGCGCCACGCCTGCCGTGGCGAGCGTGGCGGCCGCGGTTCCAATCGCCGCGTTGCGGAGCCGAGGCCGCGAATGGGTCAGCGGCTCCGCGGGAACGCTCTCGGGCTCGACAGCAGGCAGGGGCTCGATGGTCGGCGGTGACGGCTCGACGGTCGACGGTGAGAGCGCCAGCTCGGCGATGACCGTCTGGCCGCGGACCATCGTCTCGGTTCGCTCGAGCGGCACGTGGCCTTCCTTTTCGACGAACAGGCGATGGTCGCCTTCCGGAAGCGCGAGTTCGATGGGCGTTTCGCCACGTGGAGCGAGATCCTTTCGGTCGATCCAGACGAGGGCGCCTTCGGGATCGGTGCGAACGCGCAGCACGGCGATCTGGGGCCGCAGCGCGTCGCGACGGCGCACCGCTTCGTCCCGATCCTCGGTCGACAGGCCTTCGACTCGAAGGTACTCGGTGAAGTAGTTGAACGCTTCGTCGTACCGCTCGAGCTCCCCGAGCACGATCGCCGCGTTGAAGAGCGCATTGCGGCTCCGCACGATCTGAAGGCTATCGACGTACGCGCCGAGCGCGCGCTGGAGGAGCATGGTCCGTTGCGGCTCGGGAGCCCGGCTGGCCTCGGTATAGAGCCTGTTCCCCTCTTGGAAGTAGACCCGCGCCTCTGCGTTCTCGGTTGTGCTCTGCCCGGCAGCTGCGATGGGGCTCATCAGCAGGGCGACGAGCAGGAAGGAAGCAAGGACGTTCACGGGCTAGAAGTCTGTCTTGATGGGTGGCGGTTTGGGGCGGGATCTAGGCCTGAGGCGGACCAGGAGCGTATCGTCGTCCGCGGCCACGAGGCGCCGCTCCTCGGTCCGGTAGCCCCGAAGCGAAAACCGTACCGTCGCTTCGGCGCCCCGGTCGAGCTCGAGCTCGAGTGGCGTTTTGCCCCGTCTATCGCCGTTTAGCACGACGAATGCGCCCTGGGGGCTCGAGTCGAGCTCTAGGGTTACCCGTGCTGCGGGCGCCGCCGGCTCGGAAGGTTCTGCGGGGTCGACTGACTTTTGTGTCACGGGTGGAGGGGGGCTCGGAAGGGGCGTTACAGGCTCTTCGGGGGCGGGAGACGGAGCGCGCGCGGGCTCCGGAGCGGGCCAAACCACGAACGCTGCCGCCGCCACGATGGCTGCGGCAAGAAGCGGAACGCCAATCGTTCGGGCCCGACGCGGGACGGTCGGGCCTTCGAGCGCCGCCAAGAGCGCATGCATGGAATCGAATCGATCCGCGGGATCCTTTTCGAGCGCGCGAAGAACCGCCGACTCGACGTGCGCGGGAATGTCGCGCTTCTGTCTCCGACGGGAAGGCGGCTCGGGCGGCTCGTTGCCGTGCTTGTAGAGCAGCTGGAAGTGGTTCTGGCCGCTGAACGGAGGCGTCCCCGTGATCATCTCGTAGAGGATCACGCCGAGCGCGTACACGTCAGTTCGGTGATCGACGGAAGAAACGCCGCGCGCAAGCTCCGGCGAAATGTAGAGCGGCGTGCCGACGATTTGATCCGTCGCCGTGAGCTTCGGGTCACCGTGGTCGGGAGTCTTGATCTTCGAGATGCCGAAATCGAGAACCTTGACGAAGTCCTTACCGTGCCTCTGTGTGATGAAGATGTTCTCGGGCTTGAGATCGCGGTGCACGATGCCGGCGTCGTGCGCCGCCTGAAGCGCCTCGCCGGTTTGCCTCGCGATCTCGATCGCTTCGCCGAGCGGAAGCGGACCCCGCTCCAGGCGGTCCGCCAAGCTCTCGCCCCGAAGAAGCTCCATGACGATGAACAGGCGGCCTTCCGCGTCGCGGTCGCAGTTCACCACCTCGACGATGTGATCGTGCTCGATCTTGGTCGCAGCCCTGGCCTCGCGCAGAAACCGCTCCGTCGCGTCGGGCTTGGCGGCGCGTCCTTCGTCTAGCACCTTGACCGCATACGCCTTGCCGAGGTTCACGTGCATCGCCTGGTACACCCGGCCCATGCCGCCGATGCCAATCAGACGCTCCACCTGATAGAGCCCGCCCAAAGTGGTCCCTATCAGCGGGTCCTGCTGCCGAACTGCTTCCTCCATCTGCGATTCGTAATTCTAACACGGCGGCTGCGTCCGCTGGCACAGACCGGCGCGTGGCACTAGACCTGCCTCATGCCTGTGATGCACTCGAAGGGGATGCCCATAGGGACTCCCGCTCCGCATTTTTCGCTGCCGGGCGTCGATGGAAAGACGTATTCCCTCGGTTCGTTCGCCGATGCCGAGCTGCTGGTCGTGGTGTTCACCTGCAACCACTGTCCGTACGCGAAGGCTTCCGAGGACCGATTGATCGAGATTCATCGCCACTATCGAGACCGGGGGGTCGAGCTCGTGGCGATCAACCCGAACGACGACGAAAAGTACCCGGACGATTCGTTCGATAAGATGAAGGAGAGGGCGGCCAGCAAGGGGTTCAGCTTCCCGTATCTGCGCGACGAAAGCCAAGAGGTGGCGCGCGCGTACGATGCAGCGTGCACGCCCGACATCTTCGTCTTCGATCGGGACCGAAAGCTCGTCTACAACGGACGCATCGACGACAACTGGCAGGAGCCCGAGAAGGTGACGCGTCGAGACCTTCGCGCGGTGCTCGATGCTGCCTTGGAAGGCCGGACGGTCGATTTCGAGCACGTGCCTTCGATGGGCTGCTCAATCAAGTGGAAGTAGATGGCCCACGTTCCGCCTTTCGAAATGCCTCGGAACGAGGTCCGGCGTGAGCTGGACCGCATTCGGCATCCGTTTCGCATCGCGATCGACCGCGCCAAGAATCCGTTCAACATCGGCTCGATCATTCGGACGGCCCATTCGTTTCTGGCGAAGGAGATCATCCTCATCGGGACCGAGCCCTGGTACGAGCGGGCCGCCATGGGCATGCAGCGCTACGAGAACATCGTCGAGCTTCCGACCGAGCGCACCTTCCTCGACGCCGCCGAGCGAGAGGGGTGGCGACTGGTTGCGTTCGAGAAGGACCGTGCGCAAGTTGGCTTGTGGGAGGCGGGGCTGCCCAACGATGCCGTGTTCGTCTTCGGCAACGAGGACGACGGCTGCTCGCCGGGCATCCTCGAGGCGGCCGAGCAAGTAGTGGCCATTCCCATGTTCGGCATCAATCACAGCTATCCCATCAGTGTGGCGGCTGGGATTGCCATGGCCGAATGGGCCCGTAGGTACTACGAAAACGGCCGCTGCGCGTAGCCTTGCCTGGCGGAAAAGGAAAGCTAAACTCCGCCCCCTTTGGTGGGTGTAGCTCAGTGGTAGAGCACTGGATTGTGGCTCCGGGAGTCGCGGGTTCAAATCCCGTCACTCACCCCATCTTTGAAAGCTTCTGAACGATTGTGTCCCCGTAAAGTGCCTACGGCACCACGGGGCTGCGCCCCGTAAAACGGCTTTGCCGTCACGGGGCTGCGCCTCCTACGCCTGCAGGGCGTCGGAAAGCTTGCACCCGTAGCTCAGCTGGATAGAGCGCCGGACTTCGAATCCGTAGGTCGAAGGTTCGAATCCTTCCGGGTGTGCCGCGAAAGGGCCAAAGGCTCTCTTCGCGAGCCCCGTGACGGCGTAGCCATTTTACGGGGCGAGCCCCGTGACGACGAAGTCGCTCTACGGGGCCGAATACGCCGCCAGCCCACCTACGGGCTGCGCGCACCGGGCCATTAGCTCAAGTGGTAGAGCAGTGGATTCTTAATCCATTGGCTCCAGGTTCGAGTCCTGGATGGCCCACCCAGTATTTCCGATAAGTTTACGGTGCGAACTCAGATGGACATCGGAGCGTTCAGCTTTAACTTCCACTTCAAGTAGAACAAAGTCATGAACGGCGTGACCAAGACCTGCTTCCGGGAAAACAGCCACATCTCCCGCTTGTGCGATGTTTGCTCTGAAGAGGGGTCACGCCCCTTTTGGAACCGATGTCGAGTTGCGGCACACTTCTTGCCGCATCTGGATGCGCTACCCGTATCTCGACTCCATCTCCCTGCATCTCGCTGCTCCGTTCGGGCAAGGCACCCATGAACATCCTCGGAATCTCGGCGTACTATCACGACAGCGCTGCTGCTCTCGTCCGTGATGGAACAATCGTTGCGGCCGCGCAGGAGGAGCGCTTCACCCGTAAGAAGCACGACTATCGGTTTCCTCAGCACGCGATCGACTACTGCCTGCGAGAGGCGGGCGTCGACCGCAACGAGATCGATTTGGTCGTGTTCTACGACAAGCCGCTCTTGAAGTTCGAGCGGATTCTGGAAACCTACGTGTCGTACTCACCGTCGGGCTTCAAGCTCTTCTTGATGGGGCTTCCGCTGTGGCTGAAGCAGAAGCTGCACACGCCCCGCGAGCTCAGAAACGGCCTCGGCGGCGAGTATGAAGGGCGCTTCGTGTTCCTCGAGCATCACGAGTCGCACGCAGCAAGCGCGTTCTTTCCGTCGCCCTTCGACGAAGCCGCCATCCTCACGATGGACGGCGTCGGTGAGTGGGCCACCGGAAGCATCGGGGTCGGGCGCGGCAACCACATCGAGCTCAAGAAGGAGCTCAAGTTTCCGCATTCGCTCGGGCTGCTGTACTCGGCGTTCACCTATTTCACCGGCTTCAAGGTGAACAGCGGCGAGTACAAGCTCATGGGTCTCGCCCCCTATGGCCAGCCCATCTACAAGGACCGCATTCTGAACGAGCTCCTAGACCTCAAGGAGGACGGATCGTTCCGGATGAACATGGACTACTTCGCGTTTTGCTATCGCGACCGCATGACCTCTCCTAAGATGGACGAGCTGTTTGGCGGTCCTCCACGGAGGGCCGAAACCGGCATCACACAGCGCGAAATGGACATTGCGGCCTCCATTCAGGCCGTCACCGAAGAAGTCGTGCTGCGGATCGCGTGCCACGCCCACGACGTCACGGGCATGTCGAAGCTCACGCTGGCCGGCGGCGTTGCGCTCAACTGCGTGGCGAACGGACGCGTGCTCCGAGAAGGCCCCTTCGACGAAATCTGGATTCAGCCAGCTGCCGGCGATGCGGGCGGCGCGCTCGGGGCGGCACTCTTCGCCTGGTACGAGCTCCTCGAAAACCCGCGCGACAACGCGGGGAAGGACGTGCAGCAGGGCTCACTCTTGGGCCCGCACTACTCCGACGACGAAATCCGCGCCTTTTTGGATTCGCAGGGCGCCGTCTACGAGCACTTCGACGACGAAGAGGCCGTATGTAGGGAGATTGCGAACCTCCTGGCCGACCAGAACGTGGTCGGACACATGGCTGGGCGAATGGAGTTCGGGCCGCGTGCGCTCGGCAGCCGCTCCATTTTGGGCGACGCTCGGTCGTCCGAGATGCAGTCCACGATGAACCTCAAGATCAAGTTCCGCGAGTCTTTCCGACCCTTCGCGCCGGCCGTCCTTCGGGAGCACGTGGACGAGTTCTTCGAGATGCGACCGAACGAGGACAGCCCCTACATGCTGCTCGTGGCCCCCGTGAAGGAAGACAAACGCTTGCCGATCGACGAAAACGCGACGGGGCTCGCCAAGCTGCATCAGAAGCGCTCAGTCATTCCCGCGATCACGCACGTCGACCACTCCGCTCGAGTGCAGACGGTCGACCGCGAGCGCCACCCACGCTTCGCGAGCATACTCCAGGCGTTCAAAGAGAAGACGGGTTGCCCCGTTCTAATCAACACGAGCTTCAATGTGCGGGGTGAGCCCATCGTGAACACACCGGAGGATGCGTATCACTGCTTCATGGGAACCAACATGGACGTGCTGGTGATCGACAACTTCGTCTTGAAGAAGACCGAACAGCCGCACGCTCAGGTCATCGACCGCGATGCCTATCTCAGCCAGTTCGCGCTCGACTAGTCATGGCCAAGCTCGTCGAACTGAATCTCAATCCCGATCGGAAGACGCTGCGTCAGTTCGGCGTGATCGCGTTCATCGGTTTCGGGCTTCTCGGTGTTCTCGCGTACTACGAGAAGCTCATCTTTGCCTTTGGCCTCGGAAAGGTACGCCTCACGGTCGTCGGCGTCCTTGTCGGTCTAGGCACCCTGGCGCTTGTCTTCTCGCTGGTCGCTCCGAAAGCCAATCGCTTCCTCTACGTGGGGCTCACGATTCTGGCGTTCCCGATCGGCTTCGTGCTGTCGTACGTGATCATGGGGACCCTGTACTTCCTGATCATCGGACCCATCGCGATCCTGTTTCGGCTATTCGGCCGCGACTCGATGCATCGAGGGTACGACCCAGATGCTCTAAGCTACTGGACGGACGCCAAGCCGCCGCGTGATAAAGGGAGCTACTTCCATCAATACTGAGAGGCAGCATGACCGACAATCAAAAGAGCGAGAAGGACAAAGAGTTCCTCAGCCAGGCCTCGGGCAAGCAGTCGGGACTCATCTCCGAGTTCTTCGGCTTTCTGAAAGCCAACAAGAAGTGGTGGCTCGCGCCGATCATTATTTCCATTCTGTTGCTGGGATTGCTTGTGGTTTTGGGCGGTACCGCCGCGGCTCCGTTCATCTACACGTTGTTCTGAACCCAGCTTCAATGCCTGCCCTCGAAGTTGTTGGGGTTGGCCATGCGTCCCCTGCGACGGCGTCCGCCCAACTCGCGATCGCTCCTTCGAGGAACTGGGCGACCCATTGATGTGCCCGCGGGCTCCACTGCGAGTCGCCGTCGAAGCTCATGTCGAACTCCGGACAGCTATCAATCATGGAGCTGTAATCGGACTGCAGGCCCGAGAGGTCGAAGTCGTGCTTTCCTCTCGCACATTCCCAAGGGGCGGCAAGGAATAACAGTGAGAACTCCGCGCCAGAGCCTTTCGCAAGTGAGCGCGCTTCTCGAAAGATCGCGTCGGCATTCTCGATGAGCTCCTGGTGGATTGCTCGGTCGCGGATCGAGTGGTACAGTCCCGCCAGGAATTGCGCTTGGAGCCAGCGATTTTCCGAGGACTCGCAGGCGCTGCGAGGTCGATGGCCTCCCATTCTCCGCCGACACGCATCCTCACGGCCCCGACAGGATAGTTCCCGCGGACGGGAAACCTGCAGAGGAACCGCCTATCGATCATGTTTCGGCGAAGGTCGAAGCTCATTGGCGCGAAAAGCACCATATCTCCGCGCCGTACGAGCTCACGTCGCTCGTTCAGCCGCGTGACCATCTGCTCGAGTCCAAAACCCATCACTGCGTAGTTGACGACGTTGATGCCTCGCTCCGCTCCGAACCCCCCGCTAAAACATTGAGGGCTGTTTCGTCGTTGCTCACCCCGTGGCCGAATATGTACGAGTCGCCGAATACGTGAAGGGTCGGTGCTCGATCGATGTTCGGCGAAATGGCCTTGCGTCCTAGGGCATCCATTTCGTAAACGACGTCGAAGTTCCCTTCAGAGACGTGACGCCCTGTGGCGTTGGGAATCGGGCGCCACCCGAGGGTGGGATGCGGTTCGTGTACTAGCTCAATCTGCTCGGTTCTCCATTTGTCGACTTCACGCAGCCGCCAAAGCGAGAGGGAGAGCTCCGCTGCAATCAAGATGAACGGCGCCAGGCCAGCTGTCACGAGGAACGCGCGTCGGTAGACGTTGCGCCTCGCCGACAGGAAGCCGATCGCCAGACACAAAAGTGCCAGCAAGACAGCATCCACGGTCACAAGGTATCTGACAGCATCGGGGTCTAGATGCAGAAAGGCTCCCACAACTATCGGATTGACGAATACGAGCAGCGTCCCAAGTGAGAGCGCGATCTGAGTGAACCAACCCACACGCGTCGAGTATAGGATAGCGGTCCCCGATTCAAGTCGTTATTCCCAACCTCCTAGCTCATCGGGATGATGACGAGCGCCGAATCGTGCGGTGCCGGCTCGTTGCGTCGACTTGTGTTGCACTTCGTTTCGCGTCCCTATCGCCGACCTGAATTTCCACTTCATCTCGCTTTATCTCACAGCTCCCTTTCATCGCTGAAACGGTCGCGTTCCCGCTCTCGTTGCTGCACAAGTCGGATCGCGCGGGCGTCGCGCTCGGAGGCGCGCCTGGCGACGAAGTGGCGCCAGGTCCCGGGGTGCCAGGTCTTCTCAATCGCTCGTCGTTGGATCGCGAGCTTTCGCTTGAGGCCCCGAGTTTCGATGGTTTGCCGGAGCGC
Source organism: Myxococcales bacterium SG8_38 (assembly GCA_001303415.1). Lineage (GTDB taxonomy): Bacteria > Myxococcota_A > Polyangia > Polyangiales > Houyiibacteriaceae > SG8-38. Next base: position 45,509 of record LJTN01000005.1, read on the forward strand.
GAGCTGTCGGAGCAGCTGGCCTCGATCGCGAGCTGATACGGGTAGGGCATCGATGAACCTCCGTTGGAGGCGGTACTTTTGCCTCAGTTGTTGACGCTCGCGAGAGGCAGAGTTTCGATAGCTATTCCATGCCTCCCGGCGCTGCGTGCGCGCTTGCTCGAGGCTCTGTTCGTACTCCTTCCAGAGGCCCTGGGGCGCCCGAGCCGGCATCGGCGAGTACCGATGGGGCGCTTGCTGTGCAACTTCCCGCTGTTGCTCCGACGCCCTCTGGAACGCTCCGAGCCGTTCGCAGAGCCGAGTCTTGCTGAGCTCTCGAGCCACGAAGGAAGCCTTCACCCGCACGCCGCGCTCTACGTCCTCGAAGACCAGCCCGTTGCCGTGCGTGCGAATCACAACGCCAAAGCGGCTGCAGAAGTCGTGCACGTCGTTCCAGCTTCGCAACTCGGTCGCGTGAAGAGCAGGCCGAAGCTTTTCCCGGTCCCAGCGCGCGAAGCTTTCGACTGCATGGTGGGCTTCGCAGTCTGCATCTCGCTGCGGGACCCTCTCGCGCTCGCGCGTCCTCGACCGAAGGGGTGTCTGGCCGAGCTCCCGTTCGAGGGCCCGGGCCCCGGTGAAGAGCTTCTTTCTGGTGGTCCCAAGCGGGCGAGTGAATCCGAAAGGTCCCTGGATGGATCTTATTGATCGCGATGTGGATGTGCTCGTGATCGGTATCGTCGTGACGAACTGCGATGTACTGGTGCTCGGAAAACCCCAGCGTATCCAAAAGGCTTTCCGCAACTTGTTGAAGCTCCTTTCGTTCGAGGCGTCGATCGTCAGGGTCGAGCGAGATGACGAGGTGATACGTGCGCTTGCTGCCGGCGCGGGTACTTTGCGCTTGGACGGCGTCGACGAGCTTGCAGGCCAGCTCGAGGTCGTCTTTGCCGCTGACCCCCGGCAGATTGGCGGCGTGAAACCACGTGGCGCGGGGCTTGGAGCCTCGCCCCTGGATGTAGCGCGCCAGGTGTCGGAAGCCCCGGTTTGATGCTGATTCCCGTTGATGCCGGACGATCACCGCTGCCCTGCCAGCCGGTTCACCGCGCGGCGGACGTCCATCACCGAGTCGAGGAGCTCGAGGTTTAGTCGATGAGAGGTCGACCGGTCCGAAATGCCTTCGCGAATGGCGAGCTTGAGCAGACCACCGATGCGGTTGAGGTTGGCGTGGACTCGGGAGACTTCCGTGAGCGCCTGGGCGTCGATCGTGCTCTTGAGCTGGGCGCCGGTGAGACAGCGTCGCAGGACCTCACCGCGCGAGCAGCTTGTCTGCTTGGCAAGCGCGTCGAGTCGCGCGAAATCGTCCTCGTCGATTCGCAAGGACACGATGCGGGACTTCCGCTTCTTCTGTGCGCGCTTCACCCGGCGCCTTCCTGTCCCTTCTCGACGTCATCAACGACCCGCACGCGCAACACCAAGCTCGCCAGCTCCAACGCACGCCTCAAAGCAAACTCAGGGGGTCCTTCAAGCACTTGCCGGCTCGCCTCCAACAACTCCGAACGCAGGACGAGCTCCGCGAACTCACGCAATACAGAAATCGAAATCTCACCGCCCTCGGCGACGCGATGAAGCAACGTCGCGGCGGCTGCGTGGACGTTTTCCATCGGCACAACGCCGTTTTCGCGTTGGACACAGTGTCCGAAAAGGGTCGTTTCGGGGCGTTTGGTGGCCTCTCGTGACGCTACGTCGCCCGCGAAATCATTGAAAAATTCAATATTTTCAGGTACTTGGGGTGCGTTCTTAATCCATTGGCTCCAGGTTCGAGTCCTGGATGGCCCACTAGTGATCCCGCGAACTTAGCGTTGGCGGGTTTTAGTTTGGTGTCAGGTTTGGTGTCACCAGGGCGCTTTGGCGGGTCAGGAACCGGCCCTAGACCCGCTGGAACTCGCACATGGTCTCATTAGTGCTGTCGGCGTACCGTTGCGTGGTCGCAATGCTGGCGTGCCCTGCGAGATCCTTGACCATGTGGATGGGAGCCTTTGTCTTGTCAATCTGCCACGGCGCCTGCATTGAGAGCGCTCGAGCGAAGGAGATCGCAGCATGAAGGCCACTCGATTCGGTCCCCCGCTGTTCTGGTTGGGATCCGCCTATATCTTCGGAGCGAGTTGGCTTGCGATGTGGTGGATCGCCCCTGTATGGCGGAATACCCCACCTGAGCAGTTCGAAGGCACGGTTTGGGCGTTCGGCGGGCCGATTTTCATGTCGATCGCGCTGAGCGTACCAGTGGGCACCTTGCTGATCGTGATCGGGGCGATGCTGTACGGGCGGGCGGAGCACCTCCGGGTTGCGGTCTTTGCCGTAGGGGCTGTGGTGTTGGGGCTGAGCATGCTGCTGGTTCCTACACTTGATTACTATCCGGCCGGCTTTGGCATTCTTGGCGGGCTGATCACCGTACTATTCCTGGCAGCGCTCTGGATCCGAGCCCGCAACCGACGACACCTCAAGCCGATGGCAAAGACCGCAAGTGACCTCCAGATGGCGAGCTACATCATGTTCTTCGTAGCGGCATCTATGACCTGCTCCGCGCTTGGGAATCCCTTCGGCGGCTTGTTCTTCCCCGAGAAGATCGTGCAAGCCGCCGCGCTGCCCTGGTACTACAGCATGGGCACCAAGATTGCGGCCTTCTTCGCACTCGGGTTTCTCTTCAACTTTTTGAGCCAATACGTTTCGTATCGGCACAGGGCGAACCAAGCCAGGTAGCCATTGTAGCGGAGAGATCCATGTCATTCGTCTACGCGACCGTTGATAGTCGACAGTGCTTACGGCGGTGATTGGATGAAGGGTCAAGACATCGTCGTCACGGGTGGAACCGATGGCATCGGCAAAGCCGCTGCCATTCGACTCGCGAAGCTTGGCGGATGTCTCCTGTTGATCGGCCGAAACCCCGACAAGGGCGAAGCCGCCGTGGCCGAGATCAAGCGGACTAGCGGGAACGACGCGGTCGTATATCTGCAGGGTGATCTGTCGCTGGTGAAGAACGTGCGCCACGCCGCAGCGCAGATCCGGGAGACATTCGACAGATTGGACGTGCTGGTTCACTGCGCGGGGAACATCTTCCCCAGGCAGCGAACGCTGACTGCCGACGGGTTGGAGCTGAGCTTTGCGATCCAGTTCATGGCTCGCTTCATCCTCACCGACCAGTTGCTCGATCTCCTGCGTGCGGCCCCGGCCCCTCAGGTCCTGAGCGTTGCTGGAGGCGGCACCATCGCTGGGCGCGTAGACTTCGACAACCTGCAAGGCGAAAAGAGCTACGGGTTCACGCAGGTGATCAAGACCACCAGCCGGGCCTGCGACCTGCTCACGTTCGAGCAGATTGCACGATACCCCGACATCACGTTCTACAACTACGGCCCCGGGCTCGTACGCTCGGGGCAGATCGTCAAGAACCCCTTGATGCGAGCGCTCATGAACACCGTGGGTCGCCCCTTTTCGAGGTCCGCGGAACAAGCGGGTGACGACATCGTAGCCTTGCTCAGGAGCCCTCGGAGCAGCGGATTCTATGTGAAGTCGGCAAAGCCCAACGACGTGCCAGAGTCCGCAGACCCCGCTTCCTGCAAGAGGATGTGGGAGTACGGCGAAGCTGTCGTCGCCAAGGCGTCGGGCCGTCGCGCCCCGCAGTAGCCGACGCTGCCGCGTCGCCACTGTCCCCTTCTGGAGACCCATGGCGTATCCATGCCTGGCTTCGACGAGCCATCCGATGATAGTATCCAGGCGTGGTCTACCGGCGCACGCAAGGCTCGTGTTGGCGGGCTGCCTTGATCGTGAGCGTGATTTGTTGCGCCGGCTGTGGCGACAGCGCTGGCAACGGTGAAGGAACAGGCGGCTCGGGAGGAAGCGACAACGGTCTCAGCGACGCGGAGCGGGCCTGTCAACTCGCCGATGCGGACATGGTAACGGCTGCATTTGAGGGAACTGCCGGGGAAGGAATGCCCGACATCGCTCGCAACTGCAGGTTCGAGCTCACGGGGGGCGAGGTCGTCGCAGTCAGCGTGTTTTTCTTTGGTGACGCCGCGAACTGGGAGGGCGTTCGGCAGGGCTACCAAGACAATTTCGGGGGCACTACCGATGTCTCGGGCCTCGGCGAAGAGGCGTTCTATCCAAACGACTTCGGACCGTACAGCCTAGTAGTTCGGTCCAATGGAATCATCTTCTCGGTATCGGTGTCGGTCGCATTCATCGCGATGCCTTCGGCGGCGCTGGCTGACAGCGTGCGAGACCTCGCCGAAGCAATCATCGCCAACATAGGGAGCGGCTAACAGGCTTTCCCCGGAGTTCGGGTCCGCGGCGGACGCTTTATCGGCCGCGGAAGCTCAGTGTTGCGTGACAATCCGACTTTCTGGCCAACCTCGGTCGGTTCTCCTCCGTTCAGTGTGCGCGCAGTATAGACAAGCGGAGCGAAGTCCTGAACAGGAAACTTCTAGTACCCTTGCCGAAAGACCAGGTCTGGACAGATCGAGCTCGCGAATCGACGCCCACGATGCCCGGATAGGGCTTGGCCATCTCGTCGTGATGCTCGAGATTGAAGGGGCCCATCTCGACTTGTCGATGCTTGGGGTATGCTTGGCGCTGCGCGATGACCTTGTACGAACCACTCACCGAGGAGATTCGCAGTGGACCGCGCGGCCCACACGTGGGGGCGTTTTTCGATCTTGACCAGACGCTGTTTGCCGGGTTCTCCGCAACCGCGTTCACGCGTGATCAGCTTGCAGCTGGAAGACTGTCCCCGAAGGACCTTCTTGATTCTGCGCGCGCGACCTTGTCGTTCACCCTCGGCCACATGGGTTTCTCGTCGTTTGTTACGGCCACGTCGGCCGTCTACCGAGGCATGAAGGAGAGCGTCCTCGAGGAGGCCGGGCGACGCGCGTTTGACAAATACCTTGCGACCGAGATCTACCCCGAGTCTCGAGCGCTCGTGAAAGCGCACCAAGACATGGGGCATACTGTCGCCATCATCACTTCGGCCACCCGCTACCAAGCCGACCCGGTCGCCGAGGAGCTTGGCATCGAGCACCTCCTCTACACGCGTCTCGAGGTGGAAAACGGGATACTGACCGGCCATGTCGTACGACCGACCTGCTATGGCGAGGGAAAGGCCGAGGCCGCGCGCAGCTTGACGGCCAAAAACGATCTCGACCTCGAGCAGAGCTACTTCTATTCCGACAGTCACGAGGACCTTCCCTTGTTCGAGCTCGTCGGAAAACCTCGTCCGCTCAATCCAAGCCGGCGCTTGGCTCAGATTGCAAAAGAACGACAGTGGCCAGTGCGTCGATTCACGAGCCGGGGTACCCCGACCCTCGGCGACATCCTGCGAACGGGGTTGATCTATGGTGCCCTGGCACCTTCAGTTGGCGTGGGGGCCGCCGTGGGGCTCCTCAACCTTTCCAAGCGTGAAGCGTTCAACGTCATGGGCTCGGTATGGGGAGACATTGCTTCGTCTGCCGCGGGTATCGATCTCCGAGTCGAGGGAGAGCAGCACCTTTGGGAGCAGCGTCCGGCCGTCTTCATCTTCAACCACCAAAGTGGTCTCGAGATGGTGCTGCTACTGAAGATGCTCCGTCGTGACTTCACGGGTATCGCCAAGGAAGAGCTCCGCCACAACCCGATCTTCGGCCCCTTGTTTCGCGCGGCTGGCGTCGTGTTCGTCGACCGGTCGAACACCGCAAAGGCCATTCAAGCCCTCGGTCCCGCAGTGGAGGCGCTCAAGCGTGGTCGCTCGCTGGTCATCGCGCCCGAAGGCACCCGCTCCAAGACCCCGACGGTCGGCCCATTCAAGAAGGGCGCGTTCCACCTCGCCATGCAGGCAGGTGTCCCGATCGTGCCAATCGTGTTCCGCAACGTGCTCGACGCTCTACCCAAGGGCGCGGCAATAGTCCGGCCCGCGATGGTCGAGGCCGTCGTCCTTCCACCGGTGAGCACCTCCTCATGGAACCTCGAGACGCTGGACGATCATATCGGGCGCATCCGTGGACGATACGTCGAGATCCTCGAACAGTCGGGAGCAAGCGCCTAGACACGGACCTGCTCGTTGGGGACATCGTCAGCGCGTCGTCGAGCTCAAGGCGTCGCGTGCAGCCTGCACCTGAAGGTCGAATGGCGCTCCCGCATCGAGCGCCTCGACGGCGTCGTCGAGCGCTTCGAGCGCCATCGCGGATGCCTGCGCGACGTCGTCGAGGCCCGCGGCGCGCGCAAGCTCCTGGGTCGCATCGAGCTGCGCGATGGCACGGCGTAAGGCATCGCGCGGAGCGATGCTGCTCGGCGCAAGGGACTCCGCACGGGTCAACAAGTCCAAGGCCTGATCGATGCCCGCATCCGCTTGCCAAACCGAAGGGGGCGCATCGACTGTCTCTGGAACGTACCGCGTCATGCCGTTGAGCGTACCCTGGTAGACCTTGCCATCGGGACCGATGGTCGTCGCGGCGTATACCGAGTTCTCGCAAGAGTCCGGCACGACCGCCAGAACGTCGGCGACGCCTGGAAGGATCGATGCAGTGCCGGCGAGGTCCCCGGGGCATGTCCCCGGGCCCGCCGGCGACCAAAGACGCGACTCGCCGGTCTCGAGGTCGAGACCCTCTAGGCCCCATTGCCCCCCGCGCTGACCCGCGCCGTAGACGAGCCCGGAGGCGGCGCTGATGGCCGGAATCCCGTTGGGGATGCTGATCTCTGTATTCGCCCACACGGTCGCGCACGTGCGCGCGACCGGGTCCCAGTCGATGCGCTCGACGCCAAACGGCGCCTTTTCCGGGATGCCCCCCTCCAGCGCAGAGACCAGGTTTTGCGCAAGCGCGCCGAGCGCGGACATCGAGGGCGGATTGATGGTGGGATTCGTCAGCAAATCGTTGACGAGCACGGCGGAATATCCACGAACGGCCACGGACTGCTCCGAGATCGCCTCGGTCGCACCCGTGCCGAAGTCGACCGGCACCTCGCAGGCGATGCGGGGGTCTTTGTCGGGCGCGATCGGTTGCCAGTCGTCGGGAATCTCGTCGCGCCAAAAGAGAACCAGATTCATGAGCGCCTGCCCATCGGTGATGACGACGAAGCGATCGTCGCTCGCGCGGGTGCCCATGAGGCTCGGCGTAGATCCGGAGCCAGGGCCGAGGCGAATGGGGCTTGGAACCTCCTCGGAGGACTCGTACTCGGCCCGCCACGCGCGACGCAACGTGCTTCCGTCCCAGTCGAAGCGGTACATCGCCGCGCTGGTCAAGAGATAAATGCCGCCGTCCTCGTCGACTGCAATGCTGTTCGATACGATCTCGGCATCGGAGGCGTCGCCCGTCGCGCAGCCCGCGTTCGCCGAGATGACCGGTACGGGGCCGAGGTCCTCGGGGTCGGCATCGGAGCCGATCACGAAGAGGTTGCCGAACTCGGTGGCGAATGCGAGGTGCCCGTCGAAGGTCAGGGACATGCCTGCGATGATGTCTTCGTCGCCGCAAAACACCTCGTCCGGGAGGAAGATGCGCTTCTTCAGCTCGATCGGCGAGAGCCTGTCGCCTTCCACACTGTCGCCGAAAAACGAGACGAAGCGCGTGCGCCCGGCGATGAAACGGTTTTGCGCGTCGATGGCGGTGTAGGCGCCGCTGAGCCCGAGGGCGAAGGTCGGCGGGTTCGATTCGCGCTCCGCGGGCACGTACCAATCGACGATCTGGAAACTCTCGTGATCGATTTTCACAATCGCCGCATCGAAGCCGGTGACGGTCGACCAAATCGCCCGACCACCGTCTTCGTAGGGAGCGCTGAACGCGGCGATCACTGGAACCCCGGCGCCTTGGAGCTCCAGGTGCTCGCCCGTCGTGTCTTCGCTGACCGTCGGACCGGGCAATGCGGAGGACCCCTGAGCGTAGCTGCCACGATGAGAGCCGGGCCACACCGTGTCGCCGAAGCCCGTGTTGCAAAGCGGCTCGTCGGGCGCAAGAGGCGTGACGCAGAGGTCCGAAGTGTCGGTGGACGGCGCATAGCCGGAGCTGCTGGAGCTACAGCCGAAGGCGAGGGTCAGAGCCAAGAAAGAAAGAGGGCGCGCGGAAGTCATGACGGCTTCCTAACACGAGATGGGAAGGGGCCAAAGCGCGTTGGGCCAAGGTTCGACGTTGGGGCCTCCAGCTTTATCTTTCGTGCTGACGCCAGCATCGGAGCTGATATCGTCGGTCACTGATGGCGTCCAGACGTGCATCGTTGCTTCTGATGCTTCTCGCGGAGCTAAGCGTTGCGTGCTCCGTCCAGGATCGGATGCCCCCTGGCTACCAAGGTGTCGTCGAGCACGATGATCGTCATCTCGGATTTCAAGTGGGTGGGAAGGTCAAGACGATTCACGTCGAACGAGGGGATGCCATCGACGAGGGTGCGCTGATCGCAGTTCTCGACGATACCGCTCAGGTCCCAGTGCTTCGCGCCCGCGAGGCCGATCTTGCACAAGCAAAGGCAAAGGCCGCGCTGGTGTACGCCGGCCCACGTGAAGAGGAGGTCCGCGCTACGATGGCCGAGCTGGATGGTGCGCGCGCAGAGCTCAGAGACGCGAAGAGCAATCTCGACCGCAACCTCGCGCTGCCGGAGGAGGCTGCAACGGCGGCTTCGTTGGTTTCGGATCTGCGTGCAGCCTATGCCACCGCGCGGGCTCGAGTGAGGATGCTGGAGCAACACCTCAAGCAGTTGCGCAAAGGAGCCCGACCAGAAGAGCTTGCGGCTGCAGACGCCGCCGTGCGGGCGGCCGAGGCGGCGGTCGCCGCGGAGAAAGAGAGGTTGGCTCTCTATTCCATGCAATCGGCCTCCCGGGTGACCGTGCTCGACGTTCCCGTGCGGGAGGGTGAGGTGGTCGCCGCGGGAGCAACCGTGGTGACGGTCGCAGATACGACGCATCCATACGTCGACGTGTTCGTGCCGCAGCAAGATCTCTCGGGTCTGACCGTGGGCACCCCCGCGGAGGTGCGTGTTGATGCCGAGAGCGGTTCTTTCGAAGGGCACATCGAGCATATCGCCCCGACCACCGAGTTCACGCCTCGATTCCTGTTCTCGCCTCGAGAAAGGTCGAACCTCGTGGTTCGTGTTCGCGTCCGGATCGACGATCCAGCAGAGCGCCTTCATGCGGGCGTCCCCGCTTTCGCGACGCTCGAGCGAAAGGACAACTGACGTTGGAGACACCCGTAGTCGTCGAGCACCTCTCGCGCCGCTTCGGGGAGCTAGTGGCCGTGCGCGACGTGAGCTTCGAGGTGCGGCGCGGGGAGATTTTCGGGATGCTAGGTCCGAACGGCGCAGGAAAGTCCACGACGTTGCGGATTCTCTGCGGCATTCTCGACCCCAGCGGGGGCTCGGCACGGGTGGTCGGCTTCGATGTCAACACGGAGCCTGAGCGCGTGAAACAAAGCATCGGCTACATGACGCAACGTTTCAGTCTCTATGAAGATCTCACGGTCGAGGAAAACTTGCGGTTCTATGCCGGGATCTACGGCCTTTCTCGCAGAGTGCGCCATGCACGCGTCGCTGAGGAGCTCGCTCGCTCGGGCCTCGCCGACCGGCGAAAGCAGCTGACCGGGACCCTCTCCGGAGGTTGGAAACAACGGCTGGCCCTGGTTTGCGCCACGATCCATCGGCCGCCGCTGCTCTTCCTCGACGAGCCCACCGCGGGCGTCGACCCGGTGAGCCGCCGCGAGTTTTGGGGGCGCATTCATCGCATCGCGAGTGAAGGCACGACCGTGATCGTGACCACCCATTACATGGACGAAGCCGAACGATGTCATCGACTGGCTTTCATGTTTCGCGGGACCATTCTCGACATCGGCACCCCGGACGCGGTCGTGGAGCGTCGCGAGCTCCGGGTGGCGTGGGTGGAGACGCCGAACGCGGCGGCGGCCGTCGATGCATTGAGGGAACACCCTGCCGTCGACGAGGTCGCCCCATTTGGAGATCGAGTTCGCCTCACGACGCGGGGCGGTATGAATCCCATCACGTTGGCGCACGACCTGCTCGGCGAGGGCCCGGGGGTGAGTGACGCTCGCGAGGTCACACCCAACGTCGAGGACGCATTCGTCGCGATGGTTCACGAGGAGCGGGGCAATCCCGAGGGCGCATGACGCGGATGCTGGCCATTGCTTGGAAAGAGCTCCTCCAGGTGCGTCGGGATCGGCTGACGATGGGAATGATGGTCGGCATCCCGGTTCTTCAACTCCTGTTGTTCGGCTACGCCATCAACACCGATGTGAGAGACATCGCCACCGTGGTCTTCGATCAGGACCGCTCTGCGGAATCACGCGGATTCGTCCGCCGCATGGAAGCGACGGGCTTCTATGAGCTGGTGGGTCGGGTGCAAAGCTACGAAGACATTGGGCTGGCGCTCCGTACACGCACGGCCATGGTGGCTCTCGTCGTACCACCGCAATTTGGTGCTGACGTGGAGGCAGGGCGCACCGCGCAACTGCAGCTCATCGTGGACGGATCTGATCCTCAGGTCGTCGCAAGCGCCACGGACACTGCGATGTCGCTTGCTGCCGCGCGTTCATCCGCCCTGACCATGGAGCGTTTGGAGCGGCTGGGTATCCCTTCGGCTGGAACGTCACAGGTCATCGCGATGGAGCCAAATACTTGGTACAACCCCGATCTGCGGACGGCCGTCTTCATCGTCCCAGGGCTGGTTGGGGTGATCCTGACCATGACCATGGTCATGTTTACCGCAATGGCAATCGCTCGCGAGCGCGAGCGCGGGACGCTCGAGCAACTCATCGTATCGCCCATCCGCAGGTTAGAGCTCACCGTGGGCAAGATTCTGCCGTACATCGGTGTGGGCTACCTGCAGATGACGTTGATCTTGATGTTTGGCTCACTGGTTTTCGACGTTCCGATCATGGGCTCCGTACCGTTGCTATACGGCCTGTCGGCGTTCTTCATCGCGGCCAATCTCGCCCTTGGGCTGTTCTTCTCGACGCTGGCCAAGAGCCAGCAGCAGGCGATGCAGATGTCCTTCTTCTTCCTGCTGCCCAACATCCTACTGTCGGGATTCATGTTTCCATGGGAGGCCATGCCTACTCCGGCCCGCTGGCTCTCCATGGGGCTGCCGTTGACGCACTACTTGCGGGTGATTCGCGGGGTCGTGCTGAAGGGCGCTTCGTTCGCGGAGCTTCGGTACGAGCTGCTTTGGCTCATTGGCATCTTGGTTGTCTTGACGGGCCTGGCGTCTCTGAGGTTCCGAAAGAAGTTGGATTAGCCGGGCGGGTTTCTCGTGCTTCCCCCTAGGTCAGCAGCCGGCAACGAGTCGTTCTCGTTGACAGGTCGCTAGAGGTCAGATCTAATGTCGCGCCACGAACGCGCGAGCGAAGGGATGACCCCATGAACAAAGCCAACAACCGAGGACCGTATCATCGTACTGCTGTTCTTCTGCTTGTGGCAGCGCTGCCCACGGCGCTGCTGACGCACTCGCCCGGCTGCGCGGAGGGCGCCAACTCCAATCCCGAGCCGTTCGACCGGGAGGGCAATCCGGTGAACGCCGGCAAGGAGGCCATGGAGATGGCTCCCATGGAGGACTGCTTCTGGGTGGGGTCGATCGGCTCCAACGACGGCTGGAACGCCTTCTACCCGGGCCCGAGCATGTCCTACCCGCTCTCCGGCTTCGACGTCCCGGATGGCGCAGAGCTGCGCCTCGAGGGCGAGTTCCCCCACGCACGCTTCTTCTCGTTCACGATGTACTACCCCGGACTGGGCTCCTCCACCGGCATTGGTGGGTCGCAGGCGCTGGTCGACACCTCGATCGAGCCCGACCCGGGCTCGGTCAACCCCTACCTGGACGGCGCGGATCGCAATGCGGAGAACCGCAGGTTCACGGTCTACTTTGCGGAAGGGAACCTTCCTCCGGATCCCGCGGATCGTGAGCCGAACACGATCTATCTCGGGCCGGCGTTCCCAATTCAAGCGCTCCGTCACGCTCTGGGGATGCGCGTCTATCTCCCCGACAAGGACACGAACGCCATCGGCGGCGTCGAGTTGCCCACCCCGGTGTTGCGGCTGGCCGACGGCACCGAGCTTCGCGGCGCGGACGCGTGCCCCATGCTCACCGGCGCATTCGCGGGCCGTGTCCCCGTCTTCCCGTCCATTGGCTTCGATCCGGCCGCGTACCGGGCCGCGCGCGACAACCCCGAGCTGTATCCGAATACGCATCCCGCACAGAATCCGCCCGTCTGGAACCGGGTCTGGAACCAGTCGTTCAACTTCTGCATTACGTTCACGCCCGAGCAGGACTGCGGTCCCACGCCCACCCCGGACCCCAACGGCCCCGCCGGCTTTGGGAATCCGGCGAACGGATACCTAGAGACGTGGATCGATCGGAAGCACGGTGAGGTTCTGGTCCTTCGCGGCAAGAAGCCCATCACCCCGACGACCTATTTCGGCGACGGTACCGCCGACACCGGAGAGGAGATGCGCTTTTTCTCCATCACGAGCACCGAGTCCCAGTACACCTGGAGTCAGATCGACGATGTGTTCGACGAGGAGATCCCAGTTGACGAGGACGGGTTCTACACGGTCGTCGTCAGCCGGCCTCACCAGCGGCCCGCCAACGCCAACTACAACTGCGGCGTAGCCTGGGTCGAGTTCCCGCCGGGGGGCGACGGTTTTGGGGACCTCCACCTGGCGCGGCTCGTCCTGCGCCAGACGCGCCCGCAGGATAGCTTCCCGAGCTCCGTCAACAACGTCATGGAGCGCGGGGACGAGGCTGAGGTGATGGGCGACCATTATCCGCGCGGCGAGTACATGTCGAAGCAGGACTTCGAGAGCCGATACGGCTGTCCGTAGGAACGAGCCACGACACGACGGTCGTCGGGGCCGGTTCGCGGCCAAATTGCATGGAGGCCAGCGTCATTGCAGCTCGAGACCGCTTGACCTTGTCCGATCACCTTGCTTGAGTCCAAGCCCATCCAAGAACGAAGGAGGGCTATGCACCCGCTCGCCGAGATCATCAACCACGCGGAGGGCTTTGTCTTGATCGGCAACTCGTCCGAGGAACGCTTTCCCGCGACGTCCTATCACGCGTACACGACCGTCGGAAAGAAGTTCTACTGTCTCGACATGGGCGGCTTGCCTTCTTCGCGCGGTCCGACTCAGGGCGGCAAAGTTTATCATTCGGTGGCCGAGCTACCAGCCGATCGTGACGACCTGGCGGTGATCTGGGTGCATCCTCACACCGCAGTACGCGCGGTCGAGCTGGCCCACGAAGCAGGCTGCCGGCGCGTCTGGTTTTCTTTTCAAACTGGGCATGCCGACGCGCTGAAAAAGGCGCGCGAGCTCGGGATGCGGATCGTCGAGAACGGGCGCTGTCCCGTATACTACCTCGAAGGAGACAAGCCGGGCGCCTGCAAGGCGCACACCCTGGTGGTCAAGGTCACGGGTACGTACCGTCGACCGCCCCAAATCGAGGCCGGGAGCGGGCGTCGGGAGCTCTGGTAGAAAAATGAAGAAGATCGATCGATCGAAGATCTGACCGAGGTTGGCATCAGGTAGCGAAGTGAAATGGGGTTGCTGAGGCGGAAGCTCGAGCTGGCGAGGGGTCGTCAGCCGATTGCGGTGACCGCGCCAAGGCGGCTGAAGGCGCATTCTTGATCTTGCAGTCGCTGTAGGGCGCTCTGGGCCCGCTAGCGTGCACGCACCTCGACGTTCAGCGTCCGCTCCAGCGCGTCGCCGGTCAGCTGGCTTCAGATGTCAGGGTGCACTACGGCGCTGGTCCACACCGTGCCCCATGACACACCCGCATCCACCAGGTCCCGATCGGAAAGCACGCGGTGCGCTTTCCCGCCGTCCACGCCGCAAGTGCCTTGTCGTACTGCGCGTTGAAAGCTCTAAGGCGTCGGACGGCTTCTGCCGCAGTCCCGCGGTTCCCTGCGGTCGCAAACTGCGGGTTGAGGCTTCCAAAGGCCTCGTAGCTTCGGGCGCGCTTGGTGTGCGACTGGCGAAGCACCCGACGCGCGCCCGCAAACGCGATGCCCGTGCGCTTCGATTCCTGCCACGCGTAGTGCTCCCGCGCTTTGACGCGCTCCGCGATGCGCTGTTGGGCAAGCTCTGTGCCGTAGTCGAGTTGCAGCTCCGTCGGCATTTGCAGTCCTGCGCGAATCTTTCGGCAAACGAGCGCAGACCGCTCCGGCGCGTGAGCCCAAGCCCATGGGCCATGATGATACAAGGACGAGGCGCATCGGGCTTCTGCGGCCCGAAAAACCAGGCGCGGCAGACATCGCTACCGCTCTCAAACTCCGCGTCGGTCTCTCGTATGCTCATCGGATCCAAGGCCGGTGGGATCGTGTCTGTTCTCCATCATCTCTTTGACGTTGAGGAGCGCGGCTTGCATGTCGCGGTCGTTCCAACGCGCTGCAATGTTCTCCGCGAGCTTTCCCAAGACCACAACCGGAATGGAGTATTCGGCTTCCGTGGTGAGCTTGGTCCCCTCTTCGTGGGGCTCCACGGTGATGGTCCAATCGCTGCTAATCATTCCGATGCTCTGATGCACAGCCCGCGTCCCGGGCTCGTATTCGACCACGACGCTCTGCCCGCGGAAGCGAAATCCCAACATCTTGTAGGTCCAATCGTACTGCTGTCCCTCACCGAATCCGCTGAGATTCCGGACCTCGATCATTCCGGGCATCCAATCAGGCAGATTGTTCGGGTCGTTCACGTATGCGAAGACTCGACTGGGTGGCAGGTTGACGATGATGCTGTTCTTGGTCCAAGCCATCCCGGAAGCAGAGCACGAATAGACGGTTCATGCGAGTGGCCCCCAGGGCTGCAAACGTAAAAGATGGTAAAGAGACGTGGGGTCAGCCGGGTCGGCGTGCCCCACAAGAATAGGCCTCCCGAGATTTTCTTTGCCCCTGAGGTTACGGTCATAGCTCAGCGCTCGAACTCGCGCGGTGTGACGGGGGGAAGGTGGACCGAGCAGATGCCGTCAGGAGCGGTGATGCGCACGTTGCCTTGTAGCCGGGCGTCGCGTCCGTCGATCTCGCGACTGAGAGCATGGAACTCGCTCTCGATTCGTTCTCCGAAGCGGAGGGCCAACTCGCCGGCGTCGGTCATGGTGTAGCCAGAGGGCAGCGGCTCGAAGAATCGGACGCCGGCTCGGTCCTCGATGCGGTTGAGCTTGCGGAACAGGGTGCTGTGGTCCTTTCCCAGCAGGCGGGCTGCACGCGCCAGACTCCCCGACCTACAAATGGCGAGAATTACGCGAAGATCATTCCACTCGAGGGACTCGACCGCGGCTGAGCGCCTTTTCGGGAGCTGGGCGGGCATGGCTGAGCGCTTTTCAGTTCTGCAAGCCAAAGCGCATCCAACGGTGGAGGGCGCTCATGGTGCGCAAGTCGGGTCAACGGACTTCGGCGAACGTTGCTCCGCCGAGCATGACCAAGTCGGTGACCAGCAATCGTGCATTCGCGGCTGCCTACGCCGGCGCGCGACACTATGGAGTGGAGATCTTCGCGCCAGAGACTACCAATGCGCTCATGGGTACGTTGCTGGTCTATGACTTGTGCTCGAACAGCTCGGTGGCAAATCCCGAGGTACCGCTATCCAATCCCCTGGAGCTGTTCATGAGCGGCGCGAACCATGGCGGTCTCTGGCGCTCGCCGTTGAAGATTCGCTCCGTGCTCGAGATCGCCGCGCTCCGTGGTGTGGTGAGTGAGTCACTGAGGCCGCGGCGTGATATCGTCCCGCCATGAGCATCAAGGTCCACCACCTCAACTACTCTCGCTCTTTGCGCGTCTTGTGGCTCCTCGAGGAGCTCGGCTTGGAGTACAGCATCGTGCCCTGGGAGCGCGACAAGAGCTTTCGTGCCCCGGCGGAGGCCGCTCGCGTGCATCCGCTCGGACGGTTTCCGATGGTGGAAGTCGACGGGCGAATCCTCGCCGAGTCGGGAGCCGTGCTGGAATACTTTGCTGACCGTGAGGGAAAGTTGAGGCCGACGGATCCGACGGAGAAGCTCGAGTGCACGTTCTTTCTGCACTACGCGGAAGGCTCGGTGATGCCCCCACTCTTGGTCGGGCTCATCCTCGCGAGGCTGCGAGCGGCGCCCATGCCGTTTTTCATCAAACCCATCGCGCGCGGCATCGCCGACAAGGTGGACGCGGGTTACACGACCTCTGCGCTCGACCTACACCTCGGGTTCGTCGACAAGACGCTCGCGGAGCGTCCCTACTTCGCAGGCAACACCTTCTCGATCGCCGATATTCAGATGTTCTATCCCGTGGAAGCCGCGCTATCCCGAACGAAAGGCGAGCGCCCCAACATGTCGGCGTGGCGCGAGCGCGTGACGAGTCGCCCCGCCTACCAGCGCGCCGAGGCCCGAGGAGGCACTGCGGTTCCTTCGGCCGCTAAGTAGCCACGGCCGCGCACCTTCAGCTCCGTGCTGTCCGGCTTCGGGACGGTATTCACCTTCGACGATGCACGCGGCGCCCGCGATTTCGGAGACTGGGTCGACGCGCACCTCCGTCAGATTCGCGCTGCGGCCGAGTCGACCAGCCGCGTCGCCAAGCTTTCGCACATCGAGCAGTACGCGGTCGGACCGATGCGCTATCTCCGCTTCAACTACACCACCGGCGACGCCGCCGGTCAGAATATGGTCGGCAGGGCCACATTCGCTGCTTGCGAGTGGATCAAGCGCGAGTATCCGGGCGGCGCTCGCTACATGCTCTCGGGCGGGATCGATACCGACAAGAAGCACTCTCAGCTCAATACGCTGCACACCCGCGGCCGACGTGTGATCGCGGAAGCCACCATTCCACGGAAGATCATCGGCGAAATGATGGGGGTGGACACCCGGACGATGTTTCGAGGGCGCCAAGCCTCCAATGCCGGCGCTTTGCTCGCCGGATCGGTCAACAACGGCGCCCACGCCGCCAACGGCATCACCGCGCTCTTCGTCGCGACCGGCCAGGATGTGGCCAATGTCGCGGAGTCACACGCCGCAATCGTCTACACGCAGCTCGAGGAAAATGGCGACTACTACTGGTCGATCACCTTGCCCTCTTTGATCTGCGCGACTTATGGGGGCGGCACCGGCCTCGGAACACAACGCGAGATGCTCGAGATGCTCGATTGCTACGGGCTCGGGAAAGCCAACAAGCTCGCCGAGATCATCGCTGCGACCGTACTCGCCGGCGAAACCTCCTTGTCCGGCGCAGTGCTCGCGGGCGACTGGGTCAGCAGTCACGATAGGCTCGGCCGAAACCGGCCGTGAAGCCAGGTCGGGCGGGGCGCTCGCTCAGAGCGCGCTCAATGCCGGGATCACCTCGGTGCCCAGCCGCTCGACGAAGGCGATCGGGTCGTCGTCAAGCGGCATCACGATGACGGTCGAGATGCCCAGCGTCGCATACCTCGACATTTCGCGAAGAAATTGATCGGAGTCGCGTTTCGCCAGGGCGTCACCGACGTAGAGAATGGTTTTGGCGATCTCGTCGGGATTGCGGCCGAGGTCGTCACAGTGTCTGCGGAGAACCTCGAGCTTGTGGGCCACCTGGTCAAAATCGGTCGCGATGAGGTTCGATGCGTCGGCATAGCGAGCCACCAGTCGGAGCAGCTTCTTTTCGCCACCGCCTCCAATCAAAATGGGCGGGCGCGGTCGGGTAGGCGGCTGCGGAACACAGAGTGTCTCCGCAAGGTGATAGTAGCGTCCCTCGTACGGTCCGTTGTCGTCGCTCCACATCTGTAGGCAGATCTCCAGGGTTTCCTCGAGCCGTTCCAGCCGCTCGCCTACCGAGGGAAACGGAACACCAAGACCGGCGTGCTCACGCTCGTACCACGCGGCGCCGATGCCGAGCCCTGCGCGCCCGCCCGACAGCACGTCGAGGGTAGCGACGATCTTCGCAAGCAAGCCAGGATGGCGATAGGTCACGCCGGTCACCAGCACGTGCAGTTGCACGCGCTCGGTATGAGCCGCCAAGAAACCCAGCATCGTGTAGGCCTCCAGCATGTCGTTGTCGACCGGAAACATCTGGTCCATTTGGAACCAGTGGTCCATCACCGACACGTGCTCGCACCCGACCTGCTCCGCACTCCGCGCAATGGCGGCGAGCGTCGGGGCGATCCGGGTCGGCCCGCCCGGCCAGCTGAGATTGGCGAGATGGACTCCGATCTGCATGACACCTCCTTGCGGGCCACCCGCGATCACGGCGACTCTACGACCAGTCGAGCGTACCACGTAGTCCGTGGGCGTTGACTTCGCCAAGGCCGGGAGGTGTGGCCTCAGACTTCGACGGATACCTTTCCGTCCTCCAGCATCGTTGGATGGGTCTTGAGCGCCTTCTCGCTCCGGACGACGTTCAGCAACTGAATGCCGGGAGGGAAGTTGGCCCACTGGTGCACCTCACCGGTTCGAATGTCGAATTCCGCGTGGTGGAAGGGGCAGCGAATGAAGTGTCCATCGATGATCTTTCCGCGGGAGAGGGGCGCCAGGACGTGCGTGCAGCTCGGCTGCGTCGCGTAAAAGCCATCTTCGAGATGATAAACGAGGACCTTCGTATTCCCCGCTTTGAAGAGCTTCATCTCACCGACCGGAAGCTCGGTCTCCTCACATACGATGTATCGCGCCACGGCACACCTCCTTGGGGTGCTCGTAGTGTGGCCGGAAGATACACCGTGAAGGAAGCCGCCCCTATTTGGTGACACGCTCGACGAAACGGTCAGCAAGCTCGAAGATCCGCCGCCTGCGCCTCGCGTCGAGGCGATCGAGCGTGCGCAACATCATCTTCGTTCGCGGGTTGGCCTCGAAGAATGTGCGATGCGCATCGACGAAGGACCAATAGAGCCCGTCGACTGTGTCGCACCAGGGGCCTTTGCCGTAGTCGCTCATCTTCCGCAGATAGTTGGAGCCGCAAATGTAGGGTTTGGTCGTGAACGCGCCGCCTTCGCTGAAGAGCGCCATTCCGTAGACGTTGGGCGCCATGACCCAATCCGCGGAGTCGACGTACATCTCCATGAACCAGCGGTAGGCTGCGTCAGGGCGCACGCGGCAGAGCAGCATCAGATTGCCGATGACCATCAGCCGTTCGATGTGATGGTTGTACCCGGTTGCGCGTGCCCGTCGGATCGCGTCGTCGAGCGGCGGGATCTCCGTCGTGCCCTCGTACCAGTGCTTGGTGAGCTCGCGCCGATAGCCCCAGAAGTTCTGCGCCCAATGCGTAGGCGGGAGCACATTCCAGACGCCTCGGATGAACTCGCGCCACCCGATGATTTGACGCACGAAGCCTTCGAGCGAGCTCAGCGGGATTTCATGGTGAGCTGCGTGCTCGAGCGTGCGTTCGAGCACGCGATCGGGTGTGAGCAGCCCGATGTTGATCGGCGCACTCAGCACCGAGTGAAATACGGTCGCATACCGGCTGCTCAGCGCGTCTTCGTAGTCCCCGAACGAGACCAGACGCTCGTCGAGAAATGCATCGAGCGCGGCCTCCGCCTGCGCCTCGGTGGTCGGAAGCCAGAATTCGGCCGCCTTTCCGGGATGATCGGGAAAGCGTTGGTCGACGAGCTCGACCACGGCTTCGGTGTGTGCCGTCCATGCCGGGCGCGGAACTAAAGGGGGGACGAGCCCTTTCGGAAGCTTCTTCCGGTTTTGCTCGTCGAAGCTCCACTGGCCGCCTACCGGTCCGGCCTGCTCGTCGAGGAGCACGCCCATGCGCCTGCGCTGCCACCGGTAGAAATCCGCCATGAAGAGGCGCTTGTGCGTGGCGCGATAGTCCTCGAAATCGGCGCGGCTCGTAACGAACATCGGGGTTCCTAGGGTCGTCCTCTCGATGCCGTGGTCCCGACAGAGGGCGTCCAGTCGCTGGTCCATCGGCCGGGACTCGGTCTCGAAATGAACGAGCGCGGCGTACGGCTGCGTCGTGAGATGCGTGGCAAGCATCGAAGACCAAGAGCCCGCCGAATCGTCGAGCCGGCGATAGACGACATCGAACCCCGCTTCACGAAGCGCGTCGGCCTTGGAGCGCATCGCGCTGAGGATCAGCACCAGCTTGTGCCGGTGAGCTGCGTAGCGACGACACATGCGCTCCGACTCCGCCATGAAAATGACATCGGGCTCGGCCTCGGCGATGGCGTCGTTCGAGAACAACTGGTTCCCGAACAACACCATCAATCGCCTCGGCTGGTTCGCCACGGCTTCAGTATGGGGCCGGGCGCCCGTGTCCGCAGGGCTTGGTCGAATTGCGTCGGCGGGAGCTCACGTAGTACTACTCCGTCGTGTGACCATATCTGAGCGAGATGCAGAGCAGGGCCGCTTCGGCCTCGCCGAGCTGATCGATTTCGAGCTGCAGCTGGCGTCCGATCGGGCCCGGCCCTACCAGGAGCTTCTCGAGCGCGATCGCCAAATTGCCTTGCGTTGGCGAGCGCAACCAAAGACGCCTCAGCAGATGGTGGCTCATTGGGTCGCCGCGCTCAGACGGGACGAAGGCGCGCCCACCGCAGGCGAAAAGGTCGCACGCGCGCATGGCCTGGCGAACCTGTTGGTGTTCCTCTCGTTCGCGCTCATCGGAGTCGGCGTGGCCCTCGCCGTGCTGCAATTCACCGGTGACCATCCGATCAACGTGCTGGTCGTGCTCGGCGTATTCGTCGTGCTGCAGCTCATCAATCTTCTGGTCACTGTTGCCGCTTTCCTGTGGTCGCGCTTCTCGCCGGGATTTCTACAGCAGTTCCCGATCGTCGCGGTGCTGCGACGATTGATCGCGCGTTTGGTCGGACCCGACCATGCCGGCCGTTTTTGGGCTCGGCGGTCGCTTTACGGTGGCGTCGAGCGATGGATCTGGTTCCGAACGATGCAGCTCGGAGCCCTTGCATTCAACATCGGCGCCATCGTGACGTTCATGGCCGCCGTTTCGTTCACCGACCTGGCGTTTGCCTGGAGCACGACTCTACGGGTAGAAGCGCAAAGCCTTGAACGGTTTTGCGCGGCGCTGGCCCTGCCGTGGCGCGGATGGTTGCCCGAGGCCGTCCCCTCGCTTGAGCTCATCGATGCGACGCAGTATTTCCGGTTCGATGCCGCGTATGTCCGTGCGCCGCCCGGGATGCGTGTCCGGGATGCTGCGGTTGCAGGCGGTTGGTGGCCGTTCTTGCTGATGTGTCTCTTGGTGTATGGGCTATTGCCACGGCTCTTGCTCGTCATGTGGGCCAGCTGGGGCGCGATGCGCTCGCTTCGCCGGCTTCCCTTGGATACGCCGGAGGAAGCCGAGGTCATCGCAAGGCTGACCACCCCTTGGGTGCACAACGTACACGGCGAGGATCCGGGTAGCGTGGCGCCGCTCGGACGCGGCCGTGCGCCCTTGCCTCAGCCCGCTCCGCTCGGCAACGACCAAGAGGCGATCGTGGTGCGCTGGAGAGACGCGGAGATCGACCCTGACCGGTTCGTCGAGCGAGTGCGACAACGCCTCGGAGCCGCGGTGGAGGCGCCGATCGCCGACGCCGGAGGCCGAGATCATGTTGAAGAGCAAGCGCTGCTGGCCAGGCTAGAGGCGAGCCAGCAGCAGCCCATGCTGGTGGTGGTCGAGCCCTGGAACGCACCGGACCGCGGTTTCGAGCGCTTCGTGCGGTACGTTCGGCAGCGCAGTCACCGGCAGAGGAAGATCTACGTGCTTCTCACCGAAGGAGGCGACGCGCAGCAGCATGCCGTGTGGGCCGGCTATCTGGCAGAGCTTGCAGACCCCTACATTGCGATGGGGGAAGCATGAGCAAGGCAAGCATCGAGGTGCCCCGTTTTGCAGTCGTGGGACGAGTCAACAAAGGGAAGTCCAGCGTAATCGCAAGCTTCATCGAGAATGACGCGGTCAAGATCTCCCCATGGCCTGGAACCACCACCGAATGCGTCCGTTACGATGTGGAGGTGGATGAGCGAGTGTTGTTCTCGGTCATCGATACGCCTGGATTCGAAGACGCACCGCGCGCGCTTCACTGGATCAAGCAGCGAGAGGCGACGGCCGCCGACAGAGCCCAACGGGTGCGGGAATTCGTCGACGCCTTCGAAGGGACCGACGAGTTCGTCGAGGAGCGTCGCCTGCTTCGACCGATTCTCGAGGGCGCGGCGATTCTCTACGTGGTCAACGGCGACGAGCCCTACAGGAAGAACTACGAAACCGAAATGGAGATTCTGCGGTATACGGGCGAGCCCGCGATGGCGCTGATCAATCGCAGCGGATCCGAAGCCTACATCGAGAGCTGGCAACGCGCGCTCAACCAGTATTTCAAGCTGGTGATGCTGTTCGATGCGCATGCCGTGACCTGGGACAAGCGCCGGCGGTTGCTCGAAGCCTTCGCGACGCTCCACCCGTCGTGGGAGGGACCCATTCGGGAGGCGGTCGTTGCGCTTCGAGCGCAGGAAGCACGCCGACATTATCAAGTCGCCAACATCATAGCCGACATGCTGGTCGACGCGCTCACCTTGCATTTGACGGCTGGGCTCCCGGACGAGCGCGCGCTGCCGCACGAGAAGCCGCGTTTGGAAAGACAGTTCCACGACGAGCTCCGCTCGATCGAAAGAAGGGCGCACCAGAAGATCGCCACGGTGTACTTGCACCGTCTAGACGGCTGGTCTCCGGAAGCCGACATCGAGCTCGAGTCGCGAGACGATCTCTTTGCCAAGGAGACCTGGGACGTCATGGGTCTCTCGCCAAGGGCGCTCCTCACGTTGACCGTCGTGACCGGCGCTGCCGCGGGCGGTGCAATCGATGCGGCGGTCGGCTTCGCCTCGGCGCTCACCGGAACCCTGATCGGCGGCCTGAGCGGGCTCGGCGTCGGGGTCTATGAGCTCACCCGGAGATACGCGCGCGCTTCGCAGATCGCGGAGCAAGCCAAATCGATGATGAAACCCTCCGAGCACGGCTATCGAATTCGGGTCGGGCCGCACCCTTCTCTCAACTTCCCTTTCGTGCTGCTGGCGCGGGCGCTCAGCCACTTCGATCGCGTACGGGCATGGGCGCACGCCAGGCAGGAGCTGCCGCCGCCGACCGCAACGGGCCCGAAGATTCTGGACCAGGTCGACGTGGACACACGGAAGCGCTTCACCAAGACGTTTTCGACCATTCGAAAAAAGTACCGGGACGTTCCTCGAGAGGCGCGAAGCGAGCTCCGGGAAACCGTGCACCGAATCGTCGTCGAGCACACGCAGCCCCGCGAGAGAGATGTGGGCGAGGGTCCGCACGCGACCTGAGCCCCTGACGTAGGAAGTCATGGACTGCACCGCGTGAGTCGAGCAGAATCGAGCAGTGCTCGAGCATGCGATCACCGGGTTGCTCCTCGTCGTGGCGGTCATCCACCTCGTCCCGGTCTCCGGGTTCTTGGGCTCCAGACAGCTCTCCGCCCTATACGGCATCGACGTCGGCAATCCCGACCTAGAGATCCTCATGCGGCACCGGGCAGTCCTCTTCGGAATCGTCGGCGCCTTTTTCGTATACTCCGCGTTCGTGCCCGCGCTCCAACCCATCGCTTTCGCGGGCGCCACGTTGAGCCTGCTCTCTTTCTTCTATCTCGCTTTCGCGGTCGGACGATACGGACCCGCGATTCGAAAGATCGTGATTGGCGACGTGGTCGCCGCCGCCTGCCTCATCGCGGCAATCGCGCTCTACCTGATGAAAGACGAGACCTAGTGCCCCGCGCGCAGCTCAGGTCGCGATCATCGGCTACGTCTCTTGGCTCCAGCCAGCGTACTTCGTCATCGCGACGCTCATCATCGCGCTGGCCACGGCGCTTCGCAGAGGGGCTTGAGCACCAGATCTAGATGCAGCCTCCCGGCGAAAGAAACGCCGAGTAGCTCTCGCCCATTTCGTCCAAGCAGGTGCACTCGTTGGGCTCGCCCGTTGCCGTACATGAGACGGCAGGATTGGTGTTGTCCGGACCGAGGGGAGTGCCGACGCACTCGTCGCAGGGGTTGCCGCCATCGTCGTCCGCTCCACTTTCGGTTTCGCAGCCGAGAATCGTCAACATGGCAACCAGACAGCACGACAGTGCGATGGGTTTCATGGCGGGCCTCCAGGGCGTAGAAGACACGCATCATGGCGGTTTGGTCAATGGAAAATCGCTCCGTGTTGGTGTCATGGCGAGTTCCCTCATACGTAATTGTTTACCCGCGCATGGTCATTGTTGTTGGGCGGCGGCTAGCTCGAAGCCCACGGCGGCTCCCGCTTCAGCGACCGAGATGATCGCATTGAACATGCCGAGCAGCGCGTCGGTTCCTTCTTGAATGTCCTGCAGAACCGAGCCCGAAACCTGCGTGGGGTCACCCTCGAAGATGTTGGCCATGCAGGCTGTCGTCGCGGGGCTGACGACCATGTCGTCGATCGAGCCGTCATCGCAGTTGACGAAATAGTTATAGCCGTTCGCTAGCGGAGGCCTCGCACAGAAAACGCCGCCGCCCGTGACGTTGCCCGGTGTTCCCTGCATGGACGCCCGATAGGAAAACGCTGCAGGACAGATGAACTCGGGATTGAAGTCGTACACGTCTTCCACCGAGATCATGATCTGCTCCGAAGCAAACGAGGGGTCCGAAGAAACGGTCTGGCTCACTGTAGCGGTCACCGTCTCACCGATCCGGAAGTCGATGTAAGCCGACCTTCCAAGCTCGTCAAAGTAGAGGGTGTTGCTGAAGCCTTGCCCAAAGGGTAGCTCGTCTTGGCCGTCCGCGGTGCGAAGCGTTCCGGAGAGTGCGGCCGAAAAGGACGAGGGTGGAATCACGCTCGCGTTCGATGCGAGGAGGTCGAGAACCTCGACGTCGTCACTCGTGTTCAGGCTGAGGCTCACGTTGACGGGACCGGGAAGCACCCCGGAGCAACTCACGTTCACGTACCCGACCTCGGTCTGCGCGTCGCTGAAGAGACGGAACTGGACCGCTTCGGAAGGCCCGCGCGGATCGCTCGGAACAAACGTGCTCGTGAGAGCATCGAACTCGAAGGTCGCGCCGGCCAGCTCGGCGGGCAGGCATCCCGCCGCCTGCTTCCGCGCGGGCAGCACGGCCGGCGCTAGATTCTGAAACGCGGTCCCGATGGACCCGGCTGCTTCCTCGAGTCCATCGTAGGTCGCTTGGTTCTGCCCGACGAAGCTGTCTCCCAGCTCGCTCAGCTCGGACATCTGTTGTCCCAGCGCAGCATTCGGGCCACCGCCGGAATCGTCGCTGCCACACGCAAACGCGATGGGAAGCGCCGATGCCAGCATCCAGAGCATCGCATTCTTTTCCATGGCTCCCTCCCTTCCTGGGTCAGGCCACTATGAGAAGATGGTACCGTTGAAGGCCCCTACTGCATAAGACCCAGCACCGGGGTATTCACTGTCCCAATTGGGGAACAACACGCTCTCGTCACTTTGGGAAGCGAGGCTTCAAGGAAGCGGCTCGAGCGGCACATGAATCTCCTTGTTCTTTGTTGGCGTTGGACTATTCGTTGGGCGCGAAGGAGGACATGCGCATGAAAGTCTCGCATTTCGGTCTCTTGGTTGCCTTTGTGTTGCTAGGGCTGAGCACGGCCTCGGCCGAGACGGGTCGAGACGGTCAAGCTCGCCCTGTGGCTCTGGTCATCCCTCCGGAGAAGCAGGAGCTCGATGATCGAGGTCGAGATGACGATCGGGGCCGGGATGACGATCGAGGTCGAGACGACGATCGTGGCCGGGATGATGATCGCGGCCGAGACGACGATCGCGGCCGGGATGATGATCGCGGCCGAGACGACAATCGCGGCCGAGATCGCCGTAGGTGAAGCAGGACGCGGCATCCTCCACTTGTCCTAGCGGGTCGAGTCGCGACTTGCGCTGGGCACGCGCTGCCCACACGCTTGGGCGCGGTGACAAGAGATGAGCAGCAGGGTGAGACCCTGTTCTTGAGCTTGAAAGGTCGCGGCCGCATCCGCGTGGTCGAGCACAAGGGTCCCGAGGGAGCCCCTACGCTGATGTTGCTCCATGGCTTGGGCGCCACGGGGCCGCTGAATTGGTTTGCCGCTTTTTCCGATCTCGCCGATCGCTACCGTGTCGTGGCGGTCGACCACCGCGGCCACGGCCAAGGGATCCGGACGCGTCGTTTTCGGTTGCAGGATTGTGCGGATGACGCCGTCGCGGTCGCCGATGCGTTGGGCATCCGCCAGTTCATCGCCGTCGGATATTCCATGGGCGGGCCCATCGCAAAGCTCTGTTGGAGCCGGCACCCCGAGCGCGTGCTCGGACTGGTGCTTTGTGCGACGGCAAAGCATTTCACCCCGCAGCAATACCCGGTCCTCATGCGAGCGATCTTGCCGGGCGCTGTCCTCGGTGCCCGCATGGCGCCCAAGCTCGTGCTCGACCAAATCATCGAAGGCATGGTCCGGGATATCCCGTCGCCGAAGGTCAGAGACTACGTGCGCCAAGAAATGTCAGGCTCCGATCCCGCCGCGCTCGCGCAAGCAACTCGTGCCGTCATCCGTTTCTCATCGCGTGACTGGGTTTCGACGATTGCAGTCCCCACGGCCGTCGTCGTCATGACGCGGGACAAGATTGTACCTACCCGCCGTCAATACGCGCTCGCGGCTGCAGTCCCCGGTGCGAAGCAATTCGAAGTCGACGGCGATCACTACGCTTGCGCGAAGAGGGAAACCAATTTCGTGCCCGCGTTGGTCGCTGCCTGCGACCACGTCAGCGCCGCTGCGTTCGGCTGGTTGCAAAGCGAATCGGCCGGACATGCCAACCTCTAGGGTCTGACGCACGCGATGAAGCTCTCGTCGTCGAGTGAACCGTAGCTCGATCCGAATTCCACGTGGACACCCTAGCAGCGAATTGCCGGCAGACGCGCAGGCCGCACGGCGACTTCGGCTCTGATGAGGCGGCGCGCAGTTGATTTGGGGGCAAATCCCCTCGGCGGCTATGCTGATCGAGGGGGAGGGGACCAATGAAGAACGGAATGCTTTTCGTCGTGGGTGCTTTGGTGTTCACAGCCGCAGCGTCGAGCTCGGGGTCTCAGGCGGCGGGGCCCACGATGGTCGACGTCGCGGAGCAGCTTTACAAGAACGCAACTCCGGAGTCGTTCGACCGCAAGTGCACGGGGCCGGGTGCCAAGCTCGAGGTGGATGGCGACCGTCATACCTGCTCGAAGGATCCGGACACGACCATCGTGCGGTTTGCCGGAGACAAGGTCACTGATGTGACCGTGCACAAGAAAGGAATCCAAAAAGCCGTGCTCGGTCAGATCAAGAGCAAGCTGGGCGGCCCGGATTCGGTCAAAACCCTGGGCGCCATGAAGATGCACTTTTGGTTCGCCAAGGACGCGACAATTGCGCTTGCGTTCCAGAGTAGCGCGCAGAGCCGCTCGACCATGCTCAGCTTCCGTTCGCCTTAGGCCCTGGGGAGTACAACTTCGCGAACGCATGGCTTCTCGTCGAAGCCGTTTTCTCTTCCCCTGCGCTGCGAATGACGGCAGAATTGCGGACATGCCTCGTCGGCAGCTCAAGCAAGCGATCAGCGCGCTTCACCGAGAGCTCGAATCGGAGACAGAGCTCGAGCCTGACGACCGCGTGGCGCTGGAGCAAGCCATCCGAGAGATACACGAGGCGCTCGACCGTGCCGACACGAAGCGCGAGCGGGAGCGAAGCGGACCTCTGAGCCGGCGCGTTTCGGCGCTTATCGAAGATTTCGAGACCTCGCATCCGCGGTTCGCCGAGATCCTCAAGAGCGTGTCGGAGAGCCTAGCAAACCTGGGCATTTGAGCCTGGTAGTCTCGCACCTAGGCGTCGAGCGCGGCACGGAGCGCCGAGACCGCAGCAACATCCACGTCGAGGCGCCGTGGGTGCGGCTCGCATTGGGCAAGACCGAACGAGCAGAGGCCCCGAGCGCCCCGCACGTGGACAGTCAGAGCAACGGGCGGCCCGCCCTGTCGTGCTTGCTCGTTGACCTCGAGCTCCACCCACATGGCCGAGCCTGGCGGCCGTGACAGCAGCCAGCTTTGCAGCCCCGTCCGGTAGGTCTCCCACTCGGATTGCGGAAGATAGTCGCGGACGATCGTCTGACAGACCAGAGCTAGAAGACCGTCGTCGCCATGCGGAAGGAGAGACGGCACCTCGCCGGCTCGAGCGAGGTGGACCGTGGGGGCATCCGGAGCGGACTGCAAGCTCCGGAACGCCCTGATCGCCAGCTCGAGTCGCGCTTCCCGTTCTCGTTCCCCGGGCCAGACGCAGGCCTTGAGCCAGCGCGCGTCCTCTTCGTGAAGCACATCGAGCGGCCGAAGGTCGAAGCCGATCCGTCTCGTCATCGGGACGGTGAGCGCCACATCGAGCTGCTCGCCGTCCTGGCGTTCCCACATCGGAGGCAGCTGATCGCCGATCAGATTGAGGCCGGCGCTAGAGCCGACGTCGAACAGCTCGAGCGGACGGGCCGGTTTGCTCGCGGTCGCGATTCGCGCAGGCCACAACCAGGCGACAGCCCTCGCCGGCTCGTTCGTTTGCAGGTGGCGCTCGGCGAGCGTGCGCCACAGGTAGGCGCGCTTAGCCGTCACGGCAAGCCGGGCGTACGCGGGCGAGCGCGCATCGAGGAATGAGCGCTGGCTCCGCATGTCGTCCCGCAAGCTCCCCGGGGCGTTCACCATGCCCACACTATCTCACAAAAAAGCGCGCGGCGACGTCGGCCCTTCATAGTTTTCCCCTAGTGCAGTAGGGTGATCGTAGCGCCGTGCTCCAGCCTGACGCGCGGCCGAAAGGAGACATGACGATGACTTACCGGAGAAATCACAAGTGGGTGGGCCGAATCGCTGCGGCGACTCTATCTTTGCTTATGGGCACCTTCGCTCCCGCATGCGGTGACGATGACGACGGAGGAGCCGGCACGGGCGGAACGGCGGGCACGGGTGGAACCGGGGGCGCCGCGGGCACGGGCGGTACCGCGGGGACGGGCGGCACTGCCGGCACGGGAGGTACCGGGGGTACCGGGGGTACGGGCGGCGCGAACGGCGCTACCTTCGATCTCAGCTTTTCCGGCACGAGCTTTCAGGGGGCGCACGGCGGCCAGACCATGTACTTCGCCTTGTGGAACGACGCCGATCAGTCAGCCGCAGAGGACACCTGGCAGGCAACGATCGACGCCAATCCGCTGACCGTTTCCCGGCCCGATGCTCTGGTGGAGGGGGAAAGCTACACCCTCTACTACTTCGCAGACGTCGACGGCGACGGCACTTGCGATGGTCCGGCGGTTGCCATGGATCACGCCTGGTCCGAGCCGATTCCGAACGTGAGCGCGGATGTCGCGATCGATGCAACGCACAACGTCAATTTCGACGGAGACTGCTCGAAGCACTGAGCCTACGGCCGGCTGGCAGGCCTCCCCTCGACACGGCGGCCTTATCCATCAAGAGTTCGCCCTTGACCGAGCCGAGGCCATGACCACCGAAATCAAGACCAGCGACAGCCTGCGCGGGGTTCGTTACGAGATCCGCGGACAGCTTGCGCAACGCGCCCACGAGATGGAGCGTCAAGGGTACGAGATCATCTCGTTGAACATCGGCAACCCCGGGCTCTTCGGGTTTCGTACCCCGGAGACCATGCGGATGGCGATGATCGAGAACCTTCCGAGCAGCGAGGCCTACTGCCACCAGAAGGGCATCTTTCCGGCGCGCGAAGCGGTGGTGATGCAGCAGCAGGAACGCAACATCTTGAACGTGACGGCCGAGCACGTCTTCATCGGGAACGGCGTGAGCGAGCTGATCGACTTGACGCTGCGTGCGTTGCTCAACCGGGGCGACGAAGTGCTGATCCCGAGCCCCGATTATCCGCTTTGGACGGCGTCGGTCACCCTCAACGGGGGCCGGGCCGTGCACTACCCGTGTCCTCCTCAGAATCGATTCGAGCCCGACCTCGAGGCGCTCGAGCGCCTCATCACCGACCGCACCCGCGCGATCGTCATCATCAATCCCAACAATCCAACGGGCGCCGTCTACAGCCGAAAGACGCTCGAAGCGATGGTGGCCCTCGCAGAGCGGCACAATCTCGTCCTATTCAGCGACGAGATCTACGACGGCATGGTGTACGACGACGCCGAGTTCTTTCCGATTGCGCCGCTGGTGAAGAACACCTTGTGCGGGACGTTCAGCGGATTGTCGAAAGTATACCGTGCATGTGGCTTCCGCGTGGGCTGGGTCGTGTTCAGCGGCACCAATGAGCTCGCCAAGGACTACCTGCACGGTCTCGACCTGCTGGCATCTCTGCGCCTTTGCAGCAACGTCCCCGGTCAGTGGGGAGTGCAGACCGCCCTCGGCGGATACCAGAGCTTGAACAAGCTGATCCGTCCGGGTGGGCGCTTGTATGAGTCACGCCAGGCCGTGATCCGCGGCGTCGAAGCGAGCGAGTATCTGAGCCTCGTCGCGCCTCGTGGCTCGATGTATGCATTCATCGGGGCCGACACCCACAAGCTGCCCGGATTCGACGACCAGGAATTCGCCATGGAGCTGCTCGAAACACAACACGTGCTCGTGGCGCCGGGGTCTAGCTTCAACGTGGATTACCGGAACTATTTCCGCGTCACCATCTTGCCGGAAGCCAAGATCATCGACGACGTATTCCAGCGCATGGAAAAGGCGCTGAAGGCCTACCGGGAGAAGCTCTGAGACTCACTCGGTAAAGCCATCGCAGCAGCGACCAGTAGGCATCATCATCACACTGCCACCTCCTCCAGTGGGGGTGGCATGGAGGGTCGACCCGCGGCATGTGCGCCGGCGAGTGCAATGGCGTTCTCGATCGTGTCGCTCAGGACGACGCCAGGGCGCCGATCGATCTGCGACTTCCTTAGAAGCCGGAGGGGCTGAGGCTGCACGCTGCTCAGCACGGCGAGACACCTTTGCTTGGCCAGTTGGTCGAGCGCGCTTTCCAAAGCCACCAGACCGGTCGCGTCCATCGCATGAACCTCGTCCATCAGTAAGACGAGCGCTTTGGTTTGGTCGGTGATCACGTTGAGCGTCGCCATGGAGGCGCCTGGGTTCGCGTAACGGGTCTGCGCCATGAATCAGATCGTCTCGGCCGGAGCGAGCATCGCCTACATGCGCCCTCCCAAGGACGCAGTCAAAGAAGCTGCGATGCCGTGCCGCTCTCGCCTGGAGTGCACGAGGCCGGTGTGTCAAACGGAACGGAGGAGGACGGCGGCGTGAGAGCAGTTGTGTACGAGCGATATGGGCCGCCCGAGGTTTTGGGGTTGGCGGAGGTGCCAAAGCCCACGCCAAAGGACGACGAAGTCCTGATCAAGACCCATGCGACCACGGTCACATCAGGGGACTGGAGGGTGCGCAGCCTCGATGTCCCCCTCGGCTTCAAGCTCATCTCGCGTTTGATCTTCGGAGTACGCAAGCCCAAGCAGCCGATTTTGGGAACGGAGCTGGCCGGAGAAGTGGAGTCGGTCGGCAAGGACGTGAGCCAATTCCGAGTCGGGGACCCGGTGGTTGCGTTTGCCGGCGCCAGCATGGGTTGTCATGCGGAGTACAAGTGCATGCCGGCGAACGGGGCAGTGACGCGCAAACCGTCCAATCTGACGTTCGAGGAAGCGGCTGCGCTATCGTTCGGCGGCACCACCGCATTGCACTTTTTCCGTTTGGGAAACCTTCAAAGCGGCGAAAAAGTGCTCATCAATGGGGCTTCCGGCGCGGTCGGCACGGCCGCCGTACAGCTGGCGAAGCATTTTGGCGCGGAGGTGACGGGGGTCTGCAGCACCGCCAACGTGGAGCTCGTGCGAAGGCTCGGCGCCGACCACGTGATCGACTACACCAAGGAAGACTTCACGCGGAGCGGTCGGACGTACGACGTAATCATGGACACGGCGGGCACGGCGCCCTACTCGCGATGCAGGAAGTCGCTCCACGAGGGAGGCCGCCTTCTTCTGGTCCTGGCAGGTCTGCCAAGCATGCTTCAAATCCCATGGGCGGCGCTGACGAGCCGCCACAAGATCATCGCGGGGCCTGCGGCGGAGCGCCCGGAGGACTTGCGCTTGCTCGCGCAGCTCGCCGAGGCCGGAGAATTCAAGCCGGTCATCGATCGGCGCTTCCCGCTCGAGCAAATCGTCGAAGCGCATCGGTACGTCGACGCTGGGCACAAGAAGGGAAACGTCGTCATCACGGCGTGGCGCTAGCCCGACGGGTCCCGAGGGCCAGGCACCCGTGGCCGCTCGTCGACTCCGTGGTCGGCCAGCCATGCGCTGAGCGGGGCGGGGAGCTCCGCTGGGCGGTCGCCCCAGTCATATACGACGGCCGTCTTTGCGGCGAGGTCGTGCAACGTCCGCTGGTCGCGATCGAAGACGATGCCCAAGAGACCGGCAATCGTGGCGATGCTGATCGGCAGCACCAGAACCCGAACGGCCGCGTGACCGGGGCTGATGGGGCGCCCCTCCTGGTGGACGACTTTGATGCCCACGATGCTCATCCCCAACGTCTTGCCCGCGATGGCCACGCCCAGCCAGAAGTAGAGAAACAACCACAGGGAAAACGTCAGCAGTCCCACGATGCCTGCCTGCCAGTCCCACTCCAGCTCCACGCCGAAGACGGTGTTGATCGCACTCACGATGCCGCCGGCGATCAACCCGAATCCCGTGAACGAAATGGACGCGTCGATCAGATAGGCGAGCAGCCGAGACACCGGACCGGCGTAGAACCCGCTGATGACGGCGCGGCGCGGGCGAGGCCCTGGCTCGTCTTCCAAGACCGTTGGGACGAGCCCGGGAGGCCCCTTGGGCTGCGCATCGGGGTCGCGGCCTAGCAGACGATCGACGAACCGAATGATCAACGTGTCGAGCCCCACCGCCTGGCGGCGAACCACGTCCAACGTCGAGCCCGCGAATTCCGTGGTGCCCCGCGCGACCATCTCGCCCACTTTGGCCCGGGCCGTGATCGCCTCGATGTCGACTCGCTGGACCAGCGCATTGACGTCCACGCGCCCAACGAGCGCATCGACATCGACGTGCGCCAACAAGCGATCGACGTCCACACGATCGAGCAATCGGTCGACGTCCACGCGATCGAGCAAGCGATCCACATCGACGCGGTCGAGAAGCCGATCGATGATGACCCGGTCGAGCAGTTGGTTCAGCTCGACCTGGTCGAGCAAGCCGTTGACGTCGACTCGCTCCAACATGGCGTTCATGAGCCTCGCCCTCGGAGCGTCTCTACTCGAATCGGTCATCTCAGCGTTCCAGGCTAGTCCAATAGGCATGCGGGTGTACACAGACCATCGGCCTTTTTTGGCATGAGCCACAGGCGCGTTTGCATCGGCCAACATGTCGGCATAGAAGCGGGGAGAGGCTATGAGCTCGGCGCCTTCGTCAACGATTCGCCGGAGCGGCCCGTGGTCGCAGTCCCGGGTACGGGAGTTCCTCGCCGAGGCGCGCATCCCCATGCGACTTGCTGCCAACACCGATTCCGGCTTTCCTGTGGTCCTGTCGCTTTGGTTCTTGCCCGAGGAGGACCAGCTTCTCGGAGCGGTTCACCAGGGCGCGCGGATCGCCAAGCGCTTGAAGGAGGACCCCCGGTGTGCTTTCGAGATCGCGCCGGACGAGCCGCCTTACCGTGGCGTGCGAGGACAAGCGATGGCCAGCCTGGAGGTGAAGGGGTCGGGCGAGCTGCTCGAGCGTCTCCTCAATCGATACCTCGGCTCGACTGATTCGAGCCTCGGCCGGTTTCTGCTCGGCCGCGCCGACGAAGAGCTCGTCGTTCGCCTGCGCCCAACGTGGATCGCTTCCTGGGACTACACGCGACGCATGGAAGACGCGCTCGAGTGAGGCAGCAAAACCTCGCGCGTCTTCGATGCCGCGTTGTTCATCGAGTCAGAGCATCCGCTAGCCACGAGTGAGCCAGGAGAGGCGCGCCCCGAGGAGCACTGCGGCTGCGGCAAGGCTCGCCAAAAGCCCCCACCAGACACCAATCGCGCCGAGGCGGGTTCCGAGACCGAGCCAGGCCGAGATCGGGAAGCCGATCGCCCAGTAGCTGACCGCGGTGATGACCATCGGTACACGCACGTCCTTCAGGCCGCGCAGCGCTTGGTTGGCCGCCACCTGAGTGGCGTCGAATAGCGCGAACGCGGCGGCGATTGGTAGGAATGATGCCACGAGGCCGAGCACCCGACTGTTCGAGGGATCCTTCACGTCCAGATAGAGATCGGCGATGGCGCGCGGGTCGATCATGACCGGGATGGCGACGAGCATGATCGCGCCGATGCAAGCCAAGATCGACACTGCCGAAGCCCTGCGAACGCCTGCGCGATCGCCCTTGCCTGCCATCAGTCCGACGCGCACTGCCCCCGCCATGGATAAACCGAAGGGCATCATGAATGCCATCGCGGCCACGTTGAGCGCCACCTGATAGGCGGCCATCTCATCGACGCCGATGCGACCCATCAAGAAGACTGCGGCGTTGAAGAGCATCGCTTCGAAAGCCGAGGTCAGGCTCATCGGCCAGCTCAATTGCATCACCTCGTGAAGTCGCGCCGGCACGGCTTGGAAGAAGCCTTTGAACAAGTGAAAGCGCCGGCTTTCAGGCTCGAGCTGAATGTAAAGAACGAGGACCGAAAAGCCGATCAGGTTCGACAGCGAAGATGCGAACCCCGCACCGACGAGCTCGAGCCGCGGCAGGCCCCAGTTTCCATAGATCAACAGCCAGTTGAGGAATGCGTTGAGCGCGGTCGTGAGGATGATGAACATGAGAGGCGCGCGCGTGCGGCCGACGGCTGCCAAGAAATTCCTCAGCGCCATGATCGCCACCATGAACGGAAGGCCGGGGGCGAGCGCCAACACATACGGCTCGGCAAGGGCTGCGGCGACGAATGGTTGGCCGAGCGCTAGGGCGATCTCCTGACTGAAGAAGAAGACGCTCGAGAGCGCGGGCACGCCGAGGCCGATCGTCCAAAGCGCCATGCGCACCGAGTGCCGAACATCATCGACGTCGTCGGGGTTGGCGCCGAGGGCCTGACTGACCATCGGCGAGACCGCCATCGCCGGACCGAATCCGAACAGAAACACCGCGTAGAAAATCACCAGACCCAGCGACGCCCCTGCCAGTGGGTCGGCTCCGAGCTGCCCGATCATCACAACGTCGATCGTGCTGATCGAGAATTGGACGAGCTGCGTCAGCCCCATCGGCACGCCGATGGACAACAGCTCTCCAAGCTCGTGACGCCAAGTACGCTCTTTCAAGATCCGCTCGCCCAAGAAAGGTTGTGCTCTTGTTACGCTCGGCCGGACGGATGTAACAGCGGATCGACCCGATGGCCGCCGTTGCTCTTGCGACTCGGCAGACGGATTTTCGCGGTGTGGCAGCTAAGAGGTTGGAAACAGACGTGTTTTGGAGGGCGAGCGTGTCTCAGGCTTGCGGTTTTGCGCAACATTTGCTTCATACCGGGCGATGGCCGACTTCGGTACCGCTGACTTCCGCAACGTCCTTCTCGCCGGCTCTCGCTCGAGCGGCAAAACCACCCTGGCCGAAGCTCTCCTGTTCCATGCGGGCGAGATCAGTCGTCGCGGCACGGTCGATGCTGGTACCTCGACGAGCGATTTCGAAAAAGAAGAGCAGGCGCACCACTACTCCGTCTACTCGACGCTGCTGCATGCGACGCATCAGGGGAAGCGCATCAACATTCTCGATTTACCCGGCGCGCCAGACTTCATCGGACAGGCGATTGCGTGCCTTCCTGCTGCAGAGACCATGGTGCTGGTCATGGATCCGGAGGCTGGGATCGACAGCATGAGTCGGCGTTTGATGAAGCTCGCGCAGAGTCTCGACCTCCCCGTCGCAGTCGTGGTGAGTCATATCGGCGAGGGAGTCGCACGACTCGGCCCGTTTCTGGGTGAGCTCCAAGAAGCATTCGGACGGAGGTGCCTTCCGATCAACTTGCCGACGGGCAAGGGCACCGGGGTCATCGATTGCTTGCTGAACGGGGAGGGCGAAAGCGATCTCGGCCCGGTACCGGGCTTCCACACGGAGCTGCTCGATCAGATCGTCGAGATCGACGATGCGCTGATGGAGCGTTACCTCGAGGGCGAAGAGCCGAACTACGAAGCCCTTCACGAGCCCTTCGAGCGCGCCATGGATCAGGCGCACGTGGTTCCCGTGTGTTTCACCGACGCGTTGAGCGGTGCGGGAGTCGAAGCGCTGCTCGATACTATCGTCCGGCACTTCCCGAGCCCGCCGGAGGGCAATGCTCGCCCGTTCTTCATGGGCGAAGGAAAGGACGAAGCCCCATTCGTCTATTCGGACGACCCGAGCAAGACCCTTCTCGCTCACGTCTTTCACGTCGCGACGGACCCCTACCTCGGCAAGCTCTGCTTCTTTCGCGTCTACCAAGGAACCATGAAGGTTGGCGATCAGCTCTTCATCGGGGACGGCAAGAAACCCATCCGGTTGAGCCACCTCTTTCAGATACAGGGCAAGCAACGCACGCCGGTGAAGGAAATCATTGCAGGCGACATGGGCGCGATTGCCAAGGTCGAAGACTTGCACTTGAGCGACGTCCTCCACGATGACCACGCCCTCGACTACGTCCACCACAAAACGCTGCCGTATCCTACTCCCTTACACGCCCTGGCCGTGGTGCCGAAAACCCGGGGCGACGAGAACAAGATCGCAGAGGTACTCGCCCGGATTCGCGAGGAGGACCCTACGTTCGAGGCGCACTTCGAGTCCGAGACGCACGAGCTCGTCATCCAAGGCCTCGGCGAGATGCACTTGAGCTTGGTCATCGAGCGCATCAGGAACCAGGGTGTCGAGGTCGAGACGAAGCCTCCGAAGATTGCGTATCACGAAACGATCATGAGCCGGGCAGAAGGCCACTACAGGCACAAGAAGCAGAGCGGTGGCGCCGGTCAATTTGCCGAAGTCTCTCTGCGCGTCGAGCCTCTCGACCGGGGTGGCGGTTTCGAGTTCGTCGACGAGATCGTCGGGGGAGTGATCCCGAAGGGCTTCATGCCTGCGATCGAAAAAGGCGTGCGCGACATCATGCGACGGGGCGTGGTGGCCGGGTATCCGATCGAGGATGTGCGCGTCACCATCTACGATGGGAAGACCCATCCAGTCGACAGCAAGGAGGTCGCCTTCAGGACCGCAGGCAAGTTCGCTTTTAGAGACGCGTTTCTCAAAGCCAACCCACAGATTCTGGAGCCGATCGTCAACATCGAGGTGACCACCCCCGCAGACGCCGTGGGCTCGATCACCGGCGATCTGTTGAGCCGCCGCGGCAAGGTCTTCGGAACCGATGTGACGGCCAGCGGCACGGCCTTGGTGAGAGCTTCGGTTCCGCTAGCCGACATGATGGACTACGAGCCTGCCCTCAAGAGCATGACGAAGGGTCGCGGGCGTTACACGATGGAGCTCAGTCACTACGACCCCGTGCCGGAGCGAATTTCCCAAGACCTCATTGCCAGCTTCGGCGCACAGCGGTCTTAGGGCTGCATTCCACAAGACGGTAGGGTTTCAGCTCGGCCCGTGATACACCCGCGGAGCCATGCTTCTTCTCAATCCCAAACAGCACCGCCGTTCCTATCCCGACCCACGATCCCGCGAGGTCATGCTCAAGACCATCGATTTCTTCGAGCGGAAGGGCAAAGGGCGAATCAAGGACGACTACCACGCCAAGGTTTGGTACTCAGATTTTCTCGACTTCGTGAAAAAGGAACGGATCTTCGCGACGATGTGCACGCCGCACGGGTACGGCGCCGCCGATTCACGATGGGACACGTGGAGAGTCTGCGAGTTTGCGGAGATTCTCGGGTTCTACGGTCTTCAGTACTGGTACACGTGGCAGGTCACCGTCCTGGGGCTCGGGCCGATTTGGATGAGCCACAACGAAGCCATCAAGAAGCGAGCCGCCCAGGCGCTCGAAGAAGGCGGAATCTTCGCTTTCGGCCTCTCGGAAAAGGAACATGGCGCAGACGTGTACTCCACGGAGATGACGCTCACGCCGCAAGGTGATGGACGCTACGTGGCGCGCGGAGGCAAGTACTACATCGGAAACGGCAACCAGGCCGCCATCGTCTCCACGTTCGGCAAGCTCGCGGACTCCGGTGAGTACGTATTTTTCGGCGTGGACTCACAACACAACAATTACAGGCTGGTGAAGAACGTGTGCGCGAGCCAGAACTACGTGTCGCAGTACGAGCTCGAAGACTATCCCATCACCGACGCCGACATCATCGCCAGAGGTGACCACGCGTGGAATAGCGCGCTGAATACAGTCAACATCGGCAAGTACAATCTAGGGTGGGCATCGATCGGCATGTGCACGCACGCGCTCTACGAAGCGATCCATCATGCAGCCAACCGACGGCTCTATGGCATGTACGTGACCGATTTTCCGCACGTGAAGCAGATGTTCACAGACGCATATGCGCGTCTCGTGGCGATGAAGCTCTTCGCGCTTCGAGCGGCTGATTACATGCGCGTCGCTTCAGCGGAAGATCGCCGCTATCTGCTCTACAACCCGATGGTCAAGATGAAGGTCACGACGCAGGGCGAAGACGTAATGAACCTCTTGTGGGACGTCATTGCAGCCAAGGGTTTCGAAAAAGACATGTACTTCGAGCAGGCCGCGGCGGACATTCGCGCCCTCCCCAAGCTCGAAGGCACTGTCCACGTCAACATCGCGCTCATCGTGAAGTTCATGGCAAACTACTTTTTCGCGCCAGCGGATTACGTCGAGGTGACGCGCCAGGACCAGGCCGCCAACGACGATTTCCTCTTCGACCAAGGACCGACGAAGGGTCTCGGAAAGATTCGATTTCACGACTACAGCATTGCGTACTCGAGCCGGAACGCGCCGAATCTGCGCGTATTTCGTGAGCAGATCGAAGCTTTCAAGAAGATGCTCATGTCGGCTCCCCCCGACGAAGCCCAACGCAAGGACATCGATTTCCTATTGGCGGGAGGGGAGATCTTCGCGTTGGTCGTGTACGGGCAGCTAATCCTCGAGAACGCCAGGATCTACGGCATCTCGGACGATCTGGTGGATCAGATCTTCGATTTCATGGTTCGCGATTTTTCACGCCACGCCCTCAACCTCTACTCGAAGCCTTCGAGCAACGAGAAGCAGATGGCTTGCTGTCTCGAGATGATTCGCAAACCGATTCACGACGAGGCGCGATATCAGCGTGTATGGCAGCAAGTTTACGCCCTCAAAGACGAATACGAAATGAATCCGTGAACCCGTGGCCTACCGGTGTGGAGGCTGACGAGCCCTTGTCCTAGAGGAGCTCCCGCATGATTTGCAGCACGCGCTCGTTGTCTTCCGGGAGCGCGGTGGTGATGCGCATGAATCCCTTGCCGAGCCTCGGGTCGTTCAGAGGCTTCAGAAGCACGCCGCGCTGTTTCATGGCTTCGGCCAGCTCGGCGGCATCGTGAGGTGCGAAGTCTGCGAGGAAGAAATACGTATCGCTTGGATAGGTTCGAACGCCTAGCCCTTTAAGCTCCTCCGCAAGCGCTTCGGCCCAAGATTTGAGTTGCAACGCGCGATCGGCGATCTTCGCTTCGTGCTCGAGCGTGGCGATTGCGGCGGCCTGACTGACCCTGGCCAGTGGATAGGCATCGTTGTGGTCGTTGAGCTCATGTGCAAGACGCTCCGGAAGCACCGCGTAGCCCACGCGAAAGCCAGCTAGGCTGTGCGCCTTCGACAATGTGCGTGTGACGATCAAGTTCGAATGCTGCGGCACCCAGTGCGCCACCGATTCGCCTGCGAGCCCAATGAACGCTTCGTCCACCAGGAACCAAGTATCCGGATGTTTCCTCAGAAGAGCCGGTAGGGGGCTCATGTCGAAGGTGCCGCCGTTCGGATTATTCGGATTCACGATGACTGCGATCGTGGTGCCGACAGGAATCTCGAAGTCGCGAAGGTCGAACGCGAAGTCATCTCCCGGTTGCAAGTACGTCTCGGTGTATCGCTGTGCAATCTCGGGGAACAAGCCGTAGGTCGGCGTCAGTAGATGCGCCTGCCGTCCGAAACGGTCGAAGAGCTGCCGAAGGATCAGCTCCGAGCCCGCATTGATGTGGATGAACGAGATGGGTACGCCCACACGCTCGGCGATCAGCTCGCGCAGCGGCGCGGAGTACGGCTCGGTGTAATAGTTGCTTCGAGGCAGCTCCGCACGGGCTGCTGCAATCGCTTCATCGAGCGGCGGCAGGGGATTCTCGCAGAGCAATAGCTTGATGCCCTCGAAAGTGCCGCCTCCTTTTTCTTGCTTGGGCAATTTCCACGACTCTGACCCGACTTCGCCACGGCATCCAGCGAAGCGTCGAATTGACGTTGGGTCCCGAACGCGGCACGTACCATCCATGCGAATTTGCCGCGTTCTTGTGCTTGCGATCTCCGTCCTGATTGGCTGCTCTTGTAGTGAGTCTTCGACATCCGGCGATGGAGCGCCTGGGGAGCTGGTCCAATCGTCGAAGCCCCGGATCACCTCTCCCGATGTCAGCGCAGAGGAGGTGACGCAACTCTCGGCCGACAATGCCGAGTTCGCCTGGGCTTTCTATCGGCAGATCATCGAGCCTGGCGAAAACCTCTTCTTTTCGCCCTATAGTCTTTCGGTCGCGCTCGCGATGACGTGGGCGGGGACGCGCGGCAACACCGAAGCCCAGATGGCCCAAGCGATGCATTTCACGTTGGGACAAGAGCGTTTGCATCCCGCGTTCAACGGCTTGGATCTCGAGCTCGAGAGCCGCGCAGAGGCATCGAGCGGCGATGGTCCTTTGCCCTTCCTGTTGGAGGTCACCAACGCGCTTTTTGGCCAGACCGGCTTCGAGTTTCTCGATCCATTCCTCGACACCCTCGCGCAGCACTATGGCGCTGGCATGCGACTCATGGATTTCGTCAATGAAACCGAGGCCTCTCGCGTGGCGATCAACGAGTGGGTCAGCGAACGGACCAACCAACGGATCGAGGAGCTCATCGCGCCCGGGATCATCACTGCCATGACGCGTCTGGTCTTGGTGAACGCGATCTTCTTCACCGCTTCGTGGGAGAGCCCGTTCGACGAGAGCAACACGGCAGATTCCGCCTTTAATCGTATCGATGGCACCGAAGTGCAGGTTCCGGCGATGCAGCAGAGCCTGGTCACGTCCTACGTGGACGGCGAGGGTTTCGCAGCAGCGGAGCTGCCCTACGACGGCAACCAGCTTGCGATGCTGCTCATCGTGCCGGACGAGGGCCAACTCGGCGCCGTGGAGGCGGAGCTCTCTGTTGACAAGGTCGCCGAAATCCGAGAAGCGCTTCGTGAGTACCAGCTCGACATCAAAATGCCGAAGTTCTCGTTCCGCTCCGAGGTGCCGGCAAAGGCTCCGCTTCAGTCCTTGGGCATGATCGATGCCTTCGGTGGTGCGGCAGACCTCTCCGGGATGAACGGCACCGGCGGGCTCTTCATCCAGGACGTGGTGCATCAGGCTTTCGTCGCAGTCGACGAGAACGGAACGGAGGCTGCCGCGGCAACGGCCGTGATCGTCGGTGAGACATCGGCGCCGCCGCCGGCGACACTCGTGATCGACAGGCCGTTCGTGTTTGCGATCATCGACAAGCCGACGGGAGCAACGCTGTTCATCGGGCGCGTCCTCGATCCTTCCGCGGGGTAGGCAGAGTTTGGCAGCGGTGTGCCTTCGTTTGTCCGTTCTGCTAGCTTGCCAGATCTCTCATGCAATCCGTCGATCCAAGCGCGGCGAGACCCGCGCCGATCCCAAGCTCGATCGACGTGATCCATCGGGATGATGCCGTCGTCGTGGTGGACAAACCCTCGGGCCTATCGGTGCACCGCGGCGATGATAAGGGCTCGACGTTTGCGCTGAACCTCACTCGCAGTGCGATCGGACAGTGGGTCTATCCGGTGCACCGGCTCGACCGTGCGACAAGCGGCGTGCTCGTGTTTGCTCTGTCGCCGGAGCACGCGCGAACGCTTCACGAAGCGTTCGATACGCAGACAGTGAGCAAGACCTATCTCGCGCTGGTCCGAGGCACGCCTCCAGCAAATGGCGTCATCGACAGCCCGATGGAGAAACGCGAGGGCGGTCCCGATGTAGAAGCGGTGACCGAGTATGAGACCCTGTTCGTCTCGAATCGGCGGCTTTCCCTGGTCCAGGCGCGGCCGCGAACCGGACGGCGGCATCAGATTCGACGCCACCTACGGCGCATCAATCATCCGCTCGCGGGGGATGTTCGGTACGGAAATGGGTCCGACAATCGGCGCTATCGCGTAGAGCTCGGCCTCTACCGTCTCGCCCTGCACGCCAAACGATTGTCGTTCGTGCACCCTGCAAGCGGCGAGCTCGTCACGTTCGAAAGCGCCATGCCGGAGGATCTAGCGACGCCCCTGCGACGGATCGGTGTGCCCGAGACTCTCTTGTAGACAAAGGTCTCCCTCAGCGCCGAAAAGCAGACTGCGCTCTCGGCTCTGAGGTGCCGCCATGCCGCGACCCGATCTTGGGGATCGGCGCGTTCGCCATTTGGAAGCGCCAATCCCGTCGTGGCGAAGCAGCCGGTCGAGCCTGAGCTGAGCAGAGGCCCGCTGACCTAGCATCGGAGGATTGGGAGGCTCAGCCCCTGAAATTCGCTTGCACACCCGCGGGCGGGGTGGTACCAGGCGCAATTGATTATCACTTTCAATATCAACACCAGATCAAACCATCATGAGAACCTTGTTTTTTGCATTTCTGGTTGGCATGGCGGCCTTCTCGGGGGCCTGTAGCGACAGTGGAGGCACTGGCGCGGACGGCTCGGTCCCTCAGACCTATCGCTTCGAGCGCGAAGGGCAGTCCACGGTGGCATACACGGGGCAGAGCACCCGGCAGGTGCTCATCAAGGACCTCGTGGGTTTGATGGGCTCGATCAGCGAGGCGGTGCTCGCCGGCCAAGACCTGGACCGATACGACACATCCGATGAGGTGTATTTGCTCTTGACCCCTCTATACGAGCAAGGCGGTGTCGCCGACACGAGTCGCGCCGTCCC
This sequence comes from Myxococcales bacterium SG8_38, assembly GCA_001303415.1. Taxonomy (GTDB): domain Bacteria; phylum Myxococcota_A; class Polyangia; order Polyangiales; family Houyiibacteriaceae; genus SG8-38. The sequence continues at coordinate 88,403 of LJTN01000005.1, forward strand.
GCAACTCGTGGCGGAAGGAGACACGACCCTCCAGCAAACCTATGCCGATTTCAACGACGCGAACCTCAAGGACAAGCTCGCAGGCAACGATCCAGTGACCGATCACGAGGATTGGACGAGTGGGGCATTCGTGGGTTGGTCCGCCTCGAATCTCGCGGTGAATGCGGCCGGTGATCTCGGAACGCCGGCCACCCCCGAGGAGCTCTTGCTGGCGCTCTTGTGGACGTTCGCCGACCAGGTTGCGGCCGGCGCGGCAGGCAGCTTTCCGATTGACGCCGCCACGCCACTCTATCTGACGCCGGCCGGTCATGACCTGACGCAGCTCGTCGAGAAATTCCTGCTGGCTGCGGTCAACTTCAGTCAAGGAACAGACGACTACCTCGACGACGACGTCGAGGACCAAGGATTGCTCGCGGTCAACGAAGTGGATGGGGACAACGCGTATACGACGCTCGAGCACCAATGGGACGAAGCCTACGGGTATTGGGGTGCGGCGCGCGACTATGGTGCTTACACCGATGAAGAAATCGCAGCTGCGGGAGGCCGCCCCGAATATGAGAGCGGCTACCACGACTCCAACGGTGACGGGCTGATCGATCTCGAGAGCGAGTTCAATTTCGGAGCTTCGGTCAACGCGGCGAAGCGAGATCTGGGAAGCGCCAGCGGCGCAGAGACCGATTTCACGGCAGAAGCCGACCTGGCGTGGCGCACGGGACGTGCCATCATTGCGGCCGCGTACGAAAGCGGTGACGAGGTCGATCTGGCCGCGCTAGTCGCACAGCGCGACATCATCGTTTCGACTTGGGAGAAGGCATACGCGGCCACCGCAATTCACTACATCAACGAGATTATCAGCGACATGGACGTCATCGGAACCGCCGCATACAGCTTCGCCGACCATGCCAAGCATTGGTCGGAGCTCAAAGGCTTCGCGCTGAGCTTTCAGTTCAATCCGAGCTCGCCGATGAACGAAGAGGACTTCGCTGCGGTGCACGAGGCGATCGGCGATTCACCGATCGGCGCGTCAGCCACCTCGCCGATCGATGACGATGCGTATCGGACTCGTTTGCTAAATGCGCGGAGCCTAATTGGAAATGCTTATGACTTTGATCAAGCGAACATCACGAGCTGGTAAGTCGGCAGCGGCATTCGCGCTTTGCGCAGTCATGGTCAGCTGCAGCAGCGACAGCGGCAGCGGTGGAAACGGCGGCGACAGTGGGCTTCGCGGCGAGGTGCTCGCCTCGCTCGGCCAGAACGTCATCGTCCCTCTTCAGGAGCGTTTCGCCGCACGGGCGGCTGCGCTCGAAACGGCGCTCGTACAAGCGACGCCCGAACCTGGCGGTCGGGATGCGGCACAGGAGGCATGGCGGCAAGCCATGCAGCCCTGGCAAGAGCTGGAGATGATGCAGCTTGGGCCGTCGGGCTCGAGCCTCACGGTCATGGGAGGACAAGACCTTCGCGCGCGCATCTACTCGTGGCCGAACCTAAATCTTTGCCTCGTCGATCAACAGACGGTGGAAGAGGGATACGACGACCCGGATGCGCTCCAAGCAGTCGTCGGCGGGCCCCTCGGCCTTTGGGCCATCGAATACCTGTTGTTCAATGAGTCCGCTGCGAACAACTGCTCTCCCCTGAACACGATCAATCAAGACGGCATCTGGGACGCCATGGCGGACATGACCCCGCAGCGGCGGCTCGACTATGCGGCCGCGCTTTCGACCTTGGTCCGTCGGCGGGCCGACGACCTGGTGGCGGCATGGGCGCCAAGCGGAGGCAATTACATCGCGGAGCTGACCGATCCAGGCCGCAGCGGAGCGGTATATGGCACCGTCCAGGAAGGCCTCAACGCCGTCTCCGATGCGATGTTCTATCTCGACAAAGAGACCAAGGACATGAAGCTCGGCGAGCCGCTCGGCATCATCAATTGCGCGACCGCCACTTGCCCCGAATCCATCGAGTCCCAGTGGGCCACACGGTCGAAGCAACACGTCGTCGCGAATCTCAGAGCTTTCCAAGCGCTTTTCCTGGGCTCGAGCCCAGGGACGGACGCCCTCGGCTTCGATGACCTATTGATCGACATGGGCGCTCCCGATGTGGCCGCGGACATGGCCCAAGCCATCGCCGATGCCATCGCCGCGACCGAGGCCATTTCAGGAACCTTTTTCGAGGCGCTCGAGCAGGATCCGACCCAGATGGAGGCAGCTCATAGCGCCATCCGACAGATCACCGACCTCTTGAAGACGGATCTTCTCTCCATTCTAGACCTCGAGCAGCCCGATCGGGCCGCCGGTGACAACGACTGATTCGACGATGCTGGCAACGCTGCGCGACAGGCTGCTCGAGCCTCGGGACGCCGCATCTCTCGCGGTGTTCCGCTTCCTTTTTGGCACGATTCTGTGCCTCAGCAGCATACGATTCCTATGGAACGGTTGGGTCGAGCGCTTCTACGTACGCCCGACGTTCTTCTTTCAGTACTGGGGCTTCGAATGGGTTCGGGTGCTGCCCGAGCCCTGGATGACGGTTCTCTACGTGGCGATGGCCGTGCTCGCCGCTTTCGTAGCGGTGGGTTTTCTCTACCGGATTTCGATCGTTGCCCTGTTTCTGATCTTTACCTACGTCGAGCTGATCGACGTCACCAACTACCTGAACCACTACTATCTCGTCAGCTTGCTGGCGTTTCTGATGTGCTTTTTGCCGCTCGGACGCGCCTATTCGGTGGACGCGCGGATCTGGCCCAGTCGTGCCGGCTCGACGGTGCCGGCTTGGATGCTCTATCTGATGCGCTTTCAGATCGGGGTGGTCTATTTCTACGCGGGCATCGCCAAGCTCCAACCCGATTGGCTGCTGCACGCACAGCCCCTGGGCATCTGGCTCGCGGCACGGACCGAGACGCCCCTGATCGGCCCGCTGCTGACCTTGCCGGCAGTGCCGCACATCATGAGCTGGGCCGGCTTTCTGAACGATACCTTGGTCGTCCCGTTCTTGTTGTGGCGTAAGACGCGTCCGTATGCGTTTGCCACGGTCTTCGTGTTCCATTTTTGTACGCATCTGCTCTTCGTCATCGGGGTCTTTCCGTTTCTGATGGTGAGTGGGGCGACGCTCTTTTTCGATGCGGACTGGCCTCGGATGCTCCTGCACCGCATCCGCGGACTCGCGCCGGCGCCCAACCGAGCCGAGGCTTCCGTTGGCTTCGGCGAGCCCGCCAAGCCGCAGCAAGAGGAAGGTCGATGGTCGACGGGAGTGGCCATCCTGATCGCAGCGTACTGCGTCGTTCAGGTCGTGATGCCCCTGAGAGCCTATCTCTATCCCGGCGACGTCCTGTGGCACGAGCAGGGCATGCGGTACTCGTGGCGCGTGATGGTTCGAGAGAAGAACGGCAGCATTGGTTATCGCGTGCGTTGGCGGGATGCCGATCGAGAGGTGCGAGTCTCTCCGAGCCAGTATCTCACCAGCCATCAAGAACGCGAGATGTCGGGGCAACCCGATTTGATATTGCAGCTAGCTCGCCGGATTGCCGCGGATTTCGAGGAACGTGGCTACGAGGACGTGGAGGTTCGGGTGGACGCCCTGGTTTCGTTGAACGGCCGCAGGGCAGCTCCCATGATCGACCCGGACGCGAACCTCGCCCAAGAGACCGACACGCTGGCGGTGATGCGCTGGATCGCCCCGTCTCCCTATGGTGCGCCGCTGCCCGCGTATCCTCAGCACGATGACTCGAGCTCGCGAGCTGCGACGACCCGCAGGGCGGCGAGGTGAGTGGGCTCCGCCGGAATCGATGCGCCACGTGGCGCTCGTCGCTGGCGTTCTGCGTCGCCGCTGCCCTCGTCGGCTCGATGAGCCTCGTTGCGAGCGCACAGGAGCCTGAATCTCCGCCGGACGCGGAGCCCGAGCCCGAGGTCCCCCCGGAGGCCGAAGAGGACGTGGTCGATGACGCGGTCCTCGAGCAGGAGCTGGAGCTCCTCGAGCAGGAGGTATTCGAAGAGGACGAGACCGAAGCTCCGCCTCCAGAAGCTGTGCCCGAGGGCTCGGAGCCCGAGGCCCAGGTGAAGGACGAGGAGCCGATGCCCGAGCTTCGCGAGGTCACGGTTCGGTACACGCCCAAGGACATGTTTCGCATGGGCGGCTCCGTACAAACACTCGATCAAGAGCAGCTCGAGACGCTGCAGTACGACGATCCGAACGCGGTGTTGCTACAGGTTCCAGGGGTCTACATCCGCCAAGAGGACGGATTTGGGTTGCGCCCGAACATCGGGCTACGCGGGACCAATCCGAATCGAAGCTCGAAAGTGACCCTGATGGAAGACGGGGTGCTTTTCGGTCCCGCGCCTTATTCGGCGCCAGCCGCCTATTACTTTCCGATGATGGGGCGAATGACCGGCGTCGAGGTGTTCAAGGGCCCTGCGGCCATTCTCTACGGGCCGCAAACCGTGGCGGGCGCCATCAACTACATCAGCCGTCCGGTGCCCGAAAAGCCGAGCGGTCAGGTCGATCTATCGTACGGACGCTTTCAAACGTTTCGTGGTCACTTGCACTACGGGCGCCACAATGACTGGGGGGGCTTTCTCGTCGAAGGCATTCACCTCGGCACCCAGGGCTTCAAGGAAGTCGATGGCGGCTTCGGACGTGGCAATACGGGCTTTCAGCGCAGTGAGCTGCTCTTCAAGGGCTACGTGAACAACGATCTGGCCTCACACGCGTTCAACCGACTCACGGTGAAATTCGTCGGCTCCCGTGAGAGCTCCAACGAAACCTACCTAGGCCTGACCGACGCGGACTTCAGGGACGATGCCTATCGCCGCTACGCAGCGAGCCAGCTCGACAACATGAGCTGGTGGCGCACCGCCGTGGCGCTCACGCACAACCTTGCGGTTGGCGAGCGCATTCGGCTCGAGACGACGGCGTACCGGAACGATTTCGATCGCACTTGGGAACGCCTCAATCAGTTTCGCGATGGCACGCAGCTACTCGACGTGCTGACGCAACCGACCACCCCTCCGCTCGATTCTTACTACCTGGTGCTGACCGGGGAGCAGAATTCCCCGTCCGTGGATGGAGGCTCTAGCGCGCAAGATTTGATGGTGATCAGCAATCGACGCCGGTTCGTCGTCATGGGCGTTCAAACGCGTCTGCGTGCGGACTTCGACACGGGCAAGGTGCGTCACGAAATCGAATCGGGCCTTCGATTTCACTATGACTCCGTGGATCGGTTCCAACCCGAGCAGGGCTACCGGATGGAGAACCAACAGCTCGTCTGGGACGGGCTCACGTACGTCAACAACCCCGATCTCCTCATCAACGACAACAAAGCGGAAGCGCATGCGCTTGCCGGCTATTTGATCTACGGGCTCGAGGTGGCCGACTTGACCATCAAGCCCGGCGTCCGGGTCGAATACATTCGAACGTTCTTCGAGGACGAAAAGAACGAACCCGAATTGGGGCGCGTAGCAGACGATCCACAGCTCGTCTTTCTGCCGGGCATCGGTGTACAGTACACCATCTTCGAGGGCTTTGCGGCGCTCGCGGGTGTTCATCGGGGCTTCAGCGCGGTCACGCCGGGCAACCGTGCGTTTGCCGACCCGGAGCTTTCGATCAACTACGAGGCCGGCTTTCGCTACGTGACGAAAGATTCCCTCGGCTTTGGCGAGGTGATCGGGTTCTTCAACGACTACAGCAACATCACGAGCGAATGCACGCTGTCGAGCGGATGCAATCCCGACCTGGTGGATCGGCAGTTCAACAACGGACGCGCCTTCATCGGCGGCATCGAGGTGCTGGGCGGCTACAGCATCCCGTTGCCACGCGAGCTCAACATGCCAGTGCGTGTCTCGTACACGTACACGAAGGCCACCTATCGGACGACGTTCGACTCCCCCGATCCCACCATCGGCGACGTGACGAAAGGAGATCCGATTCCCTACGTGCCTGCACACGTGCTCAACGCACAATTGGGGTTGGAGAAAAGCTTCTGGGGCGCGTACCTGGTTGGAAATTACTTCGGAAGCATGCCGGAGGGCGTGGTTGGGCTGCAGCCGCTGCCGGATACCGATGGCTACTTCGTGCTCGACATGGTGGGCCGCGTTCGCTTCGAGCCGGTCGAGGCGTATCTCCGCTTGCAGAACGTCACCAACACACAGGCTATCGTGGCGCGTAGGCCCTTTGGCGCCCGCCCGAACGCGCCGTTCTCGTTCCAGATCGGAGTCCAGGTGAGCTTCTAACCAGCTGAGATGAAACAGTTTTTGGGGGAGCCGTACCCAAGCGGTGGCGAAGATGCGAGGGGGGGGTTGTTGAAGATGATTATCAATGTCACGGTTCCACTCCCATGCTTGCCCGTTCCGGCAGCTATCTGATCCCCTCGTTGTTGGTGCACGGTGCGTTCTTTGCAGCGCTCGCCAGTGTGCCCGCGACCGTCGAAGGCAGCTCGGTCATTCGGGCCATCGAGTTCATCTCGATCACGGATGTTGGCGGTGGTCGACTCGGCAACGACGAGCAGGTCGGAGATGCCGTCGAGCCGACCGATCCTCCGCAGCGGTTGTTCCGAAAGGTCCAGCCGAAACCGGTTCGAAAGGAGCCGGTCGTCGAGCAGCAGACGCAAGAGAGAGACATCACGCCCGAGCCGATAGCCTCCGATTCGGGCGAAGGCGGTGAAGCGCATGCGGCTGCAAGCGCTCAGGGCGCGAGTCATGCGACGAGTCACTCCATGGTGATGGGCTCTGCGGGTACCAACCCGAACGCCACGTCTTCCGGAGTGGGGCATGGAGACGAGGGCGTCGATCGCCGCTCCGCGCTTCGAGCGTGGCTCCGTCAGATCCAGCGCGAGGTCAACAAGATCGCAACTCGCAACTATCCGAGCTCGGCAGTGCGCATGCATCTCGAGGGAAGGCTTCGTCTCGGGATCACCATTGGTGAAGACGGTAAGATCGTGGCGGTGCGTGTGCTCTCGTCTTCGGGCCATCCGGTCCTCGACGATTCAGCGACGGCGTCCGTCATGGCTCTTCTCATTCCCCCGCCGCCCGAAGCCTTGGGCTGGCGCGAACGCGAGATCTCGCTGCCCATCCGCTACGCGATCGACTGAGCAGGCAAAGGGCAGCTGTTCTGCTCGTTTGCGCCGTTTTCGGCCCTCCTTTGGACAATTCGCGGCCTGCGATATAGTGATGCGCCTCCAAGACGGAAAGCTCGCGGCTCGTGCGCGCCGGGCGCCGTAGGATCATGGGAACCTTCCGCAATCTCTTCGTCATTCTCCTCGCCCTGGCCGCTTTTTCCCTTCCAGGACGAAGCTTCTTGGCGGAAGCCAGCGCCGACGGCCCGACCATCATCCGTTTCGCGTCGTTGGCGCCCGCCGGCTCCGGGTTCCACAAGATCACGCAAGCTTGGAATCGAACGCTCAAGAAGGAGACCGAGGGTCGAGTCGTGCTTCGTCTCTATTCGGGGGGCAGCCAGGGCGATGAGCGGGACTTCGTTCGCAAGATCCGCGCGGGACAGATGGACGCCGCCGGCATTTCGACGACCGGCCTCGGCATGGTCGCTCGTCCCGTCTTGGTGCTGACCGCGCCGGGCTTGATCACCGAGTACGACGAGCTCGTCCGGGTGCGGACCGCTCTCCACGATCGATTTGCCGCGCTCTTCGAGGAAGCCGGCTTCGTGCTTCTGAACTGGGGTGAAGCCGGCAAGAACCGTCTCTTCTCCGCCGAGGAGTTCGCCAAGCCCGAAGACCTGAAGTCACGCCGCCCGTGGGCGTGGAAGGACGACCCCGTCTTCGCCGAGCTCGTCGACGTCATCGGCGCGAATCCCGTTCGCATGGGTCTGCCCGAGGTGTATGGGGGTCTCCAAACGGGAATGGTGGACACCGTCCCCATCTCCGCACTCGCCGCGGTGGCGCTCCAGTGGTACACGCGGCTCAACTACATGGCCAAGCAGAACTTGAGCATCATGATAGGCGGAGGGATCCTCAAGAAAGAGAAGTTCGACGAGCTCTCGGAGCACGATCAAAGAGTCCTCCTCGAGACGAGCGCGCGTGCTGCCAAGGCCAACGACCAGCTCGTTCGACGGGACGACGCCCGTGCCTACGCGGCGCTGCTGCAACGGGGCATCGTCGAGGTGGATCTCTCAGCGCATGAGGCAGAGTGGGACCGTGTCACGAAGCAGGCGCGAGAAAGCCTCGTCGGTCGCGTCTATAGCAAGAGCCTGCTCGAGGCGGTCGAACGGATCGTGAAGGGCGAGTAGCGGTTAGGCGCTGGACCGAAGCACCCTTATACTCCGGCTCGATGCACACGGTCGTTGCGCCCATGCAGGGCCTCGTGGCTCGGCTCGTCGTTCGTGAAGGCGATGTCGTCAAGAAGGGGCAAGCGCTCGTCATCCTCGAAGCGATGAAGATGGAGCACGTCGTTGCGGCCGATCGGCCCGGGGTGGTTCGATCCATCGCCGTGCAAACGGGGGCGACGGTCTCGAAGGGCGAACGGCTCGTCCAATTGGCGCAAACCCACGCCGAAGACGAAGCATCGGCTTCCGAGGTCGAGCGCGACCCACGCGAGAGCCGCGCCGATCTCGAAGCGCTTCGCGCCCGCCTGGCGATCGGTCTCGACGAGAGCCGCCCCGAGGCCGTGGCGCGCCGCCGAAAGACCAGTCAACGAACGGCGCGGGAGAACATTGCGGACCTGGTCGATCCCGGCACGTTCGTCGAATACGGCGCGCTGGTCATCGCGGCGCAGCGTCAGCGGCGTTCGGTGCAGGAGCTGATCGCCAAGACCCCGGCGGATGGGCTCGTCGCCGGGATTGGCGACGTCAACGGCACCCTGTTCCGCGATGCCGAGTCTCGCTGCGTCGTCATGTCGTACGACTACACCGTGCTGGCCGGCACCCAGGGTGTCATGAACCACTACAAAAAGGACCGGATGTTCGAGCTGGCCGAGTCGCTTCAGTTGCCGGTCGTGCTCTTTGCGGAAGGCGGAGGAGGGCGGCCGGGGGACACCGACAGCACTCAGGTCGCGGGGCTCGACTGCCGTGCGTTTCAGTATTTCGCCGAGCTCTCTGGCTTGGTGCCCTTGGTCGGCGTCGCTTCGGGGCGGTGCTTCGCCGGGAACGCGGCTCTTCTCGGCTGCTGTGATGTCGTGATCGCGACCAAGGATTCGAACATCGGCATGGGTGGGCCCGCGATGATCGAAGGGGGCGGCCTGGGCGTCTTCGAGCCCGAGCAGATCGGCCCTTCCGATGTGCAGTCACGAAACGGCGTGATCGACGTGCTGGTCGATGACGATCAAGAAGCGGTGGCCGTCGCCAAGAAGTATCTCTCCTATTTTCAAGGCCCGCTGCAGGCCTGGACCTGCCCGGACCAACATCAGCTTCGCTCCGCGGTTCCCGAGAACCGGGTCCGCGTCTACGACGCGAGAGCGGTCATCTACACCCTGGCCGACACCCATTCCGTGCTCGAGCTTCGCGCAGGCTTCGGCCTCGCCGTGATCACGGCGCTCGCGCGGGTGGAAGGGCGTCCCCTCGGGATCATTGCCAACGACCCTGCGCATCTCGGCGGGGCCATCGACGGGGACGCAGCCGACAAGGCGAGCCGCTTCATGCAGCTTTGCGATGCGTTCGACATTCCGATTCTGTTTCTCTGCGACACGCCCGGCTTCATGGTGGGCCCAGAAGTCGAAGCGACGGCGATGGTTCGCCGCGCGGCTCGCATGTTCGTGGTCGGGGCGAGCCTCGAGGTTCCGTTCTTCACCATCGTTTTGCGCAAGGGCTATGGCCTCGGCGCCCAGTCGATGGCGGGGGGAAGCTTCAAGGCCACCAGCTTCACGGTGGCGTGGCCGACGGGCGAGTTCGGCGGCATGGGGCTCGAAGGCGCAGTCAAGCTCGGCTATCGCAAGGAGCTCGCTGCAATCAAAGACCCCGCACAACGCGAGCAGGCCTTCCAGAACATGGTCGCCATGGCCTACGACATGGGCAAGGCGACGAACATGGCAGCCCAGTTCGAAATCGACGCCGTGATCGATCCCGCACAATCACGACAGTGGATCATGAGCATCTTGCGAGCCGCGCCGAAGCCTTCACGACGACGCGAAAAGAAGCGGCCGTGTGTGGACCCTTGGTAGCCTTACTCTGGTGTCTAGATGAACAGGTGCATCTGGAGGACGAAGGAGTTGCCCTTGCGGTTGTCTACCGAGCCGTCCTCGCCGAAGATCGGACGGTTCCTGTACTCGAGCGTGACCTTCGCATTGTGACGATGGATGAACATGTTCAGGCCTAAGCCGAAGTGGTGCATCCAAGCTCGGTCGAAGCCGACCGTATCCTGTCTCGGTGCATTGACGAACCCCTCGAATGCCGAGCCCTGGTAGTTGACGTAGGGCTGAAATTGAATCCCAACGTCACCGATCTTGCCCGGCATGAGGATGCCGAGCTCACTGTACAGCGTGTGGCCCGTTCCGATCATTGGGTAGGCATTGCCTCCACCCTGAACCCCGGTGCCCACATCCGCGGGATTCATGATGCCGACATTTCGAACCACGTTCGGCCCGAAGTCTTGATAGTAGTAGGCGCCATACCAGGTGGCGGCGCCACGGTCCTCTCCTCGAAAGGGGATGTCGAGAAAAAGGTCACCCGAGGCAATCCACAGGGTGCGCGTCTGGAGCGAAACGACGTCTGGGTCTGGGTCCGCGTCGTAGGCGACGCCCTTGGGTTGCGCGTGGCCGCCAAAGCCGAGGTTGAAGACCTTCTTGGCGCCAATGTACGTCCCCACCGTGTACGGCAGCACGTTCGACTCCTTGTCGAGGAACTGGAGCATGAAGTAGCCGGAGTAGCCGAACGTGTTGGCTGTGACGTTGATGCCCGCTACCGTGACCGGGTCACCGTCCACTGTGAATGCTGCGGTGGAAGGCGTGAAGGGACGAACCACCGCGACGCGGTAATCAAAGAGCCCCGCCTTGCCTTTGGCATAGATGCCAAACTGGCGAGCAAACTGGTCGGTCAGCTCGATGGTTGGCCAGTTCGTGATCGGCGCATCGAGGCTCATGAACGTGATCGTGCTGGCGTTGGTCGATCGCGAGATGCCGTTCCAGTAGAGGAGGCCCGCTCCGATATCGATGTAGCCTTTCTTCGAAGCCTCGAACTCGACCCAGGCATCGTGAAAGAAGAGCTGAGGCTTTCGATTTTCCTCCGCCGTGGTGGGTGCCAGGACGACATCGCCCGTAGTATCGCCGGTCGTTCCATCCTGCACGGGTATGTAGCTACGGGTCCGTCTGAAAATCTGATTGTTAATGCCGAAGTGCATCAGCATGAAAGTCCTCGGGAAGATCTTTCCAAAGAAGAGGAAGCGTGCCCGCCTCAGTCCCACGTCGCCGTACCATGCGTTGTCGTTCCCTAGTATCGTCGTCCCTGGGTTGAGCTGCATGGCCCGCGTCCACACCTGGAGCCACATGGCAATTCGAAAGTAGAGCGTGCCGTCATCGTTGAGGCTCCACTGGAGCTTCTTTGCTTGCCCGTCAGACGCTGCAAGCCCAATGCCCGTCCCCGGGATCGGCTTCGGCTCCGGCGCCAGCTTGCGTCCCATGAGCTCCATTTGCTTCTTGGCTTCCTCGAGCTGCCTTTCGGCTTCCTCGATCGCCGCTTGGGCCTCGTCTAGCTCCTCTTCGAGCTCTTCTTGAGTCGCCTCGTCGTCCTCCACTTCCGATGCTGGCGCCTCCTGCGTCTCCGGTCTGAACGCCTCTGCTTCCGCGGCTTGGTCCGCGTCGTCGACAGCCGTTTCGCTGGGCACTTGGGCCGAAGCGATGACGGGGGCCAACACCGCCGTTGCGATGCAAGCCAGGGCCCCGATCCAGGCGCACCTCACCCCTTGCGGCTCGAGGCCGCTCTCCCTTTTTCGCCTCATCACAACTCTCCTGTCTGTTTAGCCGACTGCTCAGTGACCTGCGGTCGGCGCTGTCGAGCCCGCAGGGATGCGGATGTGCTCGACCAACTCTTGTACGTCCTCGGGCGGTGGCGGTGTGAAGCGGCTGACCACGAAGGCCACACCGAAGTTGAGCAACATGCCTACGGATCCGATGCCTTCCGGAGAAATCCCGAACCAATACTGGTCGGGCGTGCCACCCATGAATCGGAAGTAGATGATGTAGGCAGCAGTGAAGGCGATTCCCACCAGCATGCCGGTGACGACGCCTTCGCGGTTGGCCCTCTTCACGAAGACACCGAGGATAATCGCGGGGAAGAACGAGGCAGCAGCGAGGCCGAAGGCAAACGCCACGACCTGTGCCACGAACCCTGGTGGGTTGATGCCGAAGTAGCCGGCGATCAAAACCGCCACGGCCGCTGCCACACGGGCCGCCGTCAGCTCCTGCTGCTCGGTGATCGAGGGGACGAATACGCGTTTGAGCAAGTCGTGGCTGATCGAGGTGCTCACGACGAGCAACAGGCCCGCTGCGGTGGAGAGCGCGGCGGCCAGCGCGCCGGCTGCCACGAGAGCGATCACCCACGCGGGTAGCGCTGCGATCTCCGGATTAGCAAGCACCATGATGTCTCGGTCGACGTAGAGCTCGTTCGGGCTTGCTTCGTCGGGATTGGTGACCAAGCGCGATCCGTGAGGACCGCGCGCGGGCTGGCCGTCTTCGGTCGTCGCGAAGTTGGGCTTGTCGGTCACCGCGTTGCCCGCGCGGTATTGGACCTTGCCATCGCCGTTCTTGTCGACCCAAGCCAGAAGGCCCGTGTCTTCCCATGTCTTGAACCATCGAGGGATCGACTTCTCTCCCTCGACCTGTGCATAGTTGGCCTCGTTGACGGTCTCGATGAGGTTCGTTCGTGCGAAGGCCGCGACCGCCGGCGCCGTGGTATAGAGAATCGCGATGAAGAACAGTGCCCAGCCAGCGCTGAGACGCGCATCACGAACCTTCGGGACCGTGTAGAACCGCACGATGACGTGAGGCAGCCCGGCCGTGCCGACCATGAGCGCAAACGTGATGCACAAGACGTCGATGAGCGGCTTCTTGCCGGTGGTGTATTCCGCGAAGCCGAGCTCGGTATTCAGCTGATTCAGCTTGTCGAGCAACTTGACGCTCTCCCCGTTTGCGACCTGAGAGCCAACCTCCCCAGCGAGCGCGCCGCCAAAGCCTATCTGCGGAATCAGATGGTTCGTGAGCAAAATGCTGATGAAGAACGCAGGTACCAGGTAGGCGAAGATCAAGACGCAATACTGAGCTGCCTGCGTGTACGTGATGCCCTTCATCCCGCCGAGCACGGCGTAGAAGAAGACGATGGCCATACCGATCATGACGCCGATGTTGATCTCGACCTCGAGGAACCGACTGAAGACCACGCCGACGCCACGCATCTGACCAGCGACGTACGTGAACGAGACGAACACCGCGCATACGACGGCGACGATACGGGCCGAGTTCGAGTAATACCGGTCGCCGACGAAGTCGGGCACCGTGAACTTTCCGAACTTTCGAAGGTATGGTGCCAACAAGAGCGCAAGCAGCACGTATCCGCCGGTCCATCCCATGAGATAGACGCTGCCGTCATAGCCCATGAACGAAATCAATCCGGCCATGCTGATGAACGAGGCTGCGCTCATCCAGTCTGCGCCGGTTGCCATTCCGTTGACGACGGGGTGAACACCGCGTCCTGCGATGTAGAAGTCGCCCGTGGTGCTCGCCCGTGACCAAATCGCAATCCCGATGTAGAGGGCAAAGGTGGCGCCCACGATGAGAAATGTCCAAGTCTGTACGCCCATGGTGCTCTCCTTGTGTGACTCGAACGACTAGTCCTCGTGAACGTCGAACTCTCTATCGAGCCTGTTCATCAACCATGCGTAGAGAAAGATCAGCACCACGAATACGTATATGGAACCCTGTTGCGCGAACCAGAATCCCAACGGAAACCCGGTGCCGGGGATGGTGATGCCATTGAGCGAATCGGCCCAAAGGATTCCGGCGCCGTACGAGACGATCCACCAGATGGCGAGGAACACCAAGAGAAGGCGGAGGTTACGCTTCCAGTACCGTCCCGCGTGATCCTTGGTGTGCGGCCCACGGACCTTCTTTGGCTCTGATTGAGTCGTCATCTTTCGTTCCGTTTCTCCGCCGCCGGCGGCACCTCAATCCTTCTTCAAAAGCGCTTCGACCACGGTGGGGTCAGCAAGCGTGGAAATGTCTCCGAGTTGGTCGGCTTCGCCGGCTGCGATCTTTCGCAGGATGCGGCGCATGATCTTTCCGGAACGGGTCTTGGGTAGGCCGTGCACCACCCGCACCTCATCGGGCGTTGCGATCGGCCCGATCACCTGGCGGACTTGCTCTTTGAGAGCGCCTTGGAGCTCGTGCGGCTCCCACTCGGCGTCTGCAATCGGAACGACGAAGGCAAAGATGCCTTGACCCTTGATCTCGTGCGGGCATGGCACGACCGCAGCTTCTGCCACCGCCTGGTGAGCTACCAAGGCGCTTTCCACCTCGGCAGTACCGAGGCGGTGTCCCGAGACGTTGATGACGTCGTCGACGCGACCGGTGATCCAGTAGTAGCCATCCTCGTCTCGCCTGCATCCGTCACCTGTGAAGTAGTGCGGCGGATACTGCGAGAAGTACGTCTCCAAGAAACGCTTGTGGTCCCCGTGGATGGTGCGGGCTTGCCCGGGCCACGGACGCTTGATGCAGAGGAACCCGCTTACGTCGTTTCCGTCGATTTCTTTGCCTTCCTGGTCGACGATGATCGGCTCGACGCCGAACAGCGGAAGCGTTGCAGAGCCCGGCTTTGTCGGCGTGGCGTTTGGGAGTGGGCTGATCAGAATCCCGCCGGTTTCCGTCTGCCACCAGGTGTCGACGATGGGAATCTTTCCCTCACCGACGACCTCGCTGTACCAGCGCCAGACCTCGGGATTGATCGGCTCGCCCACGGTTCCAAGCACCCGCAGCGTCTTGCGGCTCGAGCCCTTGACCGGCTCCGAGCCCTCACGCATGAGGGCTCGGAGCGCGGTGGGCGAGGTATAGAGAGTCGTCGCGCCGATGTCGTCGATGACGTTCCAGTACCTGCTTGCGTCGGGGTATGTGGGTACCGATTCGAACATGACCGTGGTGACGCCGTTCGCCAGCGGCCCGTAGATGATGTACGTGTGACCGGTGATCCATCCGATGTCGGCAGCGCAGAAGTGGATGTCATCTGGTCCGATGTCGAACACGTACTTGAAAGTCGATGCGGCATACGTGAGATAGCCGGCCGTCGTATGCACCAGGCCCTTGGGCTTTCCCGTCGAGCCCGAGGTATAAAGAATGAACAGGGGATCCTCGGAAGCCATCCATTCGGAGGGGCACGTCACGCGGTGCTCGGTCATTGCTTCGTGCAGCCACAGGTCGCGGCCCTGTTGCATATCGACTTCCGTTTCGGTGCGCTTGACGACCAGCACCTTCTCGACGACGGCCAGGCCCTCGACCGCATCATCGGCGATGCGCTTCAGTGGAATGCGCTTGCCGCCTCGCAAGCCTTCATTTGCCGTGACGAGTACCTTCGCTTCAGCGTCGATGATGCGGTCCCGAAGCGCGTCTGCGCTGAAGCCGCCAAACACGATGGAATGGACGGCTCCGATTCGAGCGCAAGCGAGCATCGTGTACGCGAGCTCTGGAAGCATGGGCAGGTAGATGCAGACGCGATCGCCCTTGCGAACACCAAGTGATCGCAGCGTGTTGGCGACGCGGCCGACCGCGGTCTTGAGCTCGCTGAAGGAGATGTACTGATACTGCCCAGGTTCGTCTTTGACGAAGATGATGGCCGTTTTATCGGGGTTTCTTGCTGCATGTCTGTCGACGCAGTTGGTCGTGGCATTGAGGCGGCCGCCGCCAAACCAGACGAACTCGCCCGGACCGTCCTCTTCGAACGTTCCGTAAGGCTCGTAGAACCAGTGGAGCTCATCTGCCTGCTCGCGCCAGAACGCGTCTCTTTCGGTGAGGCTTCGGTCGTAAAGGCGCTTGTACTCTTTCAGGTTGGTGATGCGTCGTCGGGTTTCTAGAGAGGGTTGTTTGAGTGTCATCGGCACACCTTACACCGTCTTGATGGCGTGTTGACGCAAGACTTGTACCAAGTGGTCAACCCGCGGAACGACTCGCGAACTCGGTCTAACGCGCCGCGCCAAGCGTTACGATTCGTAGCACCGCGCTACGGTTCGAAACGTATCGGAAACGCCGGCGCTATTCGGGAGGTCGTGACTCGCGGCGCGGGATACCCATGCGCTGCCGTCGTTCCCACAGCGTCTTGCGGCTGATCCCCAGCCGCTTGGCTAGCTCCGTTTCACTGAGCTCGTGCTGATGAGACAAGACGAATCGCCGCAAGTAACCCTCGAGGGAGGAATCTTCGCCTGCCAGTACACTGCGGCCATTGGATCCATTCGAGGTCGGAAGCCCGAGTAGCTCTTCGGTGATGGGCCCCGATTCGTGCAAGATCACCGCACGCTCTACCGCGTGT
The DNA here is from genome assembly GCA_001303415.1 of Myxococcales bacterium SG8_38. Taxonomy (GTDB): domain Bacteria; phylum Myxococcota_A; class Polyangia; order Polyangiales; family Houyiibacteriaceae; genus SG8-38. The sequence goes on from LJTN01000005.1 coordinate 104,828, forward strand.
TGGAGCTCGCGAACGTTGCCGGGCCATTTGTAGCGTTTCAGGGCTTCGGCGGCCTGGTCGTCGAGGTCGAGAGGCGGACGTCCGAGCTTGTCCGCGGCCCGTGCGATGAAGACCTCGGCAAGCGCCAAGATGTCGTTGCCCCGCTCGCAAAGCGGCGGCAGCTTGATCTCGACGACGTTCAGCCGAAAGTACAAATCCGCCCGGAATTCGCCGCGTTCTACGAGCGAGGGGAGGTCTCGATGGGTGGCGGCGATGAGCCGAATGTCCACGGCCTCGGCCTTGCGCGCGCCCACGCGGCGCACCTCCCGTTGCTGAAGCATGCGAAGCAGACGCGCCTGCGCCGCCTGCGTCAGCTCACCGATTTCGTCGAGAAACAACGTTCCCCCATTGGCCGCGTGCACCAATCCATCCTTCCGCGTCGCAGCCCCCGTGAAGGCACCCTTCTCGTGTCCGAAGAGCTCCGACTCGAGGAGGGTCTCCGGAATCGATGCGCAGTTGACCGGGACGAACGCCCCCGGCCGGCGGCTCTGCTTGTGCACGGCGCGCGCGACGAGCTCCTTTCCCGTTCCGGACTCGCCGAGGATCAACACGGTGGCTTCGGTCGGTGCGACTTTGCGGGCTCGACGAAGGGCCTCCTGCATCGGGCTCGACTCCGACGCAATTATTTCGTAGGGGTCGTCCGTGGCGTTCGAGTCGTATGGCTTTCGCAACGAACGATGCCGGAGGACCCGTTCGACGGCTTTGCTGAGCTCTTCGGGCTCGAAGGGTTTGGAAAGATAGTCGGCCGCACCGCGCTTCATGGCGTCGACCGCGGCGCTTACCGAGCCATACGCCGTCATGACGATAACCGGCACCTCTCCGACCCGCTCGATCAAGACGTCGCCCGTCTCTCCGGTGAGTCTCACGTCGGTGATGACGAGATCGAAGCACTCGGGACGGAGAGTCTCCGCTTCGCACACGCTCGGCACATCGGTGACTTCATGCTGGTCCCTGGCCAGAATGCGCTTGATCTCGGCGCGGATGACCCGCTCGTCCTCCACCAACAGGATCTTCGCCACTGCCGATTAGTATCAAAGGAGCGCATGATCCATCAATCCTCTAGTTTTCACGGGCTTGGAGCGTGATTGTGAACCGGCTGCCGCCCGATTCGCGCGGCTGATAGGTGAGCGAGCCGCCGAAACGCTCGATGATCTGACGGGATACGGAAAGGCCGAGCCCGGTACCATGCATGTCGCCCTTCGTGGTGAAGAAAGGCTCGAATACGCGCTCGGAAATCGCTTCGGGAATGCCGGGGCCCTCGTCGTCCACGTCGATTCGAATTCTTCCGTTGTCCGCCTCGGTCCGGACGTAGACCGTTGCATCCTGGGAAGAGGCCTGCCGGGCGTTGTTGAGCAGGTTGACCAACACTTGGGTTAACCCTTCTGGCGTTGCCATGGCTGTGGCGTCCATGGGGAGGTCCAAGTCGATCGAGCAGCCCTCCGTCTCGAGCTCCGCCAGCTCGGCCGCCTTGCGAACGACCTGCACCACGGAAACCGTTTGTAGCTCGACAGGTGTCTCATCTCGCCGGCTGAACGTGAGCAGGCTCTTGACGATCCCATGAATGCGTTGGGCTTCCTCGACGATGATTTGCAGCCGTTCGGCGGCATCGTCAGCGGTGGGGTCAGCCGCCAGATTCTTTGCAACCATCAAGATTCCCGTAAGCGGATTGCCGACTTCGTGCGCGACGCCGGAGGCCAGGGTGCCGATCGACGAGAGCCGGTCTTTGTGCGCGACGTGTCGCTCCAGCCGCCGAAAAGCCGTGATATCCTCCACCACGAAGACTCGTCCCTCCTCGGATTCGGCCGAGATCTTCGCCGTTTGTGCACGAAGCTCGATGGTTTGGCTGCCGACGTCATAGCGGCGCTCGATCGCGCTGCCGCTCGGCTGATGCGCGAGCTCTTCGAGAAGCACCCGCCACGGGTCTGGAAGATCTCCCAGCGGATGTCCGCTGATGTGGTCTTCAGCCAAGCCCGAGATTCGCGCGAGGCTGGCGTTCCATACCACCACCTCGCCGTGATGGTCGACCGTGCAAACACCCACCGGCAACTCGGACATCAACTGAGAGAGGTAGCGGCGAGCGGCATGGGCGGGGGAGGTGGGCCGTGAAGCCATGTCGTCTTGCAGGGAGTCGAGAGCTCGAAGGGCGCGCAATCGTTCCGCCAGCGCGTCCGCACGCACCGGACGGCCTCCGTGAATGTAGGTTCGTGCAGCCAAAGGCCCGATTCGCTCACTCAGCCGGCCCTGGAGCTCGTTGACTAGGCTGAGGAGCTGCGGGCGGTCGCGAGGCGGCCAGTGCACGTCGGCTGCCGCGGCGGCTTCGTAGATCTCCTGAACGGCCGTCTTCCTGCCCACGTACGACGTCAACCGTTCTTGAAGCGCCTCGGCGGATTCGGGCACTTGCAGAAGGCGCGTCACCCGAGGCTCGCGACACGCCTCTGCGGCGGTTCGCTCTTGCGCAGACCGCGAAGTGAGCACCGAAACCGCCATGAACACGAAGGCATGGGCCGTCAGGCTCAGCCAAATCACGGGCCCTCGAGCCACAGGGTCGTCGAATCCGAACCACGAATACAGGCGGGAAATGCCCACTTCATACCCGAGCAGAGGCATCGCAGTCAGCACGGCCCACGAGGTTGCACCGACGATGAGCCCTACCAAGACCCCTGCACGGGTTGCGCGCCGCCAAAAGAGCGTGCCGAGTAGACCGGGAAGCAAGTGTGCGACCGCGATGAACGATGCGAGACCTAGATCGACGAGCGTACGGGTGCGCGGCAGTGCGAAATGGAGCAACAGGCCCGCGACGATCACGCCGACGATGGTAGTGCGCCGGAACACGGCCCAACGGTTCAGAAGGGACTTCGGCGATGGTCCGAATCGGGGAACGAGATAGTTGCTCACCATGCCGCTCAGTGCGATCGACGATACCAAGATCATCGCGCTTGCTGCCGAAACGGCGCCCAGGAAGACGAGTGTCTGGAGGGTAGGGGAGCTCTGCACCGCCACGAGCACGTAGACGTCGGGACGGACGCCTGGAGAAGCGAGCTCCCGACCTGCCCAAAAGAGGATGGGCACGGGGAGATTGATTGCGAACAGGTACAACGGCAGCGCCCATCGCGCGGTTTGCAGGCTGCGCGGCCCCGGACGCTGCACGAATGCGACGAAGAACTGCCGTGGAAGAAGGAACGCAGCGCAAAAAGTGACGAACACGAGCGCAAGCCACGAGTCGCCGACGTCCCGCATCACCGGTTGGATCATGTTGTCGACCAGCTCGGGCCGTTCGCGTAGATAGTCTCCGAGCCCCCGGAGCCCGCCAAACGTCATGACGAGAGCTGCCGCTCCGACGACCAGTAACGCCACGAGCTTGAAGATGCTTTCGAACGCCAGCGTCGCGATGAGGCCTGGGCGGTGCGCACGGCCGTCTGCGTAGCGAACCCCGAGTGCTACTGCGAAGGCACTGAGCAGGACGGCGTACACCGAGCCAATCTGCTCGCTTGGCTCTTGGCCCACGATGACCGCAGCACCGTCCGCAACGGCCCGTAGCTGCAACGCGATGTAAGGAAGCAGCCCGGCAACCATGAAGATTGAAACCGCGGCACCCACGGTTCGGCTCTGAAACCGGAACGCAAAGACATCCGCGACGCTCCCGAGGCGGTATCGGTCGACGAGCTCGGCAACTGGCGCCCACAAGAACGGGATGGCCAGGCAGGAAAGCGTGACCCCGAAGTAGATCGCCAGAAAGTCGTACCCTTCCTCGGCCGCAAAGCCCACGCTTCCGAACAGGGTCCAAGTCGTCGCATAGACACCGAGCGCCAGCGCGTAGCTGAAGCGATTGCGTCCGACTCTCCCCCAACGCGGCGACCGTTCGACGATCTCCGAGCCAACGATGTAGAGACCCAGCAGAGCGGCAGCGAGCAGAAATAAGACGACGTGGTCAAGCGGCATGGTCAGAGCGATGAAGAAGCGCCACGACGGCGATCATCAGGAGCCAAAACGCAAAAGGAGACCACCAAGTATGGAGCCACAGAGCGCGCGCCGGTGTCGCCACCAGCACCAAGGCGACCACGAAGAGAACCAGCGCGCGCTCTTTGTCCGGGTTCATTTACGCGTATCCGATGGCTTGCAGGCGCTCGGTGATTTCCTCCAAGATGGCGGGATCATCGATCGTGGCTGGCAGCTTCCACGGTGAGCGGTCCGCGATCTTCTTCATGGTTCCGCGCAGGATCTTCCCAGACCGCGTCTTGGGCAGGCGCTGGACGACGATGGCCATCTTGAACGCTGCGACCGCGCCAATTTCGTTGCGAACCAACTGGATGACTTCTGAGACGATGTCGTGATGCGGGCGCTCGACGCCAGCGTTCAGGACCAGAAACCCGAGCGGAACCTCGCCCTTGAGGTCGTCAGCCACGCCAATCACCGCGCATTCGGCGACGTCCGGGTGGCTGGCCACAACTTCTTCCATCCCGCCCGTCGACAATCGGTGTCCGGCGACGTTGATGATGTCGTCGGTGCGCGCCATCACGTAGACGTAGCCGTCCTCGTCGATGTATCCGGCGTCGGCCGTCTTGTAGAAGCCGGGGAACTCGCTCAGATACGAGCTCACGAAGCGCTCGTCGTCGTTCCAAAGCGTCATCAGGCTCCCGGGCGGAAGCGGCAGCTTGACCACCAAAGCTCCCGTGGTCCCGGGCTTGAGCTCCCGGCAGGTTTCGTCGACGACTTGGACGTCCCACCCGGGCACTGCCACCGTGGGTGAGCCGTGCTTGACCGGGAGCTGTTCGATGCCCAAACAGTTCGCGCAGATTGCCCAGCCGGTTTCCGTCTGCCACCAGTGATCGATCACCGGCACTCCGAGCTTTTTCTCCGCCCATTTCAGGGTGTCGGGGTCGGATCGTTCGCCGGCCAAGAAGAGCGACCGCAACGTGCTGATGTCGTATTTGGGTAGGAAAGCTCCAGTCGGGTCCTCCTTCCTGATCGCACGAAATGCCGTGGGCGCGGTGAAGAGGCAGTTGACGCCATGGTCCGATATGACTCGCCAGAACGCACCAGCATCGGGTGTGCCCACCGGCTTGCCTTCGTAGAGGATGGTGGTGTTCCCGTTGAGCAGGGGCCCGTACACGATGTACGAGTGACCCACGACCCACCCGACGTCGGACGCCGCCCAATAGACCTCCCCCGGCTTCACCCCGTATACGTTTTGCATGGTCCATCTGAGAGCGACGGCATGCCCCCCATTGTCGCGCACCACGCCCTTGGGCACGCCGGTCGTGCCCGACGTATAGAGGATGTACAAGGGGTCCGTCGCCATGACCGGCACGCAATCATGAGGCTTCGCTGCGGCGACGGCGTCTTGCCATGAGGTGTCGCGACCCTCGATGAGCTCGCACTCGCAGCTCTCGCGTTGGCGTATGATGCACTTCTCCGGTTTGTGCTCGGCCAGTTTGATCGCCTGATCGAGAAGCGGCTTGTACTCGATGACGCGCGTTCCTTCGATGCCACAGGAAGCCGACACGACGATCTTCGGTCCTGCGTCGTCGATGCGAGTCGCGAGCTCTTGCGGCGCAAACCCCCCGAAGACGACCGAGTGCACGGCACCGATTCGCGCGCAAGCAAGCATTGCGATGACCGCTTCGGGGATCATCGGCATGTAGATGAGCACGCGGTCCCCTTTGGACACCCCATGTGCAGTCAGAGCGCCCGCGAAGAGCGCCACCTCGGCTCGGAGCTGTCGATAGGTGTAGGTGCGTCGCGTGTGAGTGACGGCGCTGTCGTAAATCAGCGCGGCCTGGTTGCCGCGGTTTGGGACGTGCCGGTCCAGCGCGTTGTAGCAGGTGTTGAGCTGCGCTCCCGAAAACCACCTGTAGAAAGGCGCTTTCGAGTCGTCGAGGACCCGGTCCCAGGGGGTGATCCAGTCGATTCCTCGCGCGGCTTCGCCCCAAAAGTCGTCTGGGTCTTCGAGGGAATGACGTCGCATTTCGAGCACTGCCGACATGTTCTTCGCCTCCGGCGCGCCAGAATACAGGGGGGCTCAGCCGAATGCGAGCGCGATCGAACATGTTGCGCTCGGGTCCGCGATCTCGAAGGATCGGCACGGAAGATGTCGTCCGATTCCATGATTTTGACCGTGGCCAGCCGACTGGGTCGACATCCGCCTTTCGATCGCCTCGAGCCCGAGCTTCTAGAACGAGTCGCACGGCGCGTGCGAATTCGCTACCTGGAGCGCGACGAGGTCGTCTTCGAGCAAGGGCAGGCCGCCAAGCCCGAGTTCTACGTGGTCATAAAGGGAGAGGTCGCAGTGAGCCAGCAAGTGGACGGACAGACCCTGCTCGTCGACGTGTGCGACGACGGCGACATCTTCGGCGTGCGCGCGCTGCTGGCCGAGCGAAGATATGCTGCGCGAACGCAAGCAAAGGACGATACGTTGCTCTACGTCCTGCCCAAGGAGACTCTGGAAGAGCTGATGCGGGACGAGCCCCGGGTCGCGATGTTCTTCGCTGCAGGATTTGCCGCGGATCTACCACCACGGCTGGATGCCAATCGGTTGGAAGCGGTGCGCGCGGCGCGGCTTCATGAGAGAGCGAACAGTGCTGGCGACGACGTGCGCCGGGTAGATCCCGTGCGCGACGTTCTCACGTGCAAAGCCGACACCACCATTCGCGTTGCAGCCCAGCTCATGAGTCAGCGAAACGTGGGCTCGATCCTCGTCGTGGATGATGAGCGGCGCCCCATCGGGATCGTCACCGACTCGGACCTTCGCAAAAAAGTGGTCGGCCAGGCCCGCGACGTGAGCGGTCTGATTTCCGACATCATGAGCGCGCCCGTCCTCACCATCGACGATCAGACCACGGTATCGTCGCTGATCGCAACCGTGATGAAGAAGCACGTGCATCACTTCGCAGTGACCGAAGACGGCACTCCTTCCACGCCGGTCATCGGCATCGTTTCCGAGCATGACATTCTCAAGACGCAGGGAAGCCATCCGACGGTGATTCTGTCGGAAATCGGCCGGGCCAAGACCAAGGAGCGGTTGCGCGCGCTCAGGGACCAGGCCGAAGACCTTCTGCGTCGCTATCTCGAAGAGGAAGTGGGGATGGGTTTCCTTTCGAACATGATCACGGAGATCAACGACAATTTGATTCACCGCGCCATTCATTTGTCCTTGCAGGAGCTTGCCGAGCAAGGGATGAAGCCGCCGAGTTCGTTTTGTTGGCTGGCGTTGGGCAGCGAGGGCAGGGAAGAGCAGCTTCTGCGCACCGACCAGGACAACGCCATCGTGTATTCCGATCCCGACGAGGACGAAGCGGAGCAGGCTCGAGCTTTCTTCGTCGAGCTAGGCGAGCGCGTAGTCGACGTGTTGGTCGAAGCGGGGTTCGCGCGATGCCCAGGCGACGTCATGGCGAGCAATCCGAAATGGAATCAGCCTCTCAGCACGTGGAAGCGTTACTTCTCCGATTGGATCCGGGAGCCGGAGAAGATGGCGGTCATGCATACCAACATCTTTTTCGATCTTCGTCCGGTCCATGGAGACGAGTCGTTGGCTCACGCCCTCAAGGAGCACATCTTCGAGCGGATCAAGACGGACCGCGCGTTCCTCACGTTTTTCGCGCAAAACGCGACACAAAATCCGCCTCCGCTGAGCTTTTTTCGGAACATGATCGTCGAAAGCAGCGGGGAGCACCGCGACGCCTTCGACATCAAGGCTCGCGCCATGATGCCTCTTGCCGACGCGGCCCGTGTGCTGATCTACGACTTGGGGATCAACATCTACGGCAGCACGGCGGAACGGTGGCATCGGATCGCAAGAGCCGACGAAACGCTCACCCGTCTGTCCGAAGAGGCCGCGATGGCGTACGAGATATTGATGCGAATCCGCGCCATGGAGGGGCTCACGCGGGGAACCTCGGGCCGATACGTTCACATCAAGGAGCTCAACAAGCTCGAACGCCAGACACTTCGCAACACCTTCTCCGTGGTAAAGGACGTTCAGCTCATGCTGACCTCGCGGTACCGAATCGATTTCCTGCGTTGAAGGTCCGCATGCCGCCCGGCTTTCTCAGAAGCTTGCTTCCTCCGGCTCTCATGCCGGCGAGGTTCGAAACATGGCCGGAGCCTTTGCGAGACTACATTTCGAAGAAGAGGCGTGTTCCACGACGTATGCCCTTGCGCGAGGCACGTTTCGTCGTGTTCGATACGGAAACCACCGGCCTGGATCTGACCAAGAACCGGCTGCTGTCCATTGCCGGTGTCGGGGTGACGGGGCTCGAGGTGCACCTCGACGACGCCTTCGAGGCTCTGGTCTTGCAAACGGACGTTGGCGGAGCGGATGCCGCCGTGATTCATGGAATGGTCTCGAGCGATCTTGGTAGCGGTCTTCCAGAGGACGAAGCCGTAGCGCGGTTCTTGGCCTTCGCCGGTGATTCGATTTTGGTCGCGCACCATGCCGCTTTCGACGTGCGAATGCTCCGAAAGGCCATCGCGCCGCACCGCGGCGCTCGTGTCTGGAACCCCACCATCGATACGGCTCAGCTCGCGCAGCGCTTGGAAGACGGTGCAATGTCGTCGGGCCGGGCTGAGGGCGCCGGCTCCCGGGAGGCGTACCAGCTCGACAATCTCGTGGCGCGGTACGACATCGAGGCCCCCGAACGGCACACTGCTGCCGGAGATGCGCTAGCGACGGCCCTACTGTTCCAAAAGCTGCTCAAGAAGGCAGAGCGACGCGGAATCCACACGGTGGGTCAGCTGCTGGCTCGGTGAGCAGTGCGCCGCTGGGCGAAGCGGTTCTACGCTTAACCCTTTTCAAGAGGGCGGCATCCCGGGTTTGGGGTTGGGCTCCGCCATCCCTCACCATGTGATGGGAGGGGTACGATGAGAGTATGGGGAGGATTGGTGCTGGCGCTGCTGTTGTTGGGCGGCTGTGGCGATTCGGATTCTGGGTCTCGGCCTCGGACGGTGAGCCAGGTCTGCGATGAGATGTGCGGGTGGCCGGACGAGTGCTTTACACAGCTCGGTGCTCCGGTTCAGGACGCAGAATGTGTGCAGAGTTGTCAGACCCAGGCCGAGCTCGTCGGCGTAGACTGCCTGAGCGCGATCTCCGACACGATCGCGTGTCTTGAGACCTGCGACTTGCAGTCGCTTACCGAGCAGCAGGTGCTGGCCTGCCAGGATGAGGCGATGGTCATCGAGCGGGCGTGCGAATAGCCACACCCTACGCGTGATCAGGTAGAAAGCCTGGTGCGACGAACCGAGCCGATCGAACAGAGCGGGTCGGATGTGCTATGTCCGCTCGAGGCCTCGACGCCCGATGCGTACTCAAGCGAACTTCACTTCCACCGTTGCTTGCCTTTGGGTTTCGGCCCTGCTCGCCTCGCTCGTGGGGGGATGCCGTTGTGATGCCCTCCATGAGTCCCCGGACCTCACGGTCTTTGCCGCCTCATCGCTCACCGAGGCGTTCCAGGACCTCGAGCGCGCGTTCGAGTCTGCCAACGAGGGCGTCGACGTCTCGCTCGCATTCGGTGGGAGTCAGATCTTGCGTCTGCAGATCGAGCAGGGCGCCCCGGCGGACGTCTTCGCGTCGGCCGATGAGGGCCACGTGGCTGCCTTGCAGCAAGCCGGGCTGATGCCGAAAAGCGAGGTCTTTGCCCACAACGAGCTTGCCGTGATCGTCCCGTCCAGCAATCCGGCGAAGATCGAGTCTTTCGCCGACCTGCCCCGCGCAGGTCGCGTGGTGCTCGGCGCTCCCACCGTGCCGGTAGGAAGGTATACTCGCGAGCTCTTGCGGCGCGCGGCTGACTCTTATGGACCCGACTTCCAGTCCGGGGTGCTTGGGCACGTGGTATCCGAAGAAGGCAACGTTCGCTTGGTGCGGGC
>LJTN01000048.1 GCA_001303415.1 Myxococcales bacterium SG8_38
GCGTTTTCCTGGTCGACTACTCCACCCGATCGGCCCAGATCGGCGTCTATGAGCTGCTGAATATCAAGAAGAAAGTGACCCCCGTATACACCGGGATTCGCAATCCGATTCAGTGGGCGAGCGCCTTGCGGGAATCACTTCGATAATGCCGGGCCACAGCCCGGGAGCAAGACCAGAAGAAAGATGTAGAGGTTGAACTTGGCGCCCTTCGCCAAAGCTCTTCCAATACTCATCCGAACGGTGATAAGCTGGTCCGAAGCCTGCGTTGGCACGTCTGACATTAGACTCCCGCAGCGGCGGTTTCTGCGAGCATCATAGACGATCTCTCTGACCCTTCACGGCTTTCGCCGAACCTGGAACAACATCCTCCGCCAAGTGGCTTCAGGCGCGATCACACGTTCGATGATCGGGCACGCGACGGAAGAGATGTTCCTTCACTACACGCACATCGAGCGCGAGGAGAAGCAAGGCGCAGTCGACCGCGCTTTCGCGTTGGTCGACGGCCCCAAAAGTGGAACATCGTGTGGAATGTTCCCAAACCGGGGACGATGCTCGAAATATCAGCCGACGCGAAACTACCCGTAACGACTAACCAATCTTAGAGCGGGAAATGGGATTCGAACCCACGACTTCAACCTTGGCAAAGCCCTGGCACTGCGCCGGTCGACCCCCGAAAAAACCGAACTGCCGGCTTTTTACTGGGGTAGCGAGGTGCTCTCGAAGAGCTCCCACATCACCTCGTTGGCGTCGATGTCGGTCGTGCTCTCGCCGAGGCCGTCGAGACGGCAGGGGTAGCCGGGCCAGCAGTGACCGCCGCCTTCGATGGTGCAGAGGGTGACGCTGACGCCGGCGTCGCACTGATCGACGGTCTCGCAGGTCGCGTCTCCGTTTTGGTAAGAGACGAATGGCTCCCCAGTGCAGCCGTTTCGCTCGATCCAGCCGGCCGCGCTTTCGGCGACACTCGGTGAGCCGTTGGGGCCTCCGCCGTCGTAGAGAACGAGGGGATCGCCCGTGCCATTGAGCGCGAGGATGGGAATCGGCCTCGAAGGCGTGCATGTGACGTCGTCGACGCCCATGACGGCGGCAACTGGCGCCGCCGCCGCGATGAGGTCTGCGGCTTCACAGGCCAGGCGATATGAAAAGAACCCGCCATTCGACATGCCGGTGGCGTAGACGCGGAGCTCGTCGATGCAGCCGCGGGCGCCCAGGTCTTCGATGAGCGCGCGGGTGAACCCTACGTCGTCGACGTTCATCTCCGCCGACATCCCGCAGCAGCTGCCGGCGTTCCAGGAGCTGTAGAGGCCGTTCGGATAGGCGACGAGGAATCCCTCACGGTCGGCAAGGCCGTTCATCTCGGTGCTTTCCTGTTGCACCAAACCGCTCGACGTGAACCCGTGGAAGCTCAACACGAGCGGCAACGGCGTGACCCCGTCGTAGCTCGGCGGCACGTGGAGCTCGTAGCTCCGCATCTCGCCGTCGAATTCCAGATCCACGTGCGTGACGCTCGCACCGAGTGTTCCGCTCTCACAGCCGAGGCTCGCGCTGACTGCGGAAACCGAAGACCCGTCGTCTCCGCAACCGATTGCACACACGCCGAGCCCGCCCGCCGCAACTACCCAATGCCAACTACGCATCATGGCCGCGCAGCCTACCACGTCGAGAGGAAACTGGAGCGCATCATTCGTAGCGAAGCCCTTCCACGGGCAGCATGCGAGCAGCCCACCAGGAAGGCGCAATCGTCGACAGTGTGCAGATCAGGAGCGCGATCGCGATGGTCACTGCGAAAACGGAGGGGTTCAGCACGACCGGAAGGTGATCGATGAGGTAGACCTTCGGATCGAGCGGAAAGCGGATCCGATCGAGATAGGTCACGAGCCCGCCTCCCACCACGACGCCCACCAGCGTGCCGATGACGCCGATGACCACGCCTTGCACCATGAAGACGCCCAGCACCGTGGCGTCGGTGGCGCCCATCGCCTTGAGAATCGCAATTTCGCGCTTCTTTTCGAGCACGATCATGATCAGCGTCGCAATCACGTTGAACGCCGCCACGAAGATGATGGTGGCGATCACCAGCGTGAGCGCGATCTTCTGCACCTCGAGGGCGGTGAACAGGTTGCGGTTGAGCTCCGACCAGTCGAGGCAGTGGTACGCGCCGCCGAGGTCTTGCTCGATGCGACGGGCGAGCTCGTACGACGTGTCCAAGTCGCGCACGCGCAGCTCGACCCCGGTGACATTGTCGCCTTCGTCGAAGAGGCGCTGGGCATCGTAGAGATCGGTGTAGACGAGGCCGGAGTCGTACTCCTGAAAGCCGGCCTGAAAGACGCCGATCAGCCGAAACTCGCGCGACCGTGTCGCTTGGCCACCCGGCTCGAGAGCGAGCCCCAGCGCGGCCAGCGGCGAGATCAGCGTGACGCGGTCGCCGAGCTCTAGGCCGAGGTCCTCGGCAAGGGTCTTTCCGACGATGATGCCGGGCAAGGTCTCGACGGGCTCCCGCGCCTCGCCTTGCGAAAGACCCGCTTCCCAGGCCGGGTCGTCCGGAAGCACGAGCTCCTCCTCGTCGAGATCGGCCAGCATCGCCTCGATCTCGCTCGGCTTTGCGACCTTTCCGATGTCCGGACGCCGTGCCCTTCGCGCTGCTTCCCGCTGAGCTTGCCGCCGCTCTTGCTCCTCTTCCCAGAAGGTCTTTCGCCGGGCGGGCTCTTCGGTGGCATCGGCTCTCGTGGGCTCCTCGGGTCGGGCGGTGTCCGGCGGTGGAATCTCGCCACCGGCGTCCCGCAAGTCGCGAAGCCACTGCCAATCGTCGGCGGGCTTTGGAGCTGTGCCGCCGGTCGGCGCAACCCCGGGACGGCGCAGGCCTTCGAGCGTGCCCGCGACCATCTGATGAGGCAGGTCGAGCACCGTGCGGACCCCCTCCGGAGTCACCCCTTTGACGAGGACGACGGCGCGGCGCTCCCCCTTGGTAAGCATCATCTCGTCGATCGAGAACGGCGCGACCCCGGCCACCTCGGGCATCTCACCGACGGTGGCCAAGACTTCGCGATAGTCCCGAAACTCGCGGCCGTACTTCAAGATCAACACGTGGGCGTTGACGCCGAGCACTTTGTCGCGGAACGCCTGCTCGAATCCCGTGGTAATGGAAAGCACCGCCAGCAAAGCCGCGACTCCGAGGGCGACGCCCACGATGGAGATCAAGGTGATCATCGAGACCGTGGCGCGCTTCTTCGAGCGTAGGTACCGGACGCCGATCTGCAGGCTGTAGCTCACGTGGGGTGTCCTTATCACGGGGCCGCAGAGGCGGCGAACGCGTGACCCGTTAGCGAACTTGCCCGCGGTCTGCGGACTCATTAGGGTTCTTGAGATGAAGCGGATTTGGCCCTTCGCCACGTGCATCGGGCTGCTGGTGGCGTGTCATCAGCAGCAAAACGTACGACGCGAGGTGTGGCCTCCGCCAAGCGAGCCCGAGCCGGCTGCGCCGAAGGCGTCCGCAGCGACAGTGCCTGCACCTGCGCCTGCGCCGAAGGTGCTCGACCCGGTCATCGTAGCGCTTTCCGACAAGTCGCCGGTGATGCAGGTCCGAAGGCAACTCGACAAGGGCAACCCCGGAAAAGCGCGCGAGGTGGCTGAAGCCGCGCTTCCGAGCGCCGGCGCCCGCGACAAGGGGCGGCTTCACTGGTTGGCTGCCGTCGCTGCGCTGCAGGACGGCTATCAGCACGTCGCACTCGCTCATTTGGAGACCCTCAGCACCTTCAATCACCCGCTCGCGCCGTGGGCGAAGCTCAAGCGCGCGTCCCTGCTCGAGCGCAAGGATCCCTCCACGGCGGCTGAGATCGCGCGAGCCCTCACGGGAGACTGGGCCGGCGGTCCGCAAGCTCGTTCGATCAAGGCGCGCATCGAAGGGTCCCGTCAAAGCGAGGACGAGCTCGCGCTAGTCGATGGGAAGCTCACGGCCGCTTCATCGACTCAATCCATTCGGCCGCGGATGCAGGAGAGCCTGGAGAAGGCCGAAGCGCTTTACGAAGCCAAGCGCTACCGCGAGGCCGAGCGGCTCTTCGGGAAGCTCGTCAATTATCTCAAGACAGGCAGCCACGTCTGGTGCAAAGCACGCTACCAGCAAGGACGAGCCCTCCTTCAAGACCGCGAGCGAACCCGGGGCGCTCCGGTGATGCGGGAGGTCGCCGACCACTGCACGCGACCCTTGAGCCTCGAAACCGGCGCGTGGGCCCGGTATCACGCTGCTCGCGCCTATGGCCGCGTCGGGCAGTGGGCTGAGTCGATTCGGCAGTTCGAGAAGCTCGAGGCACAAGCGCCAGGGCACCGCCTCGCGGACGACGCGAGCTATCGAGCGGCGCTGGCCGAGCTCGAAAACGGCCAGGTGAATGAAGCCCGCGCCCGGCTGGCTTCCATTCCGAGGCGATACCCGGAAGGCGACATGTGGCCGCGAGCGCTGTTCAAGCTCGGCTGGATCGAGCTCCGAGCCGGTGAGTACCGCGCGGCCTTCGACCGCTTCGACGACCTCGTCGAGCGCCGCGCCGACGAACAAGAAGAAGGGATCACCGGCCGCGCCAATTACTGGCGAGCCCGGGCGCTGTTCGAGATGGGTCAACGCATCGATGCGGTGGAGGCCTACGCGGAAATCGTCAAGCGATGGCCGCTTCGCTACTACGCCCAACAGGCCTTGTGGCGCATCGCGGAGATTGTTCCCGAACGGGCCAAGGCGATCCTCGAAGAGATGCGTTCGGGAGGAGAGCACACCCGGATGGTCTTTGCCTGGCGCGAGGAGTTCGACGAGCCGGCCTTCTCCCGGATGGTCGAGCTGTTGGCCGTGAACGAGATCACCTACGCTTCGGCGGAGATGACATCGCTTCGCATGGTCGGCTCCGATGTGAACCCGGAGCTTGCCGTCGTGGGCGCGGTTCTTCTTCAACATGCGGGTGCCGAGACCAAGCTGAGCGGCGTCATCCGCTCGCACTTCGAAGATTTCGAGGGATTGCTTCCGAAGGGTGAAGGACGGCTCATCTGGGATGCGACCTATCCCCAAGCCTTCTCGCCGCTGATCGAGCGAATCGCCGAGGACCAGGGAATTCCCGCTTCGTTCGTGCGCGCCGTGGCCCGCGAGGAGAGCTCGTTCGATCCGGAGGCCGTGTCCTGGGCCAAGGCCTATGGCCTCGTGCAGCTCATCATGCCGACGGCCAAGCGTTTCGCGGACGAAGTCGGCGAGAAGGCGACGCCCCGCACCCTCAAGAAGCCCGAGGTCAACCTCAAGATCGGCGCGCGCTACATGGCGTGGCTCTGGGATCACCTCGAAGAGAATCCCGCCCTGGTGCCTTCTGCGTACAACGCAGGCGAAGGGGCGGTACGCCGCTGGTTGGAAGAGGACTCGAGGCGTCCGCTCGACGTGTTCATCGAAGAGATCCCGTATGACGAGACCCGCCGCTACACGCGGCGCGTGCTTCAGACCTACGGGGTCTATCAGTGGCTCGCGCACGAGCAGCTGCCGGAGCTTCATCCTCGGCTGCCCGGCGCCGCCAGCCCACAACGGTTCAGCGCCCTGCGCTGAGGGTCAGGCGATCACCTTCGGCAGGAGCGCGCCGAACTCGATTGCCTTGCTCACGTCTCCGTCCACGCGGAGCTTTCCTTGCACGAATGCGATCTGTGGGTCGAGCTTGCCTTTGAGAATCTCGGCCAAGTGGGCGTCTCGGATGGTCAGCGTCGCATCGGCTGGACGCCCGTTTCCCTCGGTGACGCTTCGGTCTTGCAGATCGATCATCCAGGTCCGATCCCCATCTCCCGTGATGCGGAGGTGGAAGGTCCCCTTGCCGATTGATCGGTCTTTCGGAGCCTGCTCCAGCGTGGAGCGCATCTGGTCTATGAATGCGGCGGTGATCTCGGCGACGGCGCGGGCGCGCGCTTCGTCTCGCTTGGTATCGGGGGGCCGAAGCGGAAGCACGGCAGCCTCGAGCTCGTTGGCGGATTCGCGCAGGTAGCGCGCGAAGACGTCCAAGTCGGGCATGACCGCAGGACACGACACGGGGCTCATCGAAAGGACCCCGTTGTAGCTCAGCACCGTGATCAGCAAGCCCATGCCATCGACGAGAGGCGCCATGCCCATGGTGGCGAGCAGCTTGTGACCCGCCATGTAGAGGTCGGTCTGCGGACCGGGCACGTTGGTGATGACCACGTTGAAGATCGGCTTGTGCATCTCCGACATGCGAAACCGCGAGTACAGCCGCAGCACGCGATTCGCGAGCCCAAACGGGATGAACTCGGCGAGATCGACGAAAACGCGGCCCGTCCCCGCCTGCTCGAACGCTTTGCCCCCCTCGCTGTGCTCCTGGATCGCCTTGAGCCGCTCCACGGGGTCGGCGATGTCCGTGGCGAGGCCGATCAGCATGGCCGATACCTTGTTGCCCATCTGGCCGTGCTCGTCTTCGGCGCGCGTCGAAATCGGCACCATGGCGATCAACGCCTCGTCGGGAAGCGCTCCCTTCTCGTCCAGGTAGCGGCGAAGCGCGCCTGCGCAAATGGCAACCACCACGTCGTTGAGCGTGCAACCCATGATCTTTCGAATGTTCTTGACGCGATCGAGCTCCAAGAGAGCGGTGTTCCAAACCCGTTGTCCCGTAATCGTGTGGTTGATCGGCGTCGTGGGGGCCGACATTGGTGTGGGAGGCGCTTCGACGCCTCCTTCCCGAATGCGGGACGTGGCGCGCACCGCCTCGACCACCTCCCCGGCTACCCTCTTGATCTCCGTGGGCTTGCGCATGATCTTGCGCGCGGTGTGGGCCAGGACCTGCAGCTCGTTCGGAACCGGAGGAACCGCGCGTGGCGGAGGCGGGCTGAAGTGGCGCGGCTCTTTGGTCGAGTCGAGCAGCACGCCCATCATGTCGGCCCCGGAGACGCCATCGATCGCCGCGTGATGGATCTTGTTGATGGTGGCCACCGAGCCCGGTGGAACCTGCGGGATGTTGTCTAGCCCTTCGACGAAGGTCATCTCCCACAAGGGACGGGTGCGATCGAGAGGCACGCTGAAGATCCGGGCGGCAAGCCTTCGGAGCTCTTTCCAGCTTCCGGGGCTCGGCAAGGCCACGTGGTGCAAGTGCATGTCGAGATTGAAGGAAGGATCCTCGACCCAATAGGGCTTGCCGATCCCGAATGGCACCATGACCAAGCGCTGACGCAACCTCGGCACGAGGTGAATACGCGAGGCCATGGTGGCTCGAAAGCTGGCGAAGTCCATCGACCCTTCGAACACGAGCACGCTGCCCACGTGCATGGGCTGATGAGCGTCCTCGAGGTAGAGGAAAGACGAGTCGAGTCCGGACAGAGGCTGCATGATGATCTCCGTGGGGCGTCCCCACGCGCGGAGAGACTAGCCTACACCTTGAAGCGAGGTGTCTCCAGCGCTTCTCAGGAGGGCTCGAAGGTTCGGCTTAGGTCCTTCAGGAGCCGCTTCTGTTCTCGCGTGAGGTGCTTTGGCACCTCGATCTCGACGACGCAGAGCAGATCACCGCGGCCGCGGCCGTTCAGCCTCGGGACTCCCCCGCCTCGGATCGTCAGCGTCTCGCCCGGCTGGGTGCCCGAGGGAATCTTCAAGGTTTGAGCGGCCTCTTGGTCTTCCTCGAAGGCCGGCACCTCGATCTTGGCGCCGAGGGCCGCCTGCGGGTAAGTCACGGACAACCGGTGCACCAGGTCGAAGCCCTGGCGCTCGAAGACGTCGTCCCGATCGACGTGAACCGTCACGTAGAGGTCGCCTGCAGGTCCCCCGCGCGTGCCTTCCTGACCGCGGCCGCTCAACCGGAGGCTCTGCCCGGTGTCGACACCGGACGGGATGTTGATCTTCACGACCCGTTCGGTTTGCACCTCACCCGCTCCGTGGCACTCGGCACATGCCGCCTTGGCCTGCATGCCGCGACCGCGACACGTCGGACAGGTCGTCGACAACACGAATGCCCCTTGCGCGCGAGCGACCTGGCCTCGACCGCCGCAGGTCGTGCATGCCACGAGCTCACCGCCCTCGGCTCCGGTGCCGCGACAGGCTTCACAGGGCGAGGGGTGCGAAAGGTCGATCTGCTTGGTCGTGCCGAATGCTGCTTCTCTCAGAGACAAGCGGAGATCCGTTCGCACGTCGGCGCCGCGCATCGGTGCGTTGGGGTCGCGTCTCCGCCGGCCGAACCCGCCAAAGCCGAAGCCTCCGGCGCCTCCGAAGAGGTCGCCAAAAATATCCTGAAACTGGCTGAAGACATCGCCGATGTCGCCGAAGCCGGGCGCCGCTGCGCCTCCGAGGCCGGCGTGACCGAAGCGGTCGTACATCTGCCGCTTCTGCGGATCGCTCAAGACAGCGTAAGCCTCCGCGCAGACCTTGAACTTCTCCTCGGCCTCCGGATTGTCGGGGTTTCGATCGGGGTGGTACTCGAGCGCCTTTTTTCGGTAGGCGCGCTTGAGCTCCGTCGTCGTCACCTCGCGGGAAACCTCGAGGACTTCGTAGTAGTCAGGCTTGGTCATGGCCTCTTCGGAGTGGCTGACCTCGGGAACATAAGCACGCTTCTGGGCCGGTCAAGACCGGTTTCCCTGCTGAAAACGCACCCTTAGGCTCAACTTTGCGAGCGCGCGGGCGCGCGGGTCCGGGATAGGACGTCCTGCACCAACGCCTCGGGCAGCTCGCCCGAGCGCTGAAAGGCGCGCATGTGCAGGATCGGCTCGCCACCGAGGTCGGCAGCGGTCCGACCACGAATCTCCTGGACGTACTTGCGAGGCTCGAACGGCACGAGGTTCGATCCCGGCTCGACGTCGACGCGCTCGAGCAACGAAATCAGCGCCCGAAGCGAGTTCATCTTCATGTAGGGACAGGTCGCGCACCCGCCCGCGGTCGAGCACCCTTCTCCCCCGGCCACGCCCGGGACGACGGCGAGCTCGCTTCGCGCATCCTGGGCGATCGCCTCGCTGGCGACCGGGAAGATGATCTCGGCGGTGATCTCCGGACCGCCCTCCGATGCATAGTCCCGGAGCTTTTCCTGCACCTGGCGGACGATGGGCGTGATCATTCCTGCCTCGGTTCCCAGAATGAATCGCAGGTTGCTCTGCTCTCCCCGCGCAATCGCCTGGTCGACCTTGCCCAAGACGAACGCGAGAATGTTCGAGGTCGAGCCGACGACGCCGTTGCCATGTTGCTGCGCGTCCAACGCCAGCGCGAACATCTCTCCGGGCACCTCGAGATGCGCGGTCACGAAGACGTCGGGGTAGTGCTCCCGGACGAGCTGGACGACCTCCCGCCCGAACATGTGGTGCACGATGCAGGTGCCCTGCTCGAAGTAGTGAAATCGCGGTAAGAGCGACCGAATCGACGACTGGTCGTGCGCGCGATGGAGCTGGCGAATCTGCGCGTCCGGCAGCTTCGCCAAGGCCTCGAACATGTGCGCGAGATTGTCGCCCATGTACGTATCGGGCCCGAACCAGATGTGGACGCCGGGAATCTGGGCGGCTGCCTGAAGCACGGTCTGGACCACGTTCGACGAGGTACAGGTAATCGTGGGAACGATGGCATGCGCCTTGGCCTTGGTGACCAGGCTGGTGTTGATGTAGATGACGTGCAGGGACCGAGGAGTTTCCGCCGCCTTCATCAGGTAGGCGCCATACGCCGGAGCCTCGGCGGATTCTGCGAGCGAGCATCCAATCGGATCGGTCGCGACTCGATACACCGGAATGTGCTCGTACCCCGACGCATCGAGCATGGCCCGGACGTTCTCGCTCATGAAGTCGACACCGAGGACGGCGATGGTGCTCACGCCCTGGTCCGCCATCGCGATCGCACGATCGGCCATGGCCAAGGAGTCCGACACGTAGATGTGCGGCCAATCGCACGCTGAAAGCACGCCCTGGAGCTCCGGGTCCATGTAAAAGTGCGCGACCACGCCGGCGTTTTTCTCACGCAAGAGCTTGGTGAGCGTTGCTACGCGCTCCGGATCCGGCCTCAAGAACGCTGCCTGCGCCTCGGCGAAGCTGCCCTGCGGAGTCAGCGCATCAGCCGAAATTCGCAGCGATGGAAACACGGGCAAAGTCATCGGGCACCCACTTGGGGAAAACAGAGTATACCTCCCGCCGCACCCGTTTCATGTCAAGTGAAGCCACCAAGACTTCCGTCTACGTCCATTTCCCGTGGTGCGCCCGCAAGTGCCCGTATTGCGACTTCGCGACCGAGCCCATCCGCAAGCAATTGCTGCCGCATGAGGCATATGCGGACGCCCTGAAGCGCGAGCTCGGGCTGCGGGCCGCAGACCTTCGAGGCCGCAAGCTCGTCTCGGTTTTTTTCGGGGGCGGCACGCCGTCGCTCTGGGCGCCGGGCGCGCTCGGACGAGTGCTGACGGCGATTCGGCACGCATTCGAAGAGGTCGCTGATGACTTGGAGGTCACGGTCGAATGCAATCCGAGCTCGCTCGATCGGCGAGGAGCGGCGGCACTGCGCGAGGCCGGCGTGGACCGGCTCTCCATCGGCGTCCAGTCTCTGCGAGATCACCATCTTCGGTTTCTCGGGCGCTTGCACGACCGCGCACAGGCGATCGGGGCGCTCAGGGATGCAATCGCGGAGATGCCCCGCGTGAGCGCCGATCTCATGTTTGGAATGCCGGAGCAAACGCCGGAAGAGCTGGGCGAAGACATTCACCGCGTCGTCGATACGGGTGTGCGTCACGTGTCGGCCTATGCCCTCACCATCGAAGAAAAGACGATGTTCGGCTCGCTTCATCGCGCGGGCAAGCTGCAGGTCGCGTCCGAAGAACGCTACGCCGAGCTCTTCGAGCATGCCGAGGCACGCTTTTGCGAGCTAGGTTGGGGTCACTACGAGGTCTCGAACTATGCGGCCCCGGGTGAGGAATCACGGCACAACCTCCACTACTGGCGCGGGGGGGCCTACGTGGGGCTCGGAGCCGGTGCTGTGGGCTGCCTCGATGAGGGGCCGGGCCGTGCTAGGCGTTGGCGCAACGACCCCAACCCGCAACGCTATCTCTGTGGGGGGACGCTCGAAACCGAGGTGGAGACGCTGGGTCCGGAGGAGATCATTCGAGAGTCTCTCATGCTCGGCTTGCGCACCGTCGAGGGAATGGATTTGGAAGCGACACGCCAAAGAGCCGCAAGCGATCCCGAAGAAGGACGCGAGCGCGCCATCCAGGGCGCGCTCGAAACGGGTCGGCTCGTGCGGAGCGGACGGTGGCTGCGCGTTCCACAGCCGCACTGGCTGAAACTTGACGGCATTGTGCGAGACTTGTTCTAGAGTGCGGACCGGTGGAGCTCGATTTTGAAGACGTGTTGGTCACCGGCCTGGCCAAGTCCTACGGGCCGACGCTTGCGCTCGCCGGAGTGGACTTGCATTTCGCCGCCGGCACGGTGACGGCAATCCAAGGCGCAAACGGCTCGGGCAAGTCGACGCTGCTTTGGCTCCTGGCGCTATTGGCTCATCCGACGCGAGGCGAGATCCGCTACGGCGGCTACGGGCCTGCCCACGCCGACCAGCTACGAGGTCGCATCGGTTTCGTGGCGCATCAGTTGCAGCTCTATCCGGGTCTGAGCGGGCACGAAAACCTGGTTCTGGCGGCCAAGCTTCAGGGGATTTCCCATGCTGCCGAGCGCGCGACCGACCTCGGCGACGCGCTCGCGCTTCGCGACTACTGGGATCGCCCTGTTCGAACCTATTCCCGCGGACAGGCCCAACGGGTCTCCATCGCCCGTGCGCTCTTGCACCGGCCGCGACTGCTGTTGATGGACGAACCGGCCACCGGGCTCGACACGCGCTCCACGAGGTCGCTCATCGCTCTGATCGAGCAAGAGCGACGAACAGGAGGCATCGTGATCATCGTCACCCACGAAGAGGAGTTTGCCGAGAAAGTCGCGGATCGCATTCTGCACATGGAGCGGGGGCGGCTGGTGGAGCGCGGCGCATGAGCCTGCTCAGAGCAGCCTGGCTGGTAGCGCGAAAGGACCTGCAGCTCGAGCTGCGCACCAAGGAAATCCTGACGTCGACGGGCCTGTTCGCGATCTTGGTCGTGACGCTCGGGTCGCTCGCGTTCTACACGGACCCCGTCAGCTCTCCGAGGGTCGCACCAGGCGTGCTGTGGATCTCGATCCTCTTTTGCGGAATTCTGCTGATTGGACGGAGTTGGTCCCTCGAGCGCGAGAACGACGCGATCTTCGGCCTGTTGCTCGCGCCGATTCCCCGGGCCGCGATCTACGTGGGCAAGACCTTGAGCGCGTTGATTCTGTTGTTTGCAATCGAGCTCTTGCTGGTTCCGCTCTGTTTGGTTTTCTTCCAGATCGAGCCGAGCGGCATCATGCTGCCGTTGATTGCATTGGTGTTCTTGGGATCGGTGGGCTTCGTCGCGACTGCCGCGCTTTTCTCCGCGGTCGGCATCCGCACGCGAGCCCGCGATCTGATGTTGAGCGTCTTGGTCTTTCCATTGGTGGCGCCCGCTCTACTGGCCGCAGCGGTGGCGACACGAGAGCTGTTCGCGGGAGCGACGCTCGACGAGGTTCTCGGCTGGGTGCGCATCCTGACCGCGTTCGACCTGTTGTTCATCGGCTTCGGCGTTTGGGTCTCCCGCTACTTGCTCGCGGAAACCTGACGTTCCTCAGCGGTACGCCCGAATCAGATCGAGAGCCACCGGGTCCGACCAGTCGAGCGCTCCGTCGAAGCGGAACCGGACGACGCCATCGCCGTCGATGATCCAAGTCTCCGGAAAGAGCCGTGTGCCGAACTTCCCGGTGACCACCTCCCGCTCCGAGTCGAGCAGGCTGGTGATCTTCGAGCTCGCGGCAATGATCGTCTCCACCTCGTCCCAGCTTCGATCGGTGGATATCGCCACCACCTCGACGTCGTTCCAATCCTCGGTGATCTCCGCCAGGAGCTCGAGGGTCGGCATCTCCTGGATGCAAGGGCGGCAGGTGACTGTCCAGAAGTTGATCACGAGGACCTTTCCGCGATGCTCGGAAAGGGACCACTGTCCTCCGCCTTGCATGGGAAGGGTGAAGTCGGGTGCCAGGAGCGACGCCCCGAGGTAGTGCGGCACCCCTACTTCGCCGGCCATGAGCTGCTCGAACCGCGCGTTGCCGAGAACGGCCCGAAATGGCGCTTCCCGCGCGCGGGCCCGGGCGTCGATGATGGCGCCGGTGAAGATGAACATCAGGGGAAACGCGATCACCGCCACGATGACGGTTGCGACGAGCTCACGTCGAGTCACGCGGGGGCTCTAGCGCTTTTCGAGCCCGAGCGAAAGTGGATGCCGCTCCTCGGGCGGACGCACTTCCCGCCCGCCGACCAGCAGATACACCCCTTCCTCATCCTCTCGAATCCAGTCGCTCATCTTGACCAGCGCGAAGCTCTCGAAGCGGGCGGGGCAACGGCCCTCCCGAACCGTGCACCAGAGGGAGCCGTCGGGCCCCTGGCGGAGCGACTCTGGATCGAGCGGCTCGCGAAGGTCGCCGGAAAGCAAGAGGGTGATCCCCCGGGGTGATGCCTCCACGTCCTTGACGAAGTATGCCGGTCCCTCGACCTCGATGTAAGCCCAGTTGATCGCGTTGCTCAAGCAGAAGCGCCCGTCCTCGGCCCGGTCGATCCAACCATCGAAGGCGCGCGTGAGCTGCAGATGGGTGATGGGATCCGCGCCATTGAACCATCGGCCGGCGGCATCGCGACGGATGTCGGTTTCGCGCGTACGGCCTTGAAGAAACTGAACTGGGTCCATGACCTCTTGCAGACTACACTGCACACCGATGGCGACAAAGCGCCGAAAGCTGGTTGTCGTATCGAACCGAGGTGCCTACCGGCGCGAGGGGGGCAAACGTTGGGTTCGTTCCGCGGGCGGCCTGGTGACCGCATTGCATCCGGTTTTGCAGAAACGCGGCGGCGTCTGGGTGAGCTCCAGGCCTGCGCGGGACTTCGGGTCAGTCACCATTCCCGCGCCCAAGCTCGCCTACGAGCTGGCCCACGTTTCATTGAAGGGATCCGAGCGCAGCGGATTCTACGAAGGGGTTTCGAATGCCGTCCTCTGGCCGCTGCTACACGGCTTCGAGCCGACCATCCAGGTGGGCGACGCTTCCTGGTCGAGCTACGTGAGCGCCAACCAGGAATTTGCCGACACCGCGCTCGCAGCAAGCGGCTCGAGCGATTTGATTTGGATCCAGGACTATCACTTGATGCTCGTGCCCGGCCTGGTCCGGACCAAGCGCGCCAAGGCGCGCATCGGGTGGTTCTGCCACATCCCGTGGCCGCCCCCGGATACCTTTGGCATCCTCCCGTGGCGCGAGGAGCTTCTGGAGGGGTTGCTCGGCGCCGACGTGCTCGGCTTTCATCTTCCGGAATACGCCAACCACTTTCGGCAGTGCGTGGAGCGCTTTACGGTCCACCCCGTGACCCCGGATGGGATCGAGTACCGCGGCCGAACCGTGAGAACGGTCGCCGAGCCCGTCGGCATCCCGGTGCAGGAGTCGCAGGCGCTTGCCACCGACCCCGAGATCGGAGAGCAGGCCGCGCAGATTCGGCAGCTGATGGGGAACCGCCAGATCATTCTCGGTGTGGATCGCCTCGACTACACCAAGGGAATCCCGGAAAGGCTCGCTGCGTTTGAAGGGCTGCTCCGCAAAGACAGGGGTGCTCGCACCCGATACGCGCTGGTGCAGGTCATGGTTCCGAGCCGCACCGACGTGAAAGCCTACGCGGATCTGAAAAGGGAGATCGACAGAATGGTGGGCGACATCAACGGCCGCTACGCAGAGACCGGCCGCGTACCCGTACACTATCTGTACCGGAATCTCAGCCGGCGGGCCTTGTTTGCGCATTACCGAGCGGCAGACGTGGCGTTGGTCACGCCCTTGCGCGACGGAATGAATCTGGTGGCGCACGAGTACGCCGCTGCGCGTGCCGACGAGAATGGCGTGCTCGTGTTGAGCGAATTCGCAGGTGCCTCGAAGCATCTCAAAGGTGCGGTGCTGGTGAATCCGTACGACGTCGAATCCACGACCGGCGCCATGCACCGTGCGCTGACCATGAAGCCAAACGAAAGGCAGAAACGCATGCGGGCGCTGCGCTCGGAGGTGATGCGCCTCGATGTGCACCGCTGGGCCGACTCGTACATCGCTGCCCTGGAGGACACGTGAGCCGGGTGGAATTCTTGCTGCGCCGCTTGACGGAGCTAGAGCGTCCGCTGCTGGTGGCGCTCGACGTGGACGGCACCCTGGCGCCGATCGTGCGTGACCCCGAGAGCGCCGAAATTCCAACCGAAACGCTGTCCATGTTGGCGGCCTTGGCTCGAGCGCCAGACCTCGAGCTCGCACTGATCACGGGTCGCGATCTGCGCTCGCTGCAACGCATGGAGCAACTCGAAGGAATATGGCGCGCCGTGGAGCACGGAGGCCTGGTGCTCGCTCCCGGGGAAGCTCCGGCGGAGCGAATCCTGACGCCGGAGCAGCGCGAGGCCCTCGATCGTTTTCGCGTATGGGTAGCCGAGCACGCGCCGGATGCGTTCATCGAGTACAAGCCTCAGGCCGTCGCGCTCCATGTCCGGCCGATCGCGGAGACCAATCCCGAGCGCGCCGAACGGTTGCTGGAAGAAGCAGACGCCCTCGCGCGAAGCCTCGGGCTCCACGTCCGCCATGGCAAAGCGCTGCGTGAAGCGGAGGCGGTTCCCTACGACAAGGCCAATGCGGTCCGTGAGATTCTGAGACGCAGTGGTGCAAGCTCCGTTTTCTTCGTCGGTGACGATCTCACCGACATTCCAGCAATCGAGCTCGCATCACAGAACGGCGTCGGCGTGTTCGTGCAGTCCGACGAACGGCGAGGCGCTCCCTCGGAGGCAGCGGTCGTGCTCGACGGCGTCGACGAAGTCGCCGCCGTGTTGGCTGGATTGTTGCAGCATAGTGTCGCATGAGCGGTGGCGCCTCGATCGTGCCATGATAGAGGCTCGAGATGCTGGATCGGGAGATCACGGAGGCCGCCCGGATCGCGCGACACGCGGGCGCCATCTTGATGAACGTCTATGCAACCGATTTCAGCGTGTCGTACAAGGGACGTTCGGATCCGGTGACCGAAGCCGACATGCAGGCCAACAGGTACATCGTCGGGGAGCTCCGCAAATGGTTCCCCGAAGATGGAATCGTCGCCGAGGAAACCGACGACAAGAGCGATGCGCTCAAACCGGGACGTTGCTGGTACGTCGACCCGCTCGACGGCACCAAGGAGTTCGTAGACAGGAACGGCGAGTTCTCGGTCATGCTGGGGCTCGCTATCGATGGCCGGTCGAGCGCGGGCGTGGTCTATCAGCCGACGACCGACAAGCTCTATGCTGGCGTAGTCGGTGCCGGGGCCTACCTCGAAGAGAGGGGCGCGCGCCGCGAGCTGAAGGTCAGCGATGTCGCGGACACCGGGCGGCTTCGGCTCGTCGTGTCGCGGTCGCATCGGAATCGCGCGGTCGACAGAGTCGTCCGGAAGCTGGGTATCGAGCACGAGAGGGCCTTGGGCTCCGTAGGTCTCAAGGCAGGCTTGATCGCCGAGCAGAAGGCCGACCTCTACCTGCACATCTCCGACCGATCGAGCGCCTGGGACGCTTGCGGCCCCGAAGCAGTGCTCGAGGCTGCGGGGGGTCGCTTCACGGACTTGGCCGGAAACGCCTATCGCTATGGCGGAACGGACATGCGCAACCGAGCGGGCATCCTCGCGTGCAATGCCGCAGCCTACGACGCCGTCCTGCCCGTGGTGCGGGAGGCAGCTCGAAAGAAGGGACTGATTCCCTAACAGGATCATGGCGCCGGTAGACTGGAAGGAAGCATGGAAGGCCGGCGTGACGCCCTGGGATGCGGGTGCCTCACCCCCGGCGTTGCTCGAGCTCCTCGACCGCGAGCTGGTGCCCGCCGGCCGAGTGCTCGTTCCCGGTTGCGGCGCAGGCTACGACTTGGCCACGCTCGCACGCGCCGATCGAGAGGTGGTAGGGCTCGATCTTTCCGAAGAGGCACGCGCCAGATTCGCGGCAGCACACCGGGACCTGCCCGGGACCGTCGTCTACGAGGTCACCGACTTCTTCGCATACGACTCGGAGGTAGGGTTCGATTTCGTCTGGGACTACACGTTCTTTTGCGCGCTCGATCCGGCTCAGCGCAGCGGCTGGGGCGAGAGGATGAAGCGACTGGTCAAGCCCTCGGGTCTATTGGCTACGCTGCTCTTTCCATTCGAAGATCCGATCTCCAAGCGCGAAGGTCCCCCGTGGCCGATCAACGCCGCGATGGTCCGTGATCTCTTCGAAAGTGCCTTCGAAGAGGTCGAGGTGACCGAGGTCGAACGGTCGCACCGAGGACGGGAGGGCCGGGAGCGTCTCGCGCTGTGGCGGCGGCGTTAGTCGTCGGGCAACGGAATCGAAGTGGACTGCCACTTGGTCTCCGAGAAGCCGAGACGGTAGCTCGCGGTGGCTCCTTGCTCTTGGATCCCGACCCATACTTGGGTGTTGCCCAACGGAAAGGAACCACGGATCAGAGGGTCGCGCGTGCCTTTCCGATTGTCGTTGCAAAGAATCGTTCCATCCGGTGTGCGAACCACCAACAACACGTCTTGGCGCGATCGCGCAAACACGTTCAACTCCAGGAATGCCGTCTCGCAATCGAGAAGGTAATCCGGCGCTTCGGAGATCCAGCCCCGGCACTTCCGGTGAATGGACGAGGCTGGAATCTCCCCGGAGCTGACGCCTCCGACGACCCGCGGGTCGGGGGTGAAGCCGGCATGGAGCGGGACGACCCCGAAACGGGACGGCGACTGTGCGTAGGGATCGAGCCATTGGACCGGCTCGGTCAGGACCTCGGGCAAATCGCCGATCGAGACGTCGTTGGTGCATCCCGCCAGCAGCCAGAGCAGAGCGACCGATGCTCCGGGCCATGCGGCAGAGGATGTCGAACGATCCATCACCTTGCCGCCGTCCTAACCGGGGTCGTGCACGTGCGTCAACCCACACAAGAAATGGGGCCGCTCACCGGGAAGAGAGCGGCCCCTGCGCCGAAGCGCCTGTTACGGTTAGGAAGAGGACTAAGGAGAGGGGTCGAGCGTGGGAATCGTTCCGCTTGCGTCGCCAATCAGAGCGTAGATGGCGGGAGCAAGGGATTGGTCAAGTGTGTCTGTGTCGACCGCAATGAGAAGCGTGACGAGATCGGGAGTGACCGGCGCAGCCAAAGGCCCGGCATCCGCAGAACACTCCCCGGTGCTGGTCAAGGAGAAGGCCAGATTGAGTGTCGTCGCAGACAGATCGAGCGGACCTGCAACCTCGGCAAATGCGAAATCATCAAGCACCGCCGGCGGACACGCATCGACGTTGATGACGTCCACTGGCTCGAGCAACGAGTCATCTGCACCGTGACCGACAAGGACTCGGCCCTCACCTTCGGTCAAGTCGGCGTCGCTGCCGTCAAATAGGAGGACCGTTACAGGAGGCTCCCCCTCACCGGCATTGACCACGTTTCGGATCGCGACAACCGTCAGGATCTGTCCCCCGGTGAGTGTCGCGTCGATCTCAAGGACCGGCTCGGTCGAACCAGCAGGGGCGACACCGAATGTGTAGCTCCCAGCCGCGAGCTCCACGAACTCGGTCGATTCTCCGAATTCGAGGTCCTCGATAGCCGTCGCGCCGTCGACCAGAATATCGACGTTGGTGTCCATGGCACTCGGGATTTCCGGAGCCAAGTGCGCAATGCGTACACTCGCCATCTCGCCGTTCATCCCGCCCGTGCCGCCTGTGCCGCCGGTTCCCCCGGTGCCGTTCTCGCCGTTGTCGCTGTCACAGCCAACGAGGCCGAGGGCCAGCGCTGCGAGCAGGCTCATCCAGAACGTCTTGTTACGAATCATATTTCTCCTCCGACCTGTCTAAGTTATGTCTAGGTCTTGTCCAGCTTCTAGCTCAGGGTGGTAGGGCGTCAAGCCCGGGGACCCGAAATTGATCCCACGACGGCCTTGCCCGCGGAGACCCCTGCGTATAGACGTGTCTTAGACAGTCTCTAAACAGGCGTGAATTCGAGCGGCGCGCACCCGAAGCGGAGAACATGGGGCAAGAAGCGAAATACCGCGTGGGGATGGTGTCCAAGCTGACCGGTCTGTCCACGCATACGCTCCGCATGTGGGAGAAGCGTTATTCGGCGGTGGTTCCGGAGCGGACCGATGCGGGCGGGCGGCTCTACACCGATGCGGATGTGAACCGGCTTCGCATTCTGCACAGGCTGGTGCAGTCCGGCCACTCCATCGGCGGCATCGCCACGTTGCCCGATCCAGAGCTGCGTCAAATGGCGGCGGCCCTTCCGGGCGCGACCGCGGAGCCCGTACCTCAACACCTTCCCGCAATCCGCGCGCGGGTCATGAACGCGATCGAAGAGCTGCGCATCGAAGACGCCGAGCAGATTCTCTCCCGCGCGGCCTTGAGCACGGAGCCTACCGAGTTCTTCACGGAAGTGCTCGCCCCGATCCTGATCGAAGTCGGGGAACGCTGGGAGAAGGGCGAGTTGCGCATCGCGCACGAGCATGCCTGCTCGAGCGTTGCGCGTGGGCTGCTCTTTGCATTGATGCGGCTCTACCCGGTGCAGGATGCACGGCGGCGCGCGGTCGTCGCAACACCGGCGCGAGAGAACCACGAGCTCGGCGCGCTCATGGCGGCCATGCTCGCGGCGATGCACGGGTGGAGCGTGCTCTATCTCGGACCGGATTTGCCTGCCGAAGAAATTGGCTACGCGGTGACGAGCACCCAGGCGGAGCTACTCCTACTTTCCATCACGAATTTGAAGCCTTCAGAGTGCGAACGGCAGATCACCGCAATCGAAAGCGCAGTCCCGGAGCGGGTGGCGATCTTCGCTGGCGGTCGCGCCGCCAAAGCGCCCGCGCAAGGCAGGACCGTCGTGCAAAAGGATCTCTCGCTGCTCGAAGCGGTCCTCACTCGGTAGCGCTTGCAGGCTCTTCGGGCGGGATCGTATCGCGCGTGGCGCCTTTGATTACCTTCTGCGCCAAGGTGGCGAGGCTACGCGCACCGCTCTTCTTGAGAAGCGAACGAATCTGCGCCTTCACGGTGTTCTCTGCCACCCCGAGCGCATCGGCGAGCTCTTTTCGCGACAGACCATCGACGGAAAGCGTCAGCAACTCGGTCTCGCGTCGCGTGAGCTTGAGCTGGCGTGCGAGATGCTCGATGCGTTGCCCGATCGCCGCATCGTCCACGCGGGCTTGCGCCAACGCGAGTTGGATGAACGGATTGAGGTTCTCTGCGGAGGCGGGCTTACAGACGTACTCCCCGCGCAGCGTTTGAACCTTGTTGACGACGTCGCGATTGAGCTCGCCTGTCAGCACCAGCACCGGCAACCCACCATGCCTTTGGCGAATCTCGGACAGAAGATCGAGCCCGTATCCGTCCGGCAAGATCAGATCCAAGACCACGCCCAACCATTCCGGCTGCGCTTCCAACCTGTCGCGGGCGGCGGCCATGCTGTGGACCACCTCCACCGGCCCATGCCGCCCAAAAGTACGAGCGAGGGTACGAGCCAACGTCGGCTCGTCCTCGACGATCAGGAACCCTCCCGGCATGCGGCCTAAGCTACCGCAGTTCACCCGTTGGGTGGTACGGATTCCGTCGCGGCGGCTCTCTGCACTGGCCTAATTCGGACAGCGCTGGCTCTCACGGATGCAAAAAGCGCCGTGATTTCAAGGCATTATGGGCTTGCGCCACAAGATCGGCTCTGGCGCTGGGACCTCAGCCGGCGGGGCGACCCTCGGCAGTCTCTTGACGTGACGCCTGGGCCCCCTTTGAATGATCCCATCGATATGTACGCGGTGGTGATCACCGATGAGGGGGGCGTGCGGAGGAGGCTCGATTTTTCGAAGCCGGAGCTCACGGTGGGCCGCGTCCAGGGCAACGACATCGTGCTTGCCAAGCGCAACGTGTCCAAGCAGCACGCCAAGCTCACCCTGAAGGACAACCAAGCGATCGTCGTCGACCTAAACAGCACGAACGGCACCTGGGTCAACGGCCGCAAGATCACCTCCCCCTATCCGCTGAAGCAGGGGGACAAGATCTACATCGCTGATTTCATCCTCACGGTCGAGCCCGCCAACGACGGCGCGGAGCGCCTGAGCTCAGCCCCACGGGTCTCCGAGCCGCCGGCGCTGCCGAGGCAGCGCTCGATGCCAACCGGTAGCTCCAGACCGGCCAGGCAGCCCATCGAAGCAAGACGAGCGGCCTCGTTGGGCACCTCGCCGAGGCCCGAGGACTCGCGGGCAACCAGCTTGCCGCCTCGCATCGAGCGGCGTGAGACGGGTCAAGCGCCTCCTCTTGCAAGAACCGAAACTGCGATTCCAGTCGTCGATCCGCTTCGAGCCTTGTTGGCGCGACTGGCGGAGCGCATCGATATCGAGAACACCGATCCGGCTGCGATGAAGAACCAAGAGCGCTGGTCGGCCATGCGTGCCGCCATCGCAGAAACGTTCTTGCAGATGCAAACCGAGGGTGCCGTGAATGCGGATGTCGACATGCGGCACATCGCACATGTCGCTCTGCACGAGGCGATGGGGCTTGGCGCGCTCGACGACGTGCTTTCCGATGAGTCGGTGCGGACCGTGGTCGTGCATGGGCCGGAGCACGTGTTCGTCGATGGAGGCGAAGGGCTTGCTTCCACCTCGCTGAAGTTCTCTTCGATGACGGCGCTCCAGCGAGTCGCGCGACGCCTCGCCGCTCAAAGTGGTCAAACACTGAAAGACCAACCGGTTCTTTACGGACGGCTAACCTTCGGTCCGAAGCTGACGATTCTGCAGCCGCCGCTGGTCATGCGTGGCCCGGTGATCGAGCTCCGCATGGGCAGCGCCAAGTCACTGTCCGAGCTCGCCGAAGATGGCTGGATGACGAACGATGCAGCCACCCATCTGACGAAAGCCGTCGCGGAATGCCGCAACATCGTCGTCGCGGGGGCGCATGGATCGGGCGTCAGCGAGGTGATGTCGGCTTTGGTGCGGGAGCTCCCGGAAGACGAAAATACGGTCGCAATCGAGGCGGTGCCCGACTTGGACATCGATCGCGAGCGCATCGTCTCGCTCACCGCAGCCGAAGCCGGAATCTCGTTGGCCGAAGCGATCGAGCACGGAACCCGGCTCCGATGCGAGCGCTTGATCATCAGTGATCTGAGCGGCGCCAGCATCATGACGGCGTTGACGGCGGTCGTCGGCCGCGAGCCGGGCCACTTGCTGGGTTTGCGCTGCTGGAGCTCCAAGGACGCAATTGAAGGCATTCTGGTGACTGCAGGCTGCGGCGGGGCGGATCGCGCGTGCGTGGCGCAGCTCGTCGGCAGCGCCGTCGACTTGGTCGTCGCGATGCAACGGCGGCCGGAAGGACAGCGCGTGACCGCCATTCTCGAGATCCAGGGGAGCGAAGGCGGCGACGTCAGCTACCAGTCGGTTCCGTTCTGAGGGACGTCTCAGGCGCCTTGCCTCATCGCCAGTTGCGGCGTGGAGCTCACCCCCGGCGCCGGGTATGCCGGACGCGCAAAGTAGTAGCCCTGCCCATAGTGGGCGCCACAATCGACGACGACCCTCATCTCGGTCTCCTGCTCGATTCCTTCCGCGACGACGCGGGCGCCGAGCTCGTCGCAAAGCCGAACGATGTGGCGGACCAGCACCTGGGCACGCCGGTCTTCCGCCAGATCCGCAATCAAGGTACGGTCGAGCTTCACGATCTCAGGCTTCAAATCGACGATGTACTTCAAGTTCGAGTAGCCCGCGCCCAAGTCGTCGACGGCGAGGGAGACTCCCTTGCCGCGGATCTCGCGAAGCACGCTATGGCAGTATGCGAAGTGAGTGAGCGGAACGGACTCGGTGACTTCGAGGTAGATCGGCTGATCGTGCGTGAAGATCGGATCGTCGGGTTGGACGAGCCACGACTCGTCGAATTCGTTTGGGTGCACGTTCAAGAAGAGCGGCATCTCGGTGCAGTGGGTGGTCGCCAGCTCGCGAATGGCTCGTCCGAGGGCCCCAACGCATCGAGAGCTGATCGCCTCGTCGAAGAGCCTCGGCGGGTTGAGCCAGTGAGGCGAGTTGCTGCGGACCAGGGCTTCGTAGGCAAACGGCTCCATCGTGCGGAGCGACACGATCGGCTGATACACGACGCTCAGCTCACCCTCGACGAGCACCCCTGGCAGACCGTCTACCCCTCGGATCCGAGGGATGCCCGATCGGAGCTTTTGTGCGCTCTCCAACCAATTGCGAAAGTTCGTCAACCCTACCCCGCCACCGTAAGTTTACAGTAAAAAAGCGCGTGGTCAGTATCCCAATTTAGGGATATGTAGCGCTCGCGTAAGCCCTCTGGTATGCCCCGGGGCGATGAGCCGCGCACTTTCGGTAGGCCCTCCCAAAGAAAGCCCCATCGGCACCACGCTGGAACGTCACCTGCTCGACCGCCAGCGGAGCATGCCGGACGCGACGGGGGATTTCACCGGGCTTTTTCAGCAGATCACGCTGGCGGCGAAAATCATTGGAAGCCGCGTCAGCAAAGCAGGGCTCTCGGGCATTCTGGGGCGCACCGGCACGACGAACGTCCAGGGCGAGCAGGTGCAGAAGCTCGACGAGTTCGCCAACCAAACCATCGTGAGCACCGTCGAGGCGGGCGGCCACGTATGCGTCATGGGAAGTGAGGAAGTCGAGGAGCCGATTGCGATTCCGCCGCAGTATCCGCAGGGCAAGTACGTGTTGCAGTTCGATCCACTGGACGGCTCCGGCAACATCGACATCAACGCGTCGATCGGAACGATCTTTTCGATTCATCGCCGCGTGACGCCCGAAGGACAGCCCGGAACGCTGAAGGACCTCTTGCAGCCGGGCTCCGACATCGTCGCAGCCGGCTACATCGTCTACGGCTCATCGAACATGCTCGTGTACTCGACCGGCAGTCAAGTCGATGGCTTCACATACGACCCGGGCGTCGGCGAGTTCTTTCTATCGCATCCGAACATTCGCATTCCCGAGCGCGGCAACATCTACTCGATCAACGAAGGCAACTACCACAACTGGGACGAGCGCATTCAGAAGTGGGTCGACTGGATCAAGACTCCCACGCCTGAAAAGAAGGCCTACAGGCTGCGCTACATCGGCGCGATGGTGGCAGATCTGCATCGTACGCTGCTTCGCGGGGGGATCTTCGTATACCCGCCCGACATCAAGAACAAGAAGGGCAAGCTGCGTCTGCTCTACGAGGCCTCGCCGATGGCGTTCGTGGTCGAAGCAGCCGGCGGCGTTGCCTCCGATGGCAAGAGCAGGATTCTCACGATCCAACCGAAAGAGCTGCACCAACGGACTCCAGTCTTCATGGGCAGCCCGGCCGACGTCGCAGACGCCTTGCGATTCGCCAACGCCTAGACCCTCACAGCTTGGGCGTCATTTGGAACGGCACCTCGGTGCGTACGCAGCCACCTCTCGGCTTCGGGAATTTCCACGTCTTGGCCACGCGCCTCACGCAGGAATAAACCTGTGGGTCGTTGAGTGATCCCTCGATGGAGATTGCTCGAACGTTTCCGTTCGCGTCGATCGTGAGCAGCACCTTCATCGTGCCCTGAAGCAGGTTGTTGTCTTTCAAGCGGCGCTCGTAACAGGTCTGGACCTGCTTGCGCGGCTGCCCGTTGATCACGTTCCGGATCTCGGAAGGTTGCAGCGTACCGAAGCATTCCCGGTCTTCGGGCGGTATCCAGCCGCCCTCATCCGGCTTGGCGACCCGCTCCTCTTCCGCCTCGCCCCCTGCGCCAGCATCCTCGACCGCTTCAGCGGGAATCTCTAGCTCGGGTACGAACTGCTCGCGCGTCGTAACCTCCGGCGCGGGCTCCGCGATTTGGTCTGGAGCTGCAGGATGGTCGGGGTTCCAAAAGAGCCAGAGCCCGAGCCCAGCGAGCACGAGGAGCAGCAATGCGATGAGACCGTATTTGCCGTCCTTCTTTTTCAACGGCGGCAGGCTCGAGCCTTGGGTCACGTTCCCTCCCTTTTACCCCACGCGACGGAGACGAGGGGAGTGTAGAATCCCCTGCCGATCCCGCCAACTGCCCACCTCGACAGAGAGTGGTTTGCCGGCCGCCGACCTCTCCTCTATGGTTCGGCCTCTTTAACGCACGATCGGTCATGTTGGATAAGCTCAAAGGGTTCTTTCTCGTTCTATTGGTGGTCCTGCTCTCGGCGGTGTTTGCGCTCCAGTTCGGAGGCGGTCAGGCCGAAGGATGCACGGCAGGCGGCGGCTCCTATCTCGCACGCGTTTACGATCGAACGCTGAGTCGAGGCGATTTCGAGGCCGCCTACGCCGTAGGCAACTTCGGCAGGCTTCCCGAGGAAACGCAGCAGTCGTTGCGATTGCCCGAGCTCGTCCTCAACGGCCTCATCGACCGCACGCTGCTTGCACGCGAAGCCCGCAAAGTGGGCTTCGCCATGAGCCCCGAAGAAGTCATGCGGAAATTCGTGAAGGATGGTGTCATCTTGCTGTCACTCGGGGTGGGCGCGCCTCCCATGCTTCCGCAGGGCGAGATCCCGGTCTCATTCACCGACAAGGACGGCGCGTTCAACAAGGAGCTCGCGGAGCGTTACATCCAGAACGGCCTGCGACGAAGCGTGGGCGAGTTCGCCGAATCTCAGGTGGACGAGTACCTCGCCTCCAAGATGCGCGACCTCGTGGCTTCCTCGGTCACGGTCAGCGAGGCGGAAGTCTGGGAGGACTACGTTCGGGAGAACGATACCGCCAAGATCAAGTACGTTCGTTTCGCGCCCGCGTACCATGCCCCGGAGAAGCCTTCGACATCCCAGGCAGCCCTCGATGCATGGATGGCGGACAACGAGGCGCGACTGGCGGCCGAGTATGAAGCGAACAAGCATCGGTACACGAACCTCGAGAAACGAGCTCGCGCTCGGCACATCCTGATCAAGGCCGGAAGCTACGCCACCGAGGAGCAGAAAGCCGAAGCCAAGAAACAAGCCGAAGAGCTGAGGGCACGAGCCGTGAAGGGCGAGGACTTCGCCGCACTGGCGCGCAAATACAGCGGCGACCAGATCACCGCGAAAAACGGGGGTGACATCGGGTTCCTCGCAAAGGGCACCATGCCCGAATCCTTCGACGAGGCGCTCTTCTCGCTCGAGGTGGGCGAGATCTCCGACGTCGTCGAAACCCCGTACGGAACCCCGTACGGGTTTCACGTGATCGAGGTCTTGGCGATTCGCGAAGGCGACGTGCCCGTGGAGGAAGCCAAGCGCGAGCTGGCTGAAGAGCTCTACCGCTCCGACTGGCTGGAGGCGCGCGCGCGGAAGGCGGCGGCCGAGACTCTCGAGACGTGGAAGGCGAGCAAGGACGACGATGCGATCGACCAACGGCTTTCGGCCGCTGCAGAAGCGAGAGGCGATTCCGCTTTGACCCCGACCCTCGAGGAGACCAC
>LJTN01000049.1 GCA_001303415.1 Myxococcales bacterium SG8_38
TCCCTCAGGTACGCGTAGGCGCGCACCATCATTCCGAAGTTGCCCTGAAAGGCGCGGAGCCTGCCCACCGAAGCGGGACGGCTTTCGTAGTCGAGAACGAACCGTCCGTCCCGCTGCTCCACCACCGGCACCGGCGCGTAGGGGTCGAGAAGGGCCTTGTAGCCGACCGGGCCACAGCCCGGGCCCCCGCCGCCATGAGGCGTGGTGAAGGTCTTGTGGAGATTGAACTGCATTACGTCGATGCCGAGATCGCCCGGGCGCGCCTTGCCCATCAACGCATTGAGGTTTGCGCCATCGCCGTACACGAGGCCGCCCTTGCCGTGCACGAGCTCGGCAATCGCAGGAATGTGCGTCTCGAACAGACCCACCGTATTGGGATTGGTCATCATGATTGCCGCGACGTCGTCGTCGACGAACGGGGCAATGGCCTCGGTGGTCACGATCCCGGCGTCGCCGACGGGGAAGGGCACCGCCTCGAGCCCGTTGAGCGCACAGGAGGCGGGGTTGGTGCCATGTGCGGTGTCGGGCACCAGCACCTTCTTCGGGTCTCGTCCCTGCGCGTGGTGATAGGCCCTGATCATCATCAGGCCAGTCAGCTCGCCCTGTGCTCCCGCGGCCGGGTGCAAGGAGACGCGATCCATGCCGCAGACCTCCGCCAACCCCCGCTCGAGCCTCCACATCAGCTCGAGCGCACCCTGCACGAGCGGGTCGGGCATGTAGGGATGGAGGTCGACGAAACCAGGAAGGCGCGCCGCCCACTCGTTGACCTTCGGGTTGTACTTCATGGTGCACGAGCCGAGTGGGTACATCCCGATGTCGATCGCGAAGTTTTGTTGGCTCAACCGAACGTAGTGCCGAAAGGCTTCGGGCTCCGAAACCTCCGGCAGCGCGGGCGGAAGCTCGCGCGCCATCTCTCCGAATACGGCTTTCGCGTCGACGGTGGGAAGGTCGTCGGGCGAGAGCGACGCGGCATGACGATCGCGCGCGCCTTGCTCGAAGATCAATGGGGTTTGGAAGGAGAGACCTTTCGTTGCCGATCCTGGCATGGTTATTCGCGAGTGAGGCTAGTGGATTGTCGTCCCGCCGCAAGCATTCACATGGTCTCCAGCAGAGCCTTGCTCAGGGTGTCCATGACGCTCCGGTCGTCCTCCAAGTCTCTGTAGATCGGGAGCTCGCTACAGGGTGCGTGGATGTGGCTGCGCACCTGGCGAACCGCTTTGGCTTGTACCGTTTCGCGAAGGACGCGCCGCCTGCCCGCTATGGCGAGGCCACGAATCTCGCCCTCGGAAATCTGGGACGGCAAGGCCTCGAGCACGGGCCTTTCCTTTTCGGCGAAGAGCACGGGAAGCACGCGATTGATCACCAGCTGGAGCACCGGAATCTGCAGCTCGTTGGTCAACGCGTCAGCCAGATCGATGGTCTCGCTCGCCGGCATGTACTCGGGCAGCGTCACCAGGACCGCCCCGGATCGCTCGGGGTCTCGAAACATGCCGACGGCGCGTGAAGCGTCTCGCCGGAGAATGCCCGGGGGCGCGACGCTCTCGATGACGAACGGAACGCGGAGCATGTCGAGCGCATGGCCCGTCGCAGGAGCATCCAAGACCACCAGGTCGTAGTCCGGGTCCCCTTTGGGCGGACAGGCGTGGTAAAAGGCCTTGCCGAGCATCGACCACGCTTCCAGACCCGGCGTGCCCTTCAGAAAGGCTCGAACCAACTTGTTCTTGAAGACGGCGTTGTAAACGGCCCGCACCTTGAGGATCATCATCCCGTATTCTTCGAGCGCTGCGTCGGGGGTCATGTTCACGGCGTCGAGGTTCTCGCCGATGTTGATGATGTCGGGGCCGATCGGCTCGGTGTCGAGGAGCTGGCTCACGCGCTCCTTGCAGTTCACCAGCGCAAGAAGCACCTTCTTGCCGCGGCGGCTCGCCTCGAGGGCAAGGCCAGCTGCCACCGTCGTCTTTCCGACGCCGCCCTTGCCGACAACGAAAAGGAACCGCCGGTCGAGCAAATCCATCAGCGCCGTCTTTAGCGGCGCCCCGTACCAGCGGCAACCGGCGGAATTTGACGGCGGAATTTGTGGGTTGCGAGGCTGACGCTCCCCCAAGCGCATGCTAGCGTCCCCGGCGAGCGCGATCATGAGCGGTGCCAGCAAGACCGTTAGCACGACCCTTTGGTCGCTAGTGTTGTTCGCGACCCTAGCGGTCTTCGCCGCAACGCTCTACACGATCTTCGTCGTCGCCCCCGTCGAAAAGCAAATGGGGATCGTCCAAAAGATCTTCTACTTCCACGTTCCGAGCGCGTACGCGATGTACCTGGGCTTTGGAGCCTCGGCGCTGGGGAGCGCGGTGTACTTGCTGAAGCGGGATGCCCGTTGGGACGCATTGGGGGTCGCGGGCGCCGAAGTCGGCACGTTGTTTTGCCTGATCGTCTTGCTGACGGGACCCTTGTGGGCGCGCAAGGCGTGGGGCGTGTGGTGGACCTGGGATCCACGGCTGACCACCACTTTGCTGGCCGGAATGATCTTCGCCGCCTATCTGGCGCTTCGTTCGATGGGCAACGCCGGCGAGGTCGAGAAGCGATTTGCGGCGGGATTGGCCCTCTTCGGTTTGATCGATCTCCCTTTGATTCACTACAGCGTTCAGCGCTGGCGCGGTGTGCACCCGACCGTCATCACGGGTAAAGGGGGAGGGCTCGAGTCCGAGATGTACTGGGCGCTCGGCCTCAGCTTCATCGCGTTCACCGGCTTGGCCGTGCTCTTGATATGGGCCCGCGCTTCTGCGGAGCGGCAGCGGGAGGAAGCCGCTCGGCTCCGTTTCGAACTGATGCATCGATGAAGGAATGGACATGCATGCATTGATCGCCGCGCTCGTGCTGGCCTGCACCTTGCTCATCAGCCCTGCAGCTCGCGCCCAAGACACCGGCGCAGAGCCCGAAGCTGCGTCGGGACAGGCGGAAGAAACGCCGGCCGAGGAGCGTGCAACGCAGTTCGTCGGGGTGACAGGCCCCGAGGCGGAGAGCATCCCTGGCGGCGGCCTGTTGCTCGCCGCCTACGCAGTGGTTTGGATTCTGATTTTTCTCTACCTCTTGCGCATGCGAGGGCTTCAGAGACAGACGGCCGAGGAGCTCGAACGGCTCAGCGCGGAGCTCCGGGCTTCCGGAGGCGGCTGATGCCGTCCATCGCGCACATCATCTACATTCCGGGCGTCCTGCTGATCGGCTTTGCGTTCGGGTTTCGAATGGGAGCTCGCGCCGTGAGAGCCGAGCTCGAGCGTCGCGAGCAAGAGCGGCGCCGTTGATCAAGGGGTAGCAGCATGCTGAATTTCGAGTTGACCGCCGAACAGAAGACACTTGTGGACGAGACGCGCCGTTTCACTCGCGAAAAGATCATTCCCGTCGCTGCCGAAGCGGACAAGACACACCAGTTCCCCATGGGCGTGTTCAAGGAAGCATGGGAGCTCGGATTCGTCGGCCCAACCATTCCCGAGGCGTATGGTGGCGCGGGCATGACCGAGCTCGACAACGTTCTGCTGACCGAGGAGCTGGCGTTTGGTTGCACCGGCATTCAGACCAGCATGACCGCCAATACCCTCGCCGCGACGCCCATCATCATCGCGGGAAACGACCAACAGAAGAAGAAGTACTTGGGCTTGCTCACCTCGGAGCCCGTATTTGCTTCCTATGCGATCACCGAGTCGGCGGCCGGCAGTGACGCGGCTGGCATTCAGACGCGCTGCCGAAAGGACGGAAACGATTGGATCATCAACGGTGAGAAGATCTACATCACCAATGGCGCCTGGGCGCGGTGGTATGTCGTCTTTGCCACGGTGGATCCCTCTCTCAGACACAGGGGGATCATGGCCTTCGTCATCGATCGCGACGCCCCCGGCGTCAGCGTGGGCAAGACCGAAGACAAGCTCGGTCAGCGGGCCAGCAACACGGCGGTCATCAACTTCGAGGACGTCCGGGTCTCGTCTGCCAACGTGCTCGCCGAGGAGGGACATGGCTTCAAGCTGGCCATGCAGACCTTCGATCGCACCCGTCCGGACATCGGCGCCGGGGCGTGTGGGATCATGAGGCGGGCGCTCGAAGAATCGATCGCCTATGCCCTCGAGCGCAAGACGTTTGGCGTTCCCATCGCCGAGCACCAGATGGTGCAGGCGATGATCGCGGAGATGGGCATCAAGTACGAAGCCACCCGGCTTCTCGTTTGGAAGGCGGCCTGGCAGATCGATCAGGGCGGCCGCAACTCCCTGGTCGCCTCGTACAGCAAGGCGTTCGGGGCGGACAGTGCAATGCAGGTCGCAACCGACGCCGTCCAGGTTTTCGGCGGAAACGGGTACATCACGGAGTATCCGGTCGAGAAGCTGATGCGCGACGCCAAGATCCTTCAGATCTACGAGGGCACCTCCCAGATCCAACGGATGGTCATTGCAAAGAATCTCTTCGCGGGCGTTCGGTAGCGCCCTTGTCGCATCGGCCTTCGTGGCCTGGGCCGCCTCGGTTGCGACGGCCGAGTCGGGTTCGTTGCCCCCGTTCGTCGACACCGACGTGCCTCAAGACGAGATCCTCGACGTCATCGCCACGGCACGATCTCGGAGCTTCAAGCCAGTCGGACACACCTCGGTGGTGCTGCGCATGCGAACGCTCGCGCGCGTCACCGCTGCGGTGAAGCTTCGCAGCGAGGGCTTGGAGCATGGATACCAATACGAGATTGCCGCCTATCGGATCGGTCGCCTGCTCGGCTTGGACAACGTGCCTCCCGCCATCTACCGGCGAGTCACCTGGCAAGAGATCGGAACCCGCTTCTACGAGGAGTTGCGAGATCGCCGCGGGTCCGTCCGGCGCAAGGTTCTCTGGGACGAGGACGACTCGGCGCCTGCGGCCGCGATCTACTGGATCAAAGGCCTTCGCTCGATCGGCCTCGAGGACACCGACAAGTGGCGGAGTTGGGTCCAAGATGGCGAGATTCCGGAGGACCGATCCGCGCTGGCGCGCGACCTCTCGACCATGGCGGTATTCGATTTCTTGATCGGCAACTGGGATCGCTTCAGCGGAGGCAATCTTCCGACCAACAGAAGCCGAAAGCGCGCCTTTCTCCGGGACAATGATCGCGCCTTTTCCGAGCCTCTGGCTTCGAGGCGGTATGACAGGCTCCTGGAAGGCCTGATCCACACGGAGCGCTTTTCGAAACGCCTGGTCGATCATCTCATCGACATTGATGAAGAGGCCATCCGCGCCGAGCTCGCGCAGGACCCTAGCTCGGAGACGCATCCGCTGCTGAGCGAAGCGCAGATCGCTGAAATCTTGGACCGTCGCGCCACGATCCTGACGTACATCGCTGCGCTCGTCGACGAGCGCGGGGCCGAGCAGGTGCTCGTCTTTCCTTGAGTTGCCCTGCATGGTAGGGAAACTGGGTGGCAAAGCCCGAAGTGATCAATGCCGATGAGCTGGGTCATGTGTTGGGCCTGTTCGTGCACGACCTTCGAAATCCAGCCGCCACCATCAGTGCGAACGTGGACTTTCTGCAGGAGGTCGGCCTTAGTGACGCCGAGTCGCAGGAAGCCTTACAGGACGTCAAGCTTGCCATGGGGGAGCTTCGCCGCGGGCTCGACATTCTTGCCTGGATCAGCCGCTGGCTCACCGGACAGATTCCGGTTGAAGCAGCCAACGGGGATGTGGGGGTTTTCCTCGAGCGGCTCGAGCGTGCTGAAACGCCAGTT
This sequence comes from Myxococcales bacterium SG8_38, assembly GCA_001303415.1. Lineage (GTDB taxonomy): Bacteria > Myxococcota_A > Polyangia > Polyangiales > Houyiibacteriaceae > SG8-38. Next base: position 5,721 of record LJTN01000049.1, read on the forward strand.
CCGGTCGCCGTCGAGATCGTACCCGGCGAAGGGCTCAACGCCCAGGGCGCTCACGTGGCCGTCGAGGTGGTCGATCTTCTGCTGCACAACACTCGGGCCAACGTGGCCGATCCGCGCGCGACGATTCGCGTCTATCAACGAGGCGACTGGGTGGTCATCGAGGTCGAGGACGCCGGTGAAGCGATCGCCCCCGAGCTGAGGGAGCAGGCGTTCACACTCGAGGGGCAGCGGTTGCTGAAGGGCAGGAGCGACGGCCGCTACGGCCGTTTCGTCGGTCTTTTTGCCGCAGCAGTGGTCCTCGACGGCGTCGGCGGATCCATCGAGGCGGACGGCGAGCCCGGTGCCGCGATCTTCAGGATTCTCCTCCGCCGGGCCCGCCCGAGCCGCCGCGCCCCTTCGCCTTAGAGGCGGCTTTCCACGCGTCGAGACGCTCGCGGATCCGGGCTTCGTAACCGCGCTCCGTGGGCAGGTAGTAGCGGCGACCGACGAGCGAGTCTGGGAGATAGGTCTCCCCCGCGCTGAAGCCGCTCTCGTCGTGAGGGTAACGATAGCCCTCTCCGTAGCCCCAAGATTTCATGGCCGAGGTCGGCGCATTGCGAAGCTTGAGCGGAACCGGAAGGGCCCCGTGCTCTTGCACGTCCGCTTGCGCCGCGTGCCAAGCCCGGTAGCTCGCATTGCTTTTCGGGGCGCTGGCCAGATAGAGGCAACACTGCGCGATGGGAAAGATGCCCTCCGGCATACCCAAGCGCCGAAACGCTGCATCGGCGCTGACCGCGACTTCCAAAGCCCGAGGATCGGCGTTCCCAACGTCCTCGCTTGCGAAGATCAGCATTCGCCGAAGCACGAATAGCGGATCTTCTCCGGCTTCGAGCATGCGCATCAACCAATAGACCGCCGCATCGGGGTCGCTCCCCCGCATCGACTTGATGAACGCGCTGATGACGTTGTAGTGCTCTTCGCCGGACTTGTCGTAGAGCAGCGTCTGTGTCGCCAGCGCCTCTTGCACGATGGCCACGGTGACCTGCTCCACCCCTGCCGACTGTGCGAAGTCGCTCGCAAGCTCGAGCGCGGACAGCGCCCGGCGGGCATCTCCTCGTGCGTTTTCCGCAATCGCGGCGATGGCGTCGTCATCGACCGTGTGCGGCACGTGACCGATTCCGAGCTGCTCGTCCGTGAGCGCCCGCTCGAGCAGGAGACGCAGGTCGTCGGCGTCCAAGGGTTTTAGGTCGAATACCCGGGTTCTCGAAAGCAACGCGGAGTTGACGGCAAACGAAGGGTTCTCCGTAGTGGCTCCGATCAGCGTGACCGTTCCGTTTTCGACGTGTGGCAGAAGGGCATCCTGCTGGGCCTTGTTGAACCGGTGGATTTCATCGACGAAGAGAATCGTCTTCTTCCCGTAGTAACTCTTCTGGTCCTTGGCGGTGGCGATGATCTTTCGCAGCTCGGGAACCCCGCCGAGGACGGCGCTGAAGGGAACGAAGATCGAGTTCGTTTCGTTTGCAATCACGTGCGCGAGCGTCGTTTTTCCAGTCCCAGGAGGCCCCCATAGGATCATCGACGGGATCCGATCTGCGCGGATGGCCCTCGCGAGGATGTGCCCGTCTCCAAGTAGATGTGCTTGCCCCACCACGTCCTCGAGACGTCGGGGTCTCATCCGGTCGGCGAGCGGTGAGCCGGCCTCTGCCTGTCGCTCGAAAAGGTCCACTAGGAGGCTTATAGCTCAGCGAAGGATCCGAAGCCTCTTGGGGCCTTCACCGGCGGGAGCGGACTCTCCGCCGCCCCGGTCGAAGTGCTCCTTGGCGATACGCTCGGCCAGTGCATCCGCAATGGCTCCAAATGCTTGGCCTGCCAACGAGGCCGGCGCTGCCTGGACGACGGGCGTCCCCTGGTCCCCCCATTCCCGGACGAGCGTGTCGATGGGGACCTGGCCGAACAAGGGCGCATCGGCGAATTCGGCGATCTTCTCGCCGCCGCCGCTACCGAACAGCTCGTGCCTCACGCCGGCGCTGTCGATGAAGTAGCTCATGTTCTCGACCACCCCCAGGATGGGCACGTTGAGCTTTCGGCACATGGAGACCGACTTGTAGACGTCCTGCAAGGCCACTTCCTGCGGGGTCGTGACGATGATCGCTCCGGTCAGGCGGAGCTTCTGTGCGAGCGTGAGCGCCACGTCGCCGGTGCCCGGGGGCGAATCGATGATCAGGTAGTCCAGCCCGCCCCAATCGACGTCCGTCACGAACTGTTGCAGCGCTCCGTGAAGCATGGGTCCCCGCCACACCACGGCTTGCTTTGGGTCCTCCAAAAGGAAGCCGATGCTCATCAGCTTGATGCCGAAACGTTGCAATGGCTGGATTCGCTTCCCGTCTTTCGAAGTCGGCTGCCCCTCGATGCCCAGCATGGTGGGTAGGGACGGGCCGTAGATGTCGGCATCGAGCAGCCCCACCCGTGTGCCGAGACGCCGCAGCGCCAGCGCCAGGTTCGTTGCGACCGTGCTCTTTCCGACGCCCCCTTTGCCGCTCATCACGAGGATGACGTTTCGGACGTCGGGGATCGGGTCGGTGCTGGTCGCTTCGCGGGTCGGGACGTTGACCTCGAAATCGAGCTCCACGAATTGCACGTCGAGCGGCTCGAGGGCTGCGTCAATGCGCTCGCGGATGGCCCGCCGTACCTCTTCGGAGGGAGAGCTCACCCTGACTTTCGCTCGGACCTTGCCTTCGTCGACGCGGACGTCGAGCAGGGTCCCCAAGTCGCCAAGGGACCTGCGGAAGATTGGATCTTCGACGTTGCGAAGCGCTTGGGTGACTGCATCGAGGGTGAGCGACCCCATCGAAACCTCCTGTCGGCGAACCAAAAACCTGTAAGGCGGCGGTTTCGTTCCGTCAAGGTGGACAAACTTCGGTCCGCTCCGGCGCTCCGGCTATGCTGCCGTGGTGTCGATTTGGGAGCGAAGCTCGGTGGTTCCGTTCGCGATCTTCCTGGTCTGCGCGAGCGTTTACGCCGCCACTGCAGCCGGACGCCTGACGCGCCCTTCGCCCAACAACCACTATGTGCACCTCGCCAACGCGTGGCTCCACGGTCGTCTGGACCTCGGGTCGAGCGCACCGGGGACGAACGATTGGGCATGCTTCGATACGCTCGAAAAGGGACCTTGTCCGGAAGGACGTTATTCGTTCTCGGGTCCAGACGCAGAGCGGTACCGTTGGTACGTTTCGTTCCCGCCTCTACCGGCGGTGCTTCTCTTGCCCGTGGTCGCCGTCTTCGGGCTGACCACCCTGGACGCGCTGTTCTGGGTGCTGTTCGCCGGGCTCGGACCCGCGCTCTTGTTCGTCGTTCTGCGCTTCCTTTGCGAATCCGGCCGGAGCCGCCGCAGCGTAGCGGAGGATCTGCTCGTCACCGCCATCTTTGCGGTCGGCTCCGTTTACTACTTCGTCGCGGTGCAGGGGACGGTCTGGTTCGCGGCGCACGTTTGCGCCGTGGCGTTCGTTTGTCTCTTTCTTCTATGGGCGCTCGGGGGACGGCGTCCCTTGCTTGCGGGGCTCGCCCTGGGCCTCGCCGTGGCCTGCCGGCCAGCGACGCTCTTGCTCGCGCCCTTCTTCCTGATCGAGGCGAGGACTGCCCCGGAGGGTGGCGCAGCCGAGCGCTCTTGGGGTCCATGGCTCCGTCGGGTCGCCCGTTTCGCCATACCACTCGGTCTCGTCGGGATCGCCCTGATGTGGCACAACCAGGCCCGCTTCGGTGACCCGTTCGAGCTCGGCCATCGGTTCCTTCAGGTGCGCTGGCGGGCCCGAATCGAGACCTGGGGGCTGTTCAGCACGCACTATCTGCCCAGGAATCTGACGGTCTTTTTACTGTCCTTGCCCTGGCTGATCGAGTCGAGCCCATTCATTCGCATCACACGCCACGGCCTCGCGCTCTGGTTCACCACGCCCAACCTCTTGTGGAGCCTGTGGCCGAAGCGAGTCGACTCCACCATCGTCGCGCTTTGGGCGGCGGTCTTACCCACGGCGCTTTGCACGCTCCTCTATCAGAACACCGGATGGGTTCAGTTCGGCTACCGGTTCTCCCTCGACTACCTTCCGCTGCTTCTCGTGCTCGTCGCATTGAGCCGGCGCCGGTTCGGCTTCGTCTTCGCGGCCTGTGCTGTGTTCGCGATCGTGGTCAATACCTTCGGAGCCGTGACGTTCGACCGCTACGACCAGTTCTACGATACCGATCTGACGCAGGACGTGATCTTTCAGCCCGACTGATTCTCGGATTGGAGCAGTTGCTCGGCCAATGGGCTCGCCGGGCCGCGCGGACGGACCACACGCTCGAGGCCGGCGCGTCCCGCCTCCCGTCGAAGCATCTCGAGCTCTGCGACGGCCGCTTCTTCGTCGCTCCGGCTCGCGAGAATGTGCGCTCGGACCAGACGATGCGAAGCCCGCAAAGAGGGATTGTCTTCGGTGTCCTGCGTTCCGAGATGCCCGAGCGCGCGTTCCGAGTCTCCGCGTAGCGCCATCAACAGCGCTTCCAGGGCAACGAGCCAGACCTCGATCGAGCTCTCCGTAGGCCGGGAGATGCGATCGATGGCGCGCTGCGCCGCATCGATGTCGTCGAATTGGAGCTCGCACGTCGCGAGCGCCTGATTCCGTAGGACGGACTGTGGCCCGGTGAGAACCTCGTCGTCCAACCCGCGCAACCGGGATCGTGCTTCGTTCCACATGCCGGCCTGCGTGAGAGGTCCGGTGGCCATCAGTACGAGCGCGATGTATCGCTGCGGATTTTCACGGCGGACGCGATCGAGCAGGCGGTCGAGGGCGCGCATGGCCTGCGGCCTCACGTCTTCTTCTTGCAAACGCTGACACAAGATCGAAAGCCCACGTACGTCCCGCATCCTTCGGGCCGAGCTCAGCAAGAGCAGCAAACCGAGCACACCCCCGAGCAGCCCAGTCCCCATGTCGACCCATTCTGGCGGCAACGCTGCTGCTCGAAGGGCGAAGAACGCAACGCCGCCAATCACTAGCACCGTCAGCGCCGAGCCGATGAACGACCGCAGCACGGTTGCAACGGAAAGGAAGCCGACCGGAACGCCCCAGACCAGACCTCGGACCACGGGCGAAAGCGCTCCGAGGACCACTGCGGCGACCACCGTCCAAGTCATCGTTTAGGGGCTGCTCTCGGTGCGATACGCGTAGTAGTGCTTTAGCACGCGGCGTACGTACCGCTGCGTTTCCTCGTATGGCGGGATGCCATTGTACTTCTCCACTGCGCCCTCGCCGGCGTTGTACGCGGCTACGGTGAGCACCAAGTCGCCGCTGAAGCGGTTCGCGAGGAGGCGCAAATAGCGGGCGCCGCCGAGGATGTTCTGACGAGCATCGAATGGATCCAACACGCCCATCGATTGCGCCGTCATCGGCATCAGCTGCATCAGGCCCATCGCACCTGCGCGGCTCACGACGGTCGAGTTGAAGTCGCTTTCGACGCGCATGATTGCGCGAATGAAAGAATGCGGAAGCTGATAGAGCTGCGCGGCCTCGTCTATCAGCGCATCGTAGCGGCTGTACCGCGCGGGGTCCTTGGTGCCACGGCTGCCCGGAGCCCGCGAGCTCGTTGTCTTCTTCTTGGCGCTGTTGCTCTTGCTACTGCCTCGAACCACCAGCTCGCATCGGCGCCCCGGCTCGCGAATGTTGGTGTAGTGGAGCGCGCCATTGGGACGTTTGCAGCGATAGATGTCTGCTCGCACGGACGATGCCGCGCTCAGGATCAAAGTCACTGCGCCGATTCCTACCGCCACGTGTCGCAGCATCGCCCGGTAGTGTATCTCCGGGTGCTTCGTCATGCCAAAATGCGCCTCCTTTGCTTGCAATCGCGGCTCATGGGCGCATCATGGGCGTCCCCATGGCGATGCCGCGCTTTTTCGAAGGACCCGAAAAAAAGCTGGAGCTGGTGGTGACCCCCGACTTCCCGTCGCTTCGTTCCCTCGGCGAAGAGATGTGGCGACGCGTGGTCGCGGCGGCGGGCACGAAGGTGCTGTCGGTTCTTCGCAACGACCAATGTGACGGCTATCTCCTGAGCGAATCCAGCCTGTTCGTTTTCGACCATTGGTTCGTCATCATCACCTGCGGACAAACCACGCTGGTCGCTGCCGTCGAGGAGACCCTTCGATCGATTCCGCCCGATGCGGTGGCGTTCATGGTCTACGAGCGCAAGAACGAGCACTACCCGGAGCACCAACCGACGACGTTCTACGACGACGCGCGGCGTCTGCAGGCCATGCTGCCTGGGCGAGCCATCCGCTTCGGTGACGAGCACGGGCACTACATTCAGATGTTCCACACCACCCGTCCGTTTCGTCCGCAGACCACCGATCCAACGCTCGAAGTGCTCATGCACGCCATCGATCCGGACGTAGCCGAGCGCTTCGTCGCCGGATCGCACCAGAGACAGGCCAGGATGGCGGCTTCACTCGGCCTCGAAGCCATTCTTCCCGGCTTCACCACATCCGAACATGTCTTCAAGCCCGTCGGATATTCCCTCAACGCGCTCAGAGCGTCCGAATACTATGCGGTTCACGTGACGCCGGAAGATACCGGCAGCTACGTGAGCTTCGAAACCAATCATGATTTTCGGGGCAAGCTGAGTGATCTGGTGGGGGCCCTGGTCGAGCTGTTTCAGCCGCGGGCCTTCGACGTATTGACGTTCCTCCCCGACGGGGAAGCTCGCCTTTCGGTCTCGGGTTACCTGTTGGGGGACCACGTGGTCGATACGCTCGGGGGATATGAGGTCAGCTATTTTCAGTACTTCGTGCCGCCCGCGGGGCCCCGCCGTCCCGAGGAGCTGGCCCTCTGAGGGTCGCGAAAAAGCGGATAGCTAGGCGCGAATCGCCTGGTAGACTCCGCGGCTCATGCGAGTGGAAAGTGACTATCTGGTGCTCGGAAGCGGCGTCGCCGGTTTGAGCTTTGCGCTCGAAGCGGCGCGCCATGGATCGGTCATCATGGTCACGAAACGAAGCCGCACGGATTCCGCCACCAATTGGGCGCAGGGCGGCATCGCTGCAGTGCTCGATCCATCGGACTCGTTCGAGGCCCACGCACACGACACGCTGAGCACCGGCGGCGGGCTGTCTCATCCCGAGGTCGTCGAAATGGTGGTTCGTGACGGGCCGGAACGAATCCGGGATCTGATCGAGCTGGGCGCGCAATTCAGCCGCAGCGAGGAAGGCCACTCGCTCGATCTGACCAGGGAGGGCGGCCACAGCGCTCGCCGCGTCGTTCACGCCGGCGACATCACGGGTGAAGAGGTTCAGCGCGTCCTCGTGGAAGCTGCGGCCGCGGCCCCGAACATCCAGATCATCGAAGACCACATGGCCGTCGATCTGGTCGAGGCCTCCAAGTTCGGGGGGCCTCCCCGAGTCGTTGGTGCGTACGTGCTCGACGAGCAAACCGGTCAGGTCAGGACGTTCCTCGCTCGCGCAACGGTTCTCGCAACGGGGGGCGCCGGCAAAGTCTATCTCTACACGTCCAACCCCGACGTGGCGACCGGCGATGGGATAGGCATGGCGTATCGCGCCGGAGCCGAGCTCGCCAACATGGAGTTCTTTCAGTTCCATCCCACGTGCTTGTTTCATCCGGAAGCCAAGAGCTTCCTGATCAGCGAGGCGTTGCGAGGGGAGGGCGGCATCTTGCGGTTGCGTAGTGGCGAGGCGTTCATGCCCTGGCACCACGAGATGAAGGACCTGGCGCCTCGAGACGTGGTGGCGCGTGCCATCGACTACGAGATGAAGCGACTGGGCGATGATTGCGTGTACCTCGACATGACTCACAAGCCTTCGTCGTTCCTCTTGGAGCGGTTTCCGAACATCCATGCCCGGTGCCTGGAGTTCGGGATCGACATGACGAAGGAACCGATTCCGGTCGTTCCCGCGGCTCATTACATGTGCGGAGGAGTGGTCGTTGATACCAGCGGGCGCACCACGCTCGACGGCCTTTGGGCGGTCGGCGAGGTGACCTGCACGGGGCTTCACGGTGCCAATCGCCTCGCGTCGAACTCCCTGCTCGAGGGTCTGGTGTACGGACATCGGACGGCGATCGCGGCCGTTGCCGCGGCGCAAAGCACCGCTGCCAGCTCGCCGGTCAAGGTGCCGGACTGGGACGTGGGCGAGGCGGTTCCAAGTGACGAGGCCGTGGTGGTTTCTCAGAACTGGGATGAGATACGCCGGTTCATGTGGAACTTCGTGGGCATCGTGCGAAGCGACCGGCGCCTGCGAAGAGCGGCCCGGCGCATCGAAATGCTGCAAGACGAGATCAGAGAGTACTACTGGGCCCATCTCGTCAATCGCGACATGCTGGAGCTTCGGAACATCGCGGACGTCGCGGAGCTGATCATTCGTTGCGCTAGCGCCCGCAAGGAAAGTCGTGGGTTACATTACAATCTCGACTATCCCCATTCGGGCGAAGAGTGGGAAGGCGACACGCGGATCTCGCGAGGCGCTCCGCCCCACGTCGTCCGCATTTGAGCATTCGCATTTTTGGACTGCTAGGTTGTAGGAGCGCCTTCTACGCGCGTTCTTACTCCTGGGGGGAAGATGCGGTTCCGTGGCATCGTAGCTTTTTCACTCGTGGCCTTCGCTTGGGTCTCGCATGCGGGCGCCCAGAGCTCACAAAGGTGGGACGCTCGCATCTCGGATGCGAAGAAGGCATTCGCTGACGGGAGCCGCGCGTATGAAGACGGCGACTTCGAAGCTGCGCTCACCAGCTTCGAGAAGGCCTACGAGCTCACCGGCAGCCCCGACCTTCTCTACAACATCGCGACTGTGTCCGATCGGATGCGCCTCGACGAGGATGCGCTCCGGGCATACGAGGGTTACCTCGAGGCTCGCCCGGATTCCGCCGATCGCGAGCACGTGGAGAGCCGAATCGAGGTCTTGCGCGCGTCGATCGAAGCGCGCAAGCGCGCTGAGCTCGATGCCGAAATCGAGGCGCGGAAGGCAGCCGTGGAAGCTGCCGCACGGATCAAGGCGGAGCGTCCTCTCACACGCTACGTGGGGCCGGGGCCCGGCCCTTGGATCACGATCGGCGCAGGAGGCGCGGCACTGGTCACCGGGGCGATCTTGGTCGGCCTCGGTCAGCGCGATGAGAACAAGGTCGAGAGCGCGCCGCCCGGGTCGAGCTACTCCTCGGTGGAGGAGATGGCGGAGCGCGGTCCGCGTCGCACCAAGGCGGGCGTGGCGCTGATGGGCATCGGCGGCGCCGCCGTCATCGGCGGCATCATCTGGCAGCTGACTGGCGGCCACGAAGAAGCAATGCCCGAGGTCAGCATCGGGCCCACGGGCATCTCGGTAAGGGGGACCTTCTGATGCGTGTACGTTTGTCTCTGCTCATGGTGGTGTTCGGTCTGGCTGGCTGCGACGTCACCATCCCGAACGGTCTTTTCGCCTGCGGCCAACCCTCCGACTGCCCGGCCGGCTATTTTTGTTGGAGCAGCGACAGTCGTTGCTACGATTCCAAGGAACCCCCCTGCGAGCCCAAGACCTGCGAGGAGCTCATCGCCGAGTTCGCCAGCATCGGCATTCCGATCGAATGCGGCTCGCTACCCGACAGCTGTGACGGAGCGGTCCAATGCGGGGACTGCCCTCCGGGAACCGAATGCGGCGCGAACGGCCAGAATTTCGAGTGCGGCTGTGCGGAGAACACCTGTGCGAGCTTTGAAGGCGGCGCGCAGTGCGGGTCCATCCCGATCCGCTGCGGCGGCGCGGGCGGGCAGGAGACCATCTCCTGCGGTGATTGCTTCGGCGACTACGTGTGTGTCGACAACCGTTGCGTGTGTCCTTCCGGCGCCACTTGCGATTCGGGTTGCCCGGACGGCGAGCCCATCTATCCGTGCACGAAGAACGAGTGCTCACCTCCCGGAGGTCTTCCCGACGGATGCGGCGGCGTTTCTCACTGCCCGCCTTGTGCGAACGGGGAAGAATGCGTGCTCACGAACGAGCTCCGCTATGACTGTATCGGGGATTGCACCTGCGAGGCAGAAGGCGTCGAATGCGGCACTGCGACGATTTGCGGCTCGAACAAGCTTTGCGGTACTTGCGCGGGCAACGGATTCCCTGCCGGGTACCGATGCGAGGCCGGGCGATGCGTATGTGAGGATCAATTCGAGCCCAACGATTCGTTCGACACGTTCTCTTTGGTGTGCGGGGACGGCGTCGGGTTCAACTGCAATCAAGAGGTCTGGTCTATGGAGTTTCCGGCCACCTTGCACAGCTCTAACGACGTCGACTACTACGCGCTGCGGGTGCTTCACTCCTCCACGCCAATCATCGCGCAGGTCTCGAACAGCCTGAGCGAGCACGTGCTCTACATGACGTACCTGTGCCCCGACGGACGCGAGGGGATGATCGACTGCTCGGCCTCGACGGACTCGATTGATGACATCAAGTTCTGCGTGGCAGAGGGAAATACAGTCGGCATTCTTCGACGATGCGACGACGATGCGAGCTCCCTCACTGCCACGCTTCTCGTCGGGGTCGGGTCCAACGAGCTACGTAACGACTGCAACCCCTACCGGCTCAACGTCTTCGCCACCTACCAGGAGGAGGTTCCGGTCTCCTTCTGAGCGAATTGCTCTCTTTTCGGAGCCGGCGTCGCAGCTTCGGCGGCGGCTCCCTCACCCCGTTTGACTAGCGCCGCGGTCGCGGATAAGAGGCAACGCCGACATGAGCCAATACCTGTTCACCTCCGAGTCGGTGACCGAAGGTCATCCCGACAAAATCTGCGACAAGATAAGCGATTCCCTGCTCGACGCCTACCTCGAGCAGGATCCGCGCTCGAGGGTTGCCGTCGAGACGATGGTCAAGACGGGCTTCGTCGTCTGTGGGGGAGAGGTCACCTCCAAGGCAGTGGTCGAGATTCCCAAGATCGCCAGGAAGGCGATCGCGGAGATCGGGTACACCGACTCCTCGATGGGATTCGACTCGGAGACGTGCGGGATCTTGGCTGCCGTCGAGCAACAGTCTCCGGACATTGCCCGCGGTGTCGACTCGAGCGCCACCAAAGAGCAGGGCGCCGGGGATCAGGGTCTAATGTTCGGCTTTGCCGTCAACGAGACGCGCCAGCTCATGCCGATGCCGATCGACCTCGCCCACAAATTGGCGCGCAGGCTTGCGCACGTTCGTAAGAAGGGCATCATCGACGGGCTTCGTCCCGACGGCAAAACTCAGGTCACGGTCGAATACGAGGACGATAGGCCGCGGCGCTTCGATGCAATCGTGGTGTCGACGCAGCACGAAGAGAGCTGGAAGCAGCGCACCCTTCGAGAGGCCATCATCGAGGAAGTCATCAAGCCGACCCTTCCGGCGAGCATGCTCGACAACAAGACCAAGATTCACATCAATCCGACGGGGCGCTTCGTGGTCGGGGGTCCGTTTGGCGATGCCGGCCTCACGGGCCGCAAGATCATCGTCGATACCTACGGCGGCATGGGCCGACATGGCGGCGGCGCCTTCAGCGGCAAGGATCCATCCAAGGTGGACCGAAGCGCAGCGTATTTCGCACGCTACGTTGCGAAGAACATCGTCGCCTCGAAGGTCGCTTCACGCTGCGAGGTGCAAGTTGCCTACGCGATCGGTGTGGCCAAACCGATGGGTGTGTACGTCACGACCTTCGGAACCGGCGCCGTTCCGGACGAGCAGATCAGCAAGCTCGTTTCCCACATGTTCGACTTTCGGCCTGCTGCAATCATCGAGACCTTGGACCTGTTGCAACCCATCTACGCGTCGACTGCGGCATACGGGCATTTCGGACGTACCGAGAAGACCTTCACGTGGGAGCGGACCGATCGAGCCGACGAGCTTCGCGAGGAGCTCATGCCCAAGCGGGGGCGTTAGGGCCTCGGGAAACATCGGGCTACACTGCGCTGGCCATGAGCGAGCCACCATTGTCCACGCTTTCGGGTTGGGGAAGACATTCGGCCGAGGGACGCGAGCATCTCGGGGAAAACCTCGAGCGACTCAGCGCAGAGGCGAATCTTTCTCGTGGGCTCGGGCGCTCCTACGGTGATTCATCTCTTCCTGCGCCCGATCTGCCCGACGTGCTGAACACCACGCTCGGCGATCGCATTCTGCGCTTCGACGAGGGCTCGGGGCTCTTTCGAGCGGAGTCCGGGTTCTCGTTGAGTGAGCTCAATCGGCTGCTGATGGCTCGGGGGTACTTCACGCCCGTTTCGCCTGGTACCAAGTTCGTGACGCTTGGGGGCATGGTTGCGGCCGACGTGCACGGCAAGAATCAGCACAAGGACGGCAACTTCGGCCATCACGTCACCTCGCTTAAGATGCGGGTTGCCGACGGCCGGGTTGTGGAATGCTCTCAGGAGCAGCACCCCGACCTCTTCCGAGCGACGATCGGCGGCATGGGCCTGACCGGACACGTTCTCGAGGTCGAATTCGGGCTGCGTCGCATTCCATCGCAGTGGATCTGGCAGGAAAGCCGGCGCATCCACGACATCGACGAGTTTCAAGATGCGCTCGAAGAGGCAGCGCCCGAGTGGCCCTACACCATGGGATGGATCGACGGCCTCGCCCGCGGAAAGCACATGGGGCGAGGGATACTCATGACGGGCCGTTGGGCAGAGCCCTCGGAGGCTCCGCGCCAGCGCCCGAAGAAGCGCTTTCGACCTCGCCTTCGATTCGATTGGCCCGAGTGGATTCTAAACGGGCTGACCATTCGAATCTTCAACGAGCTCTACTACCGAAAGCAATGGCGTCTTCGGTCGAGCGGCGTGGTCAGCCACGAGTCCTTCTATTATCCGCTGGACGCTATCCGGTCCTGGAACCGCATGTACGGCCGCAGGGGCTTTACCCAGTACCAGTGTGTGCTTCCGCGTGAGGCGGGCCGCGGATCCGCACGTCGCGTGCTGGAGGTCTTGACGAAGCATGGCGGCGCGTCCTTCTTGTGCGTCATCAAAGACTTTGGCCGTGAGAGCAGGGGCGTTCTGTCGTTTCCCCGCCCCGGAATCACGTTGGCGCTCGACATCGCAGTTCGCGACGACACGCAAACGTTGGTCGACGCGCTCAACGAGCAGGTGCTGCAGGAGGGGGGGCGCATTTATTTGGCCAAGGACTCCTTCACCAGGCGTGAGCACTTCGAAGCGATGGAGGGCGCCCGTCTCGAAGAGTTTCGGGCGATTCGGGACCGCTGGGATCCACGACGCCGATTTCGAAGCGCGCAGTCGGTGCGCTTGCTGGGGGATTGAGATGAGAGTTGCGTTTCTCGGGGCGACCAAGGGGATGGGAAGAGCGCTTGCGCGTCTGATGGCCGAGCGCGGCGATTCGATTTGCCTCCTTGGAAGGCGCCTCGACGATCTGGAGAGGAGCGCCACCGACCTCGAGGTGCGCGGGGCAGCAGGCACCGTGCCGTGTGTGAGCTGCGACCTCGAGCAACCCGAGGGGTTCGTCCGAGCGATCGACGAGGCGCGGGACGCGCTCGGAGGTTTGGACGCGGTCGTGGTGACCGCCGGCCTCTTCGCAACGCAAGAAGAGCTCGAGTCCGACCCGCAGCTCGCCGAGCGTCTGGCTCGCGTGGACTTCGCCAGTACCCTGGTGTTTTGCGAGGCCGCCAAGAAGGCGCTGCTCGAAGAGGGCGGCGGCACGCTGTGTGTCTTCAGCTCGGTCGCCGGTGAGCGAGGCCGCAAGCCCGTCATCATCTACGGGGCCGCCAAGGCTGGTCTGACCCGCTACCTCGAGGGCCTGGATCACAAGCACCGCGCCGATGGCCTGCGAGTGGTCACCGTGAAGCCGGGTTTCGTGAAAACGAGCATGACCGCGGGGCTCGAGCCGCCCCCATTTGCAGGGGAGCCCGACGACGTGGCAAGGCGGGTCCTGCGCGCAATCGATCGGGGATCCCCTGTCGTGTACGCGCCCGCGCCGTGGCGTTTCATCATGGCGGTGATCCGTGCACTGCCTCGCGCCGTCATGCGGCGCGTCCAGTTCTGAAATGCCTCAGCTGCCGCGCTGCTTGGCGGTCGACTCGATGAATTGCCGAATGTCCGGACGCGTCGCTCGATAGAGAGCCGCGAGATGTATGACTGCGCTCAAGAAGCTCACCAGAATGACTCCTCCGATGATCTCCGGGAGTCCCGCACCGGACTGGTCGAGCGGCAGCGGAGAGAAGGTCGCCTCGATGTGATCAATGAGAGACGCCGTGTACGCCGCGATCCAGATCAGCTTGGCGACCACGGCTTGCTTGATCCACCACTGGGCGAGCTTTCGCCGCCAACTCAACAAGAAGCTGCCGATCAACACCAGCGAAGACACTACCACGTTCGCTGCGGCCATCGGTCGGCGATATGGATTGCTCACCTGGGCTTCGAGCAGTTGGACCTCCGCTTCGGAGACTTCCGCGCCGGGCTCGTAGAGGTCCCGGACGTCTTCTGGAAGAGGGGCGAGCGAGAGGTCGTAGGCGCCCCGCAGAAGCCCGGCAATACCCAGCATGGTCAGCAAGGTGGACGTGAGAAGGATGGCTATGATCATCCGTCTTTCGCTCGATTCTCCTGCCATCGATTGCTCGGTTCGTTGTAACCTGGTCAAGAGGCTCGATCGACCCCAAATCCCCAGACTGCATGATGGCTTCGGAACCCAACCGCTCGAGCGTATTCGCCGACTCCTTCGAGCGTGACGATTTCACCGCCGACCGCATTCGCTGGTTGATATCGCTACGATGGATTGCCATGGCTGGCGTTCTGGTGGCCACGGGCTTCGCGGCTGCAGGGTACTTTCCGGGGGTCGCGTGGCCCGTGTTTCTCGCGGTCGTGGCCGCGGGCAGTGTGTACAACTACCTGCTGCTCCGCCGCGCGCCCGGCCCGGGAACGGGTCAGAGGGCCGCAGTCTCTCAGGCGCTCGTCGACTTGGTGTTACTCACAGTCGTGTTGTGGGCTGCGGGCGGCATTTCCTCTCCGTTCATCGGCTTCTACGTCTTCCATCTCGCCCTGATCGGCATTCTCGGCGGTCCGGGCGCTACGCTCATCGCGACGGCCGCAGCCTTTGCAGGCGCCGGCTTCTTGGCGCTGACCGAGTGGCTCACCGCCCT
The DNA here is from genome assembly GCA_001303415.1 of Myxococcales bacterium SG8_38. Taxonomy (GTDB): domain Bacteria; phylum Myxococcota_A; class Polyangia; order Polyangiales; family Houyiibacteriaceae; genus SG8-38. The sequence continues at coordinate 20,777 of LJTN01000049.1, forward strand.
CAAGATCGGCACGTGGGATCCCGCGCCTCCCTGGGACACCATCGCCAACGTGGCGGCATTCATGACGACCGTGGGCGCGGTCGCCTACGTCGTGCTCCATGCCGTGCGCGAGCTTCGTGATCGAGAGCGAGCCCTCGGAAGGGCTCGCGATCAAGCCGAGCTCGAATACCAGGTCATTTCGAACACATTGGATGAGCTACAGGCGGGCCTCGAAGTGGTATCGGCAGACGGAGAAATCGAATGGCGAAATCGCCTGGCCGACGAGCTCGCACCTACGCCGACGGATGAAGGAATTTGGGAATGCCCCGTGGCGTCGCGCAGATGCGAGACGACCCCCGCGGGCTTGTGCCCCGTCTGGCGCGCACGGGACGAGGGTGCCGAGGGGCGCTGCCGGTTTTCGGTAGGCGAACGCTGGTTCGAGATGCTGTCGTTTCCGCTCGCATCCCGTGGGGGAGACGAGCCTCGCATCATGAACCTGTACGTCGACCGGACCGAGATCCTGCTCGCCGAGCGCCGTTTGCTTCATGCGGAACGGTTGGCGAGCCTTGGACGCGTAGCCCAGGGCGTGGCCCACGAGCTCAACACACCGCTCGCCACGATTCGGACGCTGGCCGCTGACATGCGCGAGGCAATCAAGCTGCTCGAGGTCGACGACGCGCTCCGCTCCGACCTCGCAGAGTCGGCCGCGCTCATCCGTGACGAAACGGGCCGCCTTGGGCAGATCACTCACTCCTTGCTGACGGGAGGAACGCTGCCGCGATTGCGGCTCGACTCGGCGGCGCGGCTCTCTCCCATCGTCGAGCGGGCTCGGGCCCTTGTGTTTGCGGGCATGAAGGAAGGCGGGCCCAAGCTCGAGATCGACGAGTCGGTCGATGAGATGCTCGTGGCTGCCGATCCCGACCGTCTATTGCAAGTCCTGGTCAATCTCTTGCAAAACGCAGTGGATGCTAATCGGGAGTCTGGAGGAAGATTGGTTTGGCTCTCCGCGGAACGCCGTGGCTCGCTGGTTCACATCGTTGTGGAGGACGAAGGCACTGGGCTCGATCGGAGCATCCAGGGGCGACTTTTCGAGCCTTTTGCAACCACCAAGCCTCCCGGCGAGGGGACTGGCCTGGGCCTCTATGCGTCCTATATGTTGGTGCAGACCATGGGTGGGGATTTGACCATCGAGAATCGTAAGCCCCGCGGCGCCTGCGCACGAATCAAGCTCCCGGCCGGGCTTGCCAAAGCGCCGAGGGTACACCACCGTGCGCTTCCATGATGCGCGGCAGCGTTTTGATCATCGACGATGATGCAGCCTTTCGCTTTGCGATGGCCAAGGCGTTGAGGCGCGCCGGCTATGGCGTTTCGGAGGCTGGCAGCGGCGAAGAGGCGGTCGAGATACTCTGCGACCAAGACCCGCCGGATGTCGCGCTGCTCGACCTCAAGATGAAGGGCATCGGCGGGTTGGAGGTGCTCCGGCGCTGCGGCTCGATTCCGACGAGCGTCATCGTGTTGACGGGGCACGGCACGGTGAAGGCGGCCGTCGAAGCGATGCAGCTCGGTGCGTTTTCGTTCTTGGAGAAGCCGGTCGATGCCGACATCCTCAAACCTCTGCTTCAGCAGGCATTGGCGGAGAAAGCGCGGGTCGAAGCCGGAGTCGCTTCCGATCTGGTTCCCCTGATCGGCGTGAGCGCCATGATGGAGGAAGTGCGGGAGTTCGTGCGTACGGTCGCTCCCACCGACGAGACCGTGCTCATATTCGGCGAAACCGGAACCGGCAAGGAGGTCGTTGCAAGGCAAATCCACAGTCAGAGCAAGCGCAGCGCCGGGCCCTACGTCGCGATGAACGCAGCGTGCGTTCCGCGCGAGCTCTTCGAGAGCGAGCTCTTCGGACACAAGCGCGGCGCCTTCACGGGCGCCCACAGCGACCGGCAGGGGCTTTTCCGGGAAGCCGATGGGGGCACGCTGTTCATCGACGAGCTCGCCGAGCTTCCGCTCCAAAGCCAGGCCAAGCTCCTTCGCGCCATCGAGACGAAGTCCATTCGTCCGGTGGGGGAGTCGGGCGAGGTCGACGTCGACGTGCGGATCATCGCCGCAACCAATCGCGATTTGTGGATCGAAACGCAGGCCGGGCGCTTCCGGGAGGATCTCTACTTCAGGTTGCAGGTGTTTCCCGTCGTGATCGCGCCTCTTCGCGAGCGCGTCGAAGACATCAAGCCTCTGGCGAAGCACCTTCTCGCACGTCTCGGCAAGAGCGATATCGAGCTCAGCCCCGAGTCGCTGGCCGCACTTCGAGAATACGACTGGCCCGGCAACGTGCGCGAGCTTCTCAACGTGCTTCGTCGCGCCTCGCTCTTTTCCATCGGCGATGTCGTCGATCCAGACCTGATCCGGCGGATGATCGCGGCGAGCGTATTCGGGAACGCAAGAAGCACGGTTCCCCCATCATCGGACGCCGATAGCCGCAGCACGATCCTCGCCGACGTCGAACGCGATCACATCGAGCGGGTGCTTCGCGAGATGGACGGCAACATCACCCGCGCCGCCTCGGCGCTCGGCATCGATCGCCGAACACTGCAACGAAAGCTCCGCGCATACGGCATCGACTGAGCCCCCGGAGCATGCCGGGCGCGGAAAAACGCGACACGAGGCTCCACGGAACCGGGCGGCGCCGCAAGACGGGGCTTGACGGAACACGACACGGGGATGTGTCGAACGGCTCGGCTTGCATAGTTGGCCGGAAGGACAGCTTGAGTTGGGCCAAGCAAGCCTCGCCTCGGAGCTCGCGCCCAATCGGAGGTGGTTGCATACATGCCGATTGTCACTCGCTACGTCGCCCCATCCCCGCATCGCGTTCCGCCAAGCCCCTACGTACGTTGACTGGTACGAAGGAGAACGGGTCGAGCTCAGCGAATCCGTCGCACAGTCGGTCGTGGAGCGTCAGTGCTTTCGCAGATGGCGTAGGGAGGGCTCGGAAAAACGCGACATGAGGTGGAGCGGACGTGCGAAGTGCCAATCGGCATGCATGCAACCAGCTCCGATTGGCGCGCCGCCCGAGGGGCGGGTTGCGTGACCCAAGCCCACAAGTGCATCGGGTCACCTTTGCAACCCGCCCCGTTCCGTGGAGCCTCGTGTCGTGTTTTTCCGCGCCCGGTCCTTCCGCCACCTTTGCAAGCCGCCGCGTTCCGTGGAGCCTCGTGTTGCATTTTTCCGAGCTCGTTCTTGCACCGGGCGAGTTGAGCGTCTTTCGATTCCGTCGTACCTGTTTCCTGAGCTATGCGCCTGTTGTTCAGCTACGCCTTTCGCCCCCTCTTCTTGTTGATGACGATCTATGCGGTCTTCGTGGTTCCCTATTGGATTGCGGCGTGGCTGGGGTATCTGCCGATGCCAACTCTGCTCGGGACGCCTAGCTGGTGGCATGCCCACGAGATGATTTACGGGTTCGCGGGGGCTGCGGTCGGCGGCTTTGCGCTGACCGCCGTCGCGACGTGGACCAGGCGACCGCCTGTTGCGGGGCCCCCCTTGGTGATGTTGAGCGGCCTCTGGCTGGCGGCTCGCCTCCTCTTTGCATCGCCGTTCTCGGGTCTACGTGAGGCGGCCATGGCCGCGGACCTCGGCTATGGGGTGCTTCTTTTCGTTCTGATGAGCCGGGAGGTCATCGGCGCGCAAAGCACCCGCAACTACAAGGTGCTCGTAATCCTCGCGGTGCTGCCACTGGCCAACGCCTGGTTCTTCTTGGGCATCAGTCGAAACGGCGCTTGGATCGCGACTTCGTTGATGGCGGCGGTTTGGTTGTTGATCCTGCTCATCAACGTGATTGCCGGCCGAATCATCCCGGCGTTCACGCGAAACTGGCTGAAGATGCGCGCGGCGCCGGAGATGGCGAATCGCGCCCCGAAGTTGCCTCCTTCGTTCGATCGGCTCGATCTGCTGACGACCTGCCTCATGATCGCCTTTGCCGCGCTTCATCTGGCCGACTTTCCGTCGTCGATCGGGCTGGCGGCGTTGGGGCTGCTTACCAGCGGGCTGTTGGCGTTGCGGCTCTTGCGGTGGCGAGGGCTGGAGACGACGAAGGAGCCGTTGGTGTGGGTGTTGCACCTGGCTTTTGCATGGTTGCCGATTGGCTTCTTGCTGATGGGGCTCGCCCAAGCGGATCTGGCGCCCCGGAGCGCAGGAATCCATGCTCTCACGAGCGGCGCCATCACGACGATGATCGTGGCGGTCGCGGGTCGCGCCGCGTTGGGTCACACCAACCGGCCGCTTCGAAGCCATCCAGCGCTCACCACGGCGTACTTGGCGATCACGATTTCTGCAGTGTGCCGCGTGCTCGCCGCATTCGGCCCGGGCGCCCGCATGCTGCTCGCGATCGCCGCCGCCGCGTGGTGCCTTGGGTTCTTCGCCTTTGCATGGCGCTACGTCCCGATCCTGACGCAACCCAAGCTCAAGACCGCAGGCTCGCTTCCCCTGGCGTGACACCGCATGCGTGCCCACCTAGATCCCCGGAGGACGGGTCGCGACGGGCGTAAGAACGGGCTCGGAAAAAACACGACACGAGGCTCCACG
>LJTN01000006.1 GCA_001303415.1 Myxococcales bacterium SG8_38
AGGCCCTTGTTCAGGCTCATGCTCAGGTTCTCACCAGTGCGCTCGAGATTGCGCTTGGTGAACTCGGCCGCGCGGTCTCTGCCCATGCCAAGCGCGAGATTATCCTCGAAGGTCTTGATCCCTTCGTAGATGAATCGCGCGAGGTGGCTTCGCTTCTTGGCCTCTTCGGCGATTTGCATCGCGGTTGCTGCGTCGCCGCTTTCCATCGGCGCCGATACCTCGGCGGCGAATTTCTTCGACCTGCGCTTCGACATGAAGAGCATCAACAGCCGGTCGATGGTGACGGTGACACCCCAAAGACCCTGAATCGTGAGAACGACGACGGCGCTCTTCACGATAGGGTTCATCTTCTGCCACATCTCCATGAGATCTAGTTCCATGGGTTTTCCTTTCGCTCTCGTTCAAATCGTGGACGGCTTGAACGTAAATTGTCTCCGGTACGGATAGGGAACCGCCGTACCATCGGGTAAACGCGCAGGCTCGAAGCGCTGCGCCAACGCACACTGGATGATCGAATCATCGGGAATCAGTGGGTGGGATTGCTCGAGCTCGGCCTTGATGGGGACGCCGTTGGGCATGATCAGAATCCGCACGCGCACACGAATGGTTTCCGCGCTCGCTCTGACCTCTGTGGGAACGTCGGGCGCGCGGCAGCCGCCGAGGTACTTGGGACGCGAGACGGTTTCGCGCTTCTGTCGCGGCCCCTGTTTCTTTCCATCTGTCCCTCCACCGCCGATCATCTCGTCGATGTTGATCTCCTCGACGTCGGCCAACCGGCCACCCGTCGCCTCTTGCAGCTCCTCGTCCGGAATCTCGGTGGGCGCGGACAGGCCTCGCTGCTGCCCCGGCGTAGCTTTCACCTCTTCCTTGGCTTCCTTCGGTTTGGGCTTGGGCTTCTCCTTGGGCTTTTCCTTCTCGACGGGCGTCGGCGCGGCTGCGAACTCGACGGCGATGTCACGCTCGCGCCTGTCCACGTAAACTTTGGCCGTCGCTACGGCTGCAACGACTCCAAGACCAGCTAGGACGTACACCACTGCCGAAACCGCGAGCGAAACGCCCATGCGGCCGCGACCTTCGTCCTCCTGCTTGCCTCCGTCTTGGAAGTCCTTGAACATCGTTCTGGGTCTCCCGTCTGTGGGATCCGCCGATGGGTAAGCCCGCGGTGTGACAGCTGCGTGACAGCGGGGTGGCGACTGGGCGAAGGTGTGTGTTACGCCTTTTGGGCGATCAGGACGCCAACCGGAGGCGGTATCCAACCCCTCGAATTGTCTCGATAAACTCGGAAGCAGGTCCGAGCTTCTCTCGCAGCCGCTTCACATGCGTATCGACGGTGCGTGACACGCCGGCCCGATCGTCGGTCGCTTCACACCAGCGCCACACGCGGGCGAGGAGCTCGCGGCGGTCCTGCACCTGGCCCTGGTTACGCGCGAGGTGCTCGAGCAACCGAAACTCGACGGAGGTCAGGCGCACCGGCTCACCGTTGCAGGTCACGGTCTCGCCTTTGGTGTTGATCACGAACGGCCCGACCCGGAGCTCTTGCACCCGAGTCCGCTCGTCGCGGTGTCTGCGCAACACCGCTCTCAAACGGAGGGCGAGCTCTCGCGCCCTGATCGGCTTGGGGATGAAGTCGTCCGCGCCAAGCTCGAATGCAATCACTCGATCGATCTCGGTCGTGCGCGACGATAGGAAGACCACCAGCGCCTCGCGCCCGCGCTCCCGGTTCCTCACGCGTCGAAGGAGCTCTGCCGCCGTCATGTCCGGCGGCTCTTCGTCGACCAGGATCGCGGCAGAGCAACCGCACGACGCCCGCTCGATCGCTTCTTCCGCGGTCAGAACGGGCTCGAAGCAGATCCTGTCGTCGCCGAGCGCGCCCTCGACCTCGATGGCCAACGTCCGGGAGGCCGACAACACGCAGATCTCTGCAACCATGGAGCTGTGATTCTCTCGCCCTAGGTGACAGCTTCGTGTCTGAGAAGTGCCACCAGCGTGAGAATCCCGGGGCAACCGAGGATTGTTTCGTTTTCGTTGCAATCGTCATGCAAGCCCGACACCGATGGGCGCGAGCCTTCGAGCGTGCAGAACGCGGCCGCTTTGGGGGAGCAGCTCGATACCTTCACGCTCGACCGGGCGTCTTGGCCTTTGGCCGTCGGTCGAACGGTCGCTACCGCGGGCGAGGCGGTCGCGCTGCGCCGTGACGTCCTGCGACAGAGCCGGAAGAGCCGGGAGCCGGCCCGCCGCGCTTCGTGGCTTCGCCACGGCAGCTCCCGGATCGGACGGCGGATGCGACTTGCCGTCGACGTGGAGGGCCCGGTTCCAAGCGAGCCTTGTCTCATCGTCTCCAATCACCTGAGCTACCTCGACCCGCTCGCGATCGGTCAGATGCTTCCGCTGAGCGCGGTGGCCAAGTCGGAGATCACGGGATGGCCGGCAATTGGGGAAGTGCTCGATGCGCTCGGTATCGTGTTCGTCGAGCGCGGCAATCCGAGAAGCGGGGCCGTTGCGCTTCGTAGGGCAATGCGCGTCTTGCAGGCCGGGGTCCCCGTGTTGGTATTTCCGGAGGGCACCACGACGCGTGGCGACGACGTGTTGCCGTTCTCCCGCGGGGCCTTCGGCATTGCCCGGTTGATGCGCGTGCCCGTCATTCCTGCCACACTTCGCTACGGAACGAGTGAAGCCTGTTGGGTCGGAAGCGCATCGTTGCTGCCACATCTTCTGAGAATGCATCGTCACCAGGAGGTCGGGGTGCGGCTCACCTTCGGTCCGCGTCTCGAGCCGATGGCTTTTCCCGACGCATCTTCACTGGCCGCCGCGACACGCCAGTGCATCCGAAGCCTCGTTCTCCGGTGAGCCTGCCCGAGCTCGAGCAACTCGAAACCCTCATCGATCGGCTCGGCGCGCAGGCTCGAGTGGAAACGCTTCGTCGTGTCGGAGGCTACCCGATTTACGGCGTCGTGCTCGGCAGCGAGAAACGCGCGGCGCCGTGCCTGTTGCTGGTCGGCGGCGTGCATGGGCTCGAGCGAATCGGCACCCAGGTGGTGCTCGCCTATCTAGGCACCTTGGCTGAACGGCTGCAATGGGACGAGCTCACACGCAACGCGCTCGAGCGCAGCCGGATCGCAGTCATTCCGCTGCTCAACCCCATCGGCATGCGGGCGGGCACCCGCTCGAACGGCAGTGGCGTCGACCTCATGCGCAACGGCCCTACCCGCGGCGCCGGTGCCGGCTCGTTTCTGGTCGGCGGGCAACGCATCTCTCCGCTGCTGCCTTGGTACATGGGCAGAGAGGGCCGCCTCGAGCCGGAGTCCGAGGCGCTGATCAGCTTCGTCTCGGAGCACGTGCTCGGCTCCGCTGCCTCGATCGCCCTCGACGTTCACTCGGGCTTCGGATTCCAAGACCGTCTCTGGTTTCCGTATGCCCGCACTCGCGAGCCCTTCCCCAACACCGCCGAGATGTACGCGCTCTACGAGCTCCTGAACCAAACCCTTCCGCACCACGTCTATCACACGGAGCCGCAGTCACGCGCCTACACCATCGACGGCGACCTTTGGGACCACCTCTACGACGAGGCACGCGAGCGCGGTGGGGGTCTTTTCCTTCCCTTGACGCTCGAGATGGGCTCGTGGACGTGGGTTCGAAAGAACCCGCGGCAGGTTTTCACGCTTCCCGGGACCTTCAACCCAATCAAGCGGCATCGTTTGCGGCGCACGCTGCGCCGGCATCTGCTCTTGATCGACTTCCTGCACCGCGCCGCGGTGGGCCACCATGCCTGGGCTTCGCTCGACGACCGGAAGCGCGCGCGCTGTTTGTCGTCGGCCCTTAACCTCTGGTTCACGTAGCGGTCACCCATCTCGCTGAATCGTCACTTGCCGTTCGCGCGATGGTGATCTGGCTGGCCGATCCTTCGGTGGGGGTATGACGTGTCCTTAGAAACCACCGCCGTCGGGCGGCAAAACCGAGTGTCGGACCGATATCCGATCGAGCCCTGGGCCATCCCCGAGCTCGATCTACGGAGCGGTCCCTATAGAGCGCGCTTCGCGCGCAATCGCAGCGACGTCGAAGCGGCGCAAAGGCTGCGGTTCCAGGTCTTCAACCTGGAGCTCGGCGAAGGGCTGCAGGCTTCGTACAGCACCGGCCGAGACGAGGATCAGTACGACGAGCGCTGTCACCACTTGCTCGTGGAGCACGAAGAGAGCGGTCAGATCGTCGGGACGTACCGTCTGACGACGCAACGGATGGCCGGCTCCTCCGGGTTCTACTCCGAGGGCGAGTTCCACCTGGAAACCGTGCCGCCTTGGATCGTGAGCGAGGGCGTCGAGCTCGGCCGGGCCTGCGTTGCGTCGGAGCACCGATCGGGCCGGGTGATCTACCTGCTCTGGAAGGGCATCGCCCAGTACATGAGCTACAACCGCTTGCGTTACCTGTTCGGGTGCTGCTCGGTTCCTGCGACCGATCCGGGCGTGGGCTTGAAGCTGCATCTCCAGCTCGCACGACAGGGACACCTGATGGATGGTTTCATCTCACGCGCCACGCGCACATGCTCGTGCGCGGGCGGGTCGATGGTGACGGAGGAGGTTGAGATTCCTCCACTCTTCAAGGTGTACCTCGACATGGGCGCCAAGGTTTGCAGCGAGCCCGCGATCGATCGAGAGTTCGGCGTGATCGATTTCCTCATCGTGCTCGACGTGGAGGCGATGAGCGCTCGCACCCGAAAGCGAATGTTCGGCAGCTCGGTGGCCCCGTGCGGGGAGGTCGAGCAGGTGGCCAAGGAGCCCTCTGTCCGCGCCGAGTACCGTCACTAGGCGGGCAGTGGGGGCAGGGTGCGCGCGCTCGCCACCCCCGCCCGCCCGAGCGTCAGTCGGAACCGAGTCCACTCCCCGGGCTTGCTCTGCGCGTCGATGTGGCCGCCCATTCTCGCGACGAGGTGGCGGACGATCGAGAGCCCAAGCCCGGTGCCGCCCATCTCACGAGACCGGCCGGCATCTACGCGGTAGAATCTCTCGAAGATGCGGGCCAGCTGGTCCGAGGGGATTCCCGGTCCCGTATTCTCGATCTCGAGGGTGACGGATTCGGGGTGTACCTCGACGCGCATGGAGATGCGGCCGCCCTCGGGCGTGTACTTGATGGCATTGTCGACCAGATTGATCAGCACCTGATCGAGCGCGCGTGGGTTGGCGATGACATCGGGCAATCCGCCGAGAGGATCGATGCGAACCTCGAGGTGGCGCTGCTCCGCTTGCGCGGCGAGCCCATGGACTACATCCCCCACTGCGGCGGCGAGGTCGACGGGCGCGAGCTCGTATTCGTGCTCGGGCGACTCGGCACGGCTGAGCGCGACGAGATCGTTGACCAGCGCCTGCAAACGCAACGTGTGACGCAAGATCACGTCGACGAATCGCTCCGCGGATTCGGGGTCGCGTAGCGCGCCTGCCTTGAGGGTCTCGGCGAATCCGCGAATGGCGGTCAGCGGCGTCCTCAGCTCGTGACTCGCATTGGCCACGAAGTCACGGCGGACCCGATCGGCGAGCTTCTGTTTGGTCACGTCGTGCAAGACGCCGACCACGCCCCCTCGGCCTGGCAAGGGCGCGACGACCGCCGTGTAGACTCGAATCTCACCGCCCGACTCGAGAGTCAGATCGGCCGAGACCGCCTCACCGTGGCGCGCGGCCCGGACCGCATCGTGCAGCGCCTGATTTCGAAGCACCTCCGATGGCGACCTCCCGAGGGCGGACTGGTGGGCGATCTGATCGAGCGCCGTGTTGGTGAGCACGATCCTGCCGAGCGAATCGGTGACGAACACCGCTTCGACCATGGCGTCGAGCATGGTCTTGAGGCGGTTCTCTTGCGCGTGCAGAGACGTGATTCGCTCGTTGAGCTGGTCGGCGAGCCGATCGAGCGACCGCCCGATGTCGCCGAGCTCGTCGTCGCGCTGGCTGAAGGTTCGCACCGAAAGGTCTCCACGCGACAGCGCATCGGCCACCTCCGTGAGCTGACGAGCTGGCACCACGATGGTCCGGGAGAGCGCCCAGGTCAGCACCACGCCAATCATGAGGGCGAGGGCCCCGGCGACCAACATGAGCTCCCGAACGCTCGACCGCATGGCGTCCGCCTGCTGCGTCGAGCGCATGGCCTGGATCGACGTTCCGTCTTCACGGCGGTACGCGTACACGTAGAGCTCCTCGAGCGGATCTCCTACCTTGGTCCGGACGAACGTTTGCTTGCCGGGCATCGGGGGCTGCACCGAATACGCCGCGCTCTCATGGAAGCGCGCGGCGTCGTGACGGGTCGAGCCGACGACCCGACCGTCCCGCAGGATCAAGATGAAGGCACCAAACCGCGCCCCTACCTGCTCGGCCACCGTTTCCGGGTCGATCTTCTTCTCGAGGTCGGATTCCGCAGCAAATACCGCTTCCTGGAGGCCCAACTGCTGCGTGCGCGACAGGCGATACTCGGTGAGCGGATCCTCGAGGAGCAAGATCGTGAGCACGATGGCCGCAGTCGCGGTCATCGTCGCGGCGATCAGATTCCAGCGAAGGCCCCAGCGTTCCACCGGAGGAGCATATCAACTTACGATGGCTTTTGTATGCGGTAGCCCACGCCGCGGACCGTCTCGAGATAGCGGGCGCCGGGACCCAGCTTTTCCCGCAGCCGCTTGATGTGGGTGTCCACGGTCCGGGTCTCTACGCCCGGCGCATAACCCCATACCCGCTCGAGCAACGCGTCGCGGGGCTGGACTCGCCCGGCACGCGATGCAAGGTCGAGCAGCAAGCGAAACTCGAGAGCCGTGAGAGCGATTTCTTCACCGTCCACTTCCACCCGGTGCGCCGGAACGTCGATTCGAAGCGCACCGACCGAAAGCACCTGCGGTCCCTCGGTGTGGGCTTGAGGCCCCACTCTGCGAAGGATCGCGTCCACGCGGAGCGTGAGCTCGCGCGGGCTGAACGGCTTCACCACGTAGTCGTCGGCGCCAACCTCGAACCCCACGATGCGATCGATCTCCTCGGCCTTGGCGGTCAGCATGATCACCGGCAGACGCGTGGTGTCACCGCTTCGGCGAAGGCGGCGGCATACCTCGAAGCCGCTGATGTCGGGCAGCATGACGTCGAGCAAGACCAGGTCCGGGCGTTGCCGCGACACCTCGGCCAACGCATTGGCGCCGGTGTGCGTGACCGTGACGTCGTGCCCCTGCTCGCGCAGATTGAACGCGACGAGCTCCGCCAGATCGGTTTCATCTTCGACGACCAGGATGTGAGCGCCCATCTCTCTCGGTGGCGAGCCTGGCAGGACCGTGTGACAGTTTTGTGACCCGCCCGTTGCTTGCAGGCAACGTATAGCATGGGGAGCGCTCCGGCTGACACCGCCAGGGAGCCCCGGGGACGAGGGCCGGAGCAAGCGGAGAAGGCCCGTTTCTCCCAGACGCCAATTGCCGGTAGGCCCGAATCGCGGGGCTGTGCTACGCCGCTCATTGCGTAAAGGCCCCGCCGTCACATGCGAATCCCTCTTGCCAACTTGCTCGTGCGTAGCCCGCTCCCGCGGGTGGAGGCCCTGATGGACCGAGTCGAAGAGTGCGTCGGCTGTGTGCCGCAGCTCGTCGAGCTGCTCATCGCAGGCGATGCAGCGGGTGTCGAGCGGATGGCGCGCGAGGTCAGCGTCCTCGAGGGACAGGCGGATGCGGCCAAGAACGCCTTTCGCTCCAAGATGCCGGTGCGGCTTTTCCTTCCGGTCGACCGACGAGACGTGCTGCGCCTCATCAGCGAGATCGACGCGATGGCCGACTGCGCGGAGGACGTGGGAGTCCTTCTGACGCTGCGTCCTTATCAGGTGCCCGAAGCGCTGAAGGCACCCCTTCGGGAGTTCGTCGAGCGGGTCATGGCGACCGTCGCGGCCGCCACCGAGCTCGTAGAGATGATGGACGATCTGATGAGCGCGGGGTTCGCGGGCAGCACGGCGGAGGCCGCGCTGGCCAAGGCCGACGAGATCGGCCAGCTCGAGCACAAAGCCGACAAGGTGCAGGACCGGTGCGCCAAGACGTTGTTTCGCTCCGAAGGGGAGCTCTCTCCGGTCGCGATCTTCATGTGGACCAAGCTGCTCAACAAGATCGGCGATATCGCCAACCATGCCGAGAACGTCGGCGATCAATTTCGACTATTCGTAGCAGCCTCCTGAATGGACCTCACGACGATCATCTTGACGGTCGCGTCGCTCGGCGGCCTCTACATGGCCTGGACGATTGGCGCCAACGACGTGGCCAACGCCATGGGCACCTCGGTCGGCTCGGGCGCGCTCACCCTGCGAAACGCGATCATCGTTGCCGCCATTTTCGAGTTCGGCGGGGCGATGCTGGTCGGCGGCTCGGTCACGGAGACGATTCGCCAAGGAATCGTCGACATGGACGCCCTCGGAAGCGACCCCATGGTCATGGCCGTCGGCATGACCTGCTGCTTGTTGGCAGCGGCGGTGTGGCTGAACTTGGCGACGTACGCCGGCTGGCCCGTGTCGACGACCCACAGCATCGTCGGCGCGGTCGTCGGTTTTGGCATGACCGCGGGCGGCGTGAACGCGGTCGACTGGGGCACGGTCGGAAACATCGTCGCAAGCTGGATCATCTCGCCTCTCATGGGCGGTGTCTTGGGGTACAGCCTCTTCATCTTCATCAAGCGCGCGATCCTCAACGCGCCGGACCCGTTGGCGTCGATTCGGGTATGGGGCCCGATCCTGGTCTTCCCCATCATCTCGATTCTGGCCTTGAGCGCGATGTTCAAGGGGCTGAAGCCCCTGCGCCTGGATCTGGCCTTTGCGCCGGCATTGATGATCGCTGGCGCGCTCGGCGTGGCGGCAAGCTTGGTGGCGGTGCCGATCTTCCGCCGCTTTGCGAGGACGAACGCCGAAGGGAAACAGGCCAACGTGAAACGCACCGAGAAGGTGTTCATGGTGCTTCAGGTGATGACGGCGTGCTTCGTCGCGTTTGCGCATGGAAGCAACGACGTGGCCAACGCCGTGGGCCCATTGGCCGCCGTGTTCGGCTCGATTCAGCAAGGCGTCACGGAGATGGTGCAGGTGCCTTATCGCGTGCTGCTCATCGGCGGCGTCGGCATCGTGGTGGGTCTCGCGACCTACGGCTACAAGATCATGGCGACCATCGGACGCCGCATCACCGAGCTCACGCCGTCGCGCGGGTTTTCCGCGGAGTTCGCGGCGGCCACCACCATCGTGGTCGCCAGCAAGCTCGGCCTTCCGGTGAGCACGACGCACACGCTCGTCGGTGCGGTCATCGGAGTCGGATTCGGGCGGAGCATCGGCGCGATCAACACGCGTGTGCTTCGCGGCATCTTCGCGAGCTGGTTCATCACCGTCCCGTTCACGGCGCTGCTCGCCGCCGTGCTTTTCTTCGTGGCGCGCCTGGCCCTCTGAGTGGCCGGGGCCAGCGCCTCGCGCTAAGCACGGCCCATGGCTCTGTCCGTCGGCATCGTCGGCCTCCCCAACGTGGGCAAATCGACGCTCTTCAACGCCCTATCCGAGAAGGAGGCGGAAGCGGCAAACTACGCGTTTTGCACCATCGATCCCAACGTCGGCGTCGTTCCGGTGCCCGATCCGCGATTCGACAAGCTGGTGGCGCTCTACAAACCGAAGAAAGTCGTGCCGGCAACCGTGGAGTTCGTCGACATCGCCGGCCTGGTGCGAGGCGCTTCGAAGGGGGAAGGCAAAGGGAACGCGTTCCTCAGCAACATTCGGGACGCGGACGCGGTGGCACACGTCGTCCGCTGCTTCGAGGACGAGAACATCCTACACGTCGACAATCGGGTCGATCCTCTTTCAGACATCGAGACGATCGAAACCGAGCTGATTCTCAAGGACCTCGAGACCGTGCAAAAGCGGCTCGACAAGGCCGAGCGTGCCGCCAAAGGACAAGACCCGCTCGAAAAGAAGGCCGTTGCCCTGTGCAAACGGCTCGCGGAATCGCTCGACCAGGGTAAGCCCGCCACTGCGATCGAGCCGTCCGACGAGGACGAAGCAACGATTCTCCGCGACATGTTCTTGCTGACCAACAAGCCGTCATTCTTCGTCGTCAACGTGAAGGAAGACCAGCTGGCCGGCATCGATCGGGATCCGCTGGTCGCGCCGGTCCGAGCGCTCGGTGAGGAGCGTGGCGTGCCCGTCGTGGTGATCAGCGCCGCGATCGAAGCGGAGATCATGCGGCTGCCACAGGAAGAGCGTGCCGAGTTCGTCGAATCGCTGGGGCTCGACGAGCCGGGGCTACACAAGGTGATTCGTACCGGTTACCAGACGCTCGATCTGATTACGTATTTCACGGCAGGCGAGCCCGAGGTTCACGCCTGGACGATCCGACGCGGCACGAAGGCGCCACAGGCAGCGGGCAAGATTCACTCCGACTTCGAGCGCGGCTTCATCCGCGCCGAGGTCATGAAGTGCGAAGACCTCTTCGAGCTCGGCTCCGAGCAAGCGGTGAAGGCGGCGGGCAAGCTTGCCATCGAAGGCAAGGAATACGTCGTGCAAGATGGCGACATCATGCACTTCCGCTTCAACGTCTGACGTCGGCTCAGTCGGCGAAATCCGCCTTGAATGCAGTGATCGGGCCGCAATCGGTCTCGTTCAACAAGATGCCGTTTTCATCCTCGCCCATCGGATGATTTTCGTCGGCGCTCGAGCCCACCTTCAGGCCCGAGTCGGTGTACGCCAAGAACACGCACATCTCCTGGCCGCCGAGGCCGTACACGAGGGTCTCGTCGGTCGTGTTGATGTACCCGCAGTCCACGGTGAGCGCGGGAGCCCCGTTGTTGCTCATCGGCGGATTGATGGTGCGGCCGATCGGCTCGCCCACCCGATTGACGAGCTCGAGAATCGTCTGCCTGCTGCCGTTCTCGTGTGTGAAGCTCAGGTTGAAGTAGTTGCCCCACTCGTGGTAGTGGGCGAGCACGTAGTAGACGTTGTAGTCCGGCGTCGCCATTCCGAGGCTTTTCTGGAACGTCTCGGTGAGATCGCAGGTCATCGAGAAGCGCGACTCCTGGTACTGGCCGTTCTCGGGATCCGGCCCCGGCGGAATGTCGAGCTCCGTGTTGCTGAAGCTAAACGGCGTGAGCCGGATCTCGGCTTGATCGGCCGGAACCGTTTCCACCTCCATGGTGAGCGCGCTTTCCATCGGGGCTGCGGAGATGTTCAAGAGGTGCACGCTCCCGACGATCGCGCTTCGCGGCGGAATCTCGAGCACGGCGCCGTCGGGAAAGACTTGGGACTCGTCGAGCGCCTGGGTCGACTGGGCGAAGAACACACCACCGGCAGCAGCGGCTAAGTACTCCCGGAAGCTCCGGTCGCTACACTTCCAACTACCGTCGACCGTGGCGTCCGGCCCTTCTACCTCGGGGTCCGGCTCATAGGCCCACTCCGGCACGAAGAACCAGTTGGAGTGGTGCCAGCCGCCCTCGTTGATCTGACGCACCTTGGTCACGTAGAGCGGCTCGTCGTTGTCGAGCACCCAGGTCTGACAGACGTTCGAGATTTCGCCGCCGACCTCGAGGGGCAGCGCATCGTAGGTGTGGGACATCGTCACGACGAAATCGTTGCCACCGCTTCCGCCCGAGCCGGCGCTGCCGTCGACCGAGCTGCTGTCTCCGCAGCCGAAAAGCAAGAGACCAAGAATCGTTGATAGAGCTATCGGGCGCATGGGGCTAATTTCCTTAGGTATAGATGGTTTGCAAGCGAAAAGAGGCGTTATTCGAGGACGTTGACCTCGATGAGCAGATATTCGTTGGTGCCGTGATTCTCGACGTGCCAAAGGAGCGGCGTTCCGGCGGGGTAGTCCTTGGTCGCCGTCCAGGTGGCGCTGAGAAGCTGGGAGTCGCTCGGAATGAGGACGGTCTCGTCGAACGCCACCTCGTCGCCGATGACGAAGCTCATCCGCGCCTCGCCGGGCACGGGCTCGGTGAGCCTGAAGTGATAGGCCCGCACTTCGACCTGGTCGCCAGGGCGGATGGCGCGCAGGGACGGCTGCTCGAGGGTGAGCCAATTGCAAAGCGGAATCCGGTTATCGGGCATGCGCGTGTACACCGCCAAAACCGTGAAGCCTTGGAAGCACTCCGGCACGTACGAGGCGATGCAGGTCGACGTGGGATCGAAGGTGACGCACCCTCCTGCGGGCCACGGATACTCCTCGTCGCAGTCCATGGGCTCGAGCAAGCACTCCGAGCCCTCGGGCGCTGCGCCAAAATGCTCTTGTCCCCCGTCCGAGGGCTCCCAGCGCGTGTTGTCGACGAGCGGCCCCGGGCCGCTGTCGGGCGTCTCATCGCCGCATGCCCAAAGTAGGCAGAGAGATATCGCGAGAAATGTCCGCTCAAGCACGGGGCCTCCCGCAATACGCGGCGGCCTTGGTCGCGACTAACTCTGCCTCGGCACGCTCACCCGCACCACGACGTCCGGTTTCACTTTCAACGCCCCAAGCGCCGCGGTGTAGGGCTTGACGCCGAAGTCCGGTTGATGAACCCGCACCTCGGTCACCCACCGGTCGCCATCCGCGCGCACGCTGGTCTGGACGCCGCGCGACTTCCCGTGAATCTGAAGCGTGCCCTCGACCGCGAAGCCCTCGCCTCGCGGAACGACGTTGATCGAGTCGAACCGGATCTCGGGATGCTTGCGCACGTGCAGCACGTCCTTGACCACGTTGTCGTGGATCTTCTTCTTGTCGCCCTGGCTCAGGGTCGATGGTTCGTCCCGCCCGTCGACCTGTGCGCACACCACTTGGATGCTGCTCGGGTCGAAGGTCGCCTTGATCTCGTGGGTCGTGTCGTCGACCTCGATCGAAAAGCGCTCGACCCGCATCTTCAAGTCGTGCGCCAGCCGGGCGAGAAGCCCGTCTTTGAATGAGAACAGCAGGCATTCGGAATTGTAGGCGTCGTAGCGAGCCATGGTCGGCGATGTAGCGCACGCCGAACATACCGGCCAGCTCGTTTACAGTAGTATTACAGTCACGGCGTCTCGACGTAGTAAGACCCCAAAAGGA
This sequence comes from Myxococcales bacterium SG8_38, assembly GCA_001303415.1. GTDB lineage: Bacteria > Myxococcota_A > Polyangia > Polyangiales > Houyiibacteriaceae > SG8-38. Next base: position 13,010 of record LJTN01000006.1, read on the forward strand.
TGAACATCTCTTCCTCGGTGGTTACGCCACCGCCTAGCGGGCATGCATCGCAAGCTCCGCCTTCGCCGCAGACTGAATCGTCGCCGTCGCAGGGCATTCCCTCGTTCGGACCGCCGAAGCAGGACCGCTCCTCGGGCTCGCAGCCGCAGGTGAAGAAGCGAAACTGCTCCGGGACCAAACTTGCGAACGTTTCGACGAAATCGCACGTCTCTGCTTCTGGCTTGTTCGAGTCTCGCCGAACCTCCTCCGGGCTGCTCTCGCCGTTATCCCAGACCGCACAGAAAGCAAAGGTGCGATCCTCGAGGTTCGGGCTGTCGAACGATGGAATCGAATCACCTGAAAAGCGCTGATACACGGGGTCTGCGTAGTCGAAGCTCACGTAGTCGGGCTCGCGGTCGGGTCGCTCACACTCCATGCCCGTCTCGTCGTTGTCACAGGGTTGGTTAGGCGGATACCAGACGCGGAAGTTGGTCCCGAACCGGTGCGTGTGCGAGCTCAGCGTGAGGAGACGGCCATGCTGTGGAATGGTGAAGCTGCCGCAGGCTTCCTTCGATTGAAAGGCTTCGATTCGCCCCATGCCGAAGATGTCGTCAGCGTCGAAGATCTGGCGTCGCTGATAGAGAAGCTGGTCCGGCGGCGCGAAGCTCAGATTGAGCCACTGCTCGATGCTGGTGTCGCTCTTCGTCAGATTGAAGGCGTGGCTGTCCCAGATGACGAAGCCCTGGACGGGCGCCACCGCGTACACGTTCGTCGGATAGGATTCCCGGAAGCTGGACTCTTGTGCGGTTGCGATGTTCTGCCGGGACTGGGCGCGACCAAAGAACCCGAAGATCGTTCGGAGCTCCTCGGGCCCGTTTTGGTACCCGATGCAGCCGACGGTCGTGACCGGCGCCGTCGTGCACTGGCTGCGCTCGCCGCACTCGTCGCCGCCCGGCGTGCACGCCATGCCGTGGTTGTCGCCACCTAGGCAGCTCCAATTCTTCCACGACGAGTCCATCGGATCCCATTGCTCGGGCTTGTCCTCCGGAGGCACGTAGAACTCGATGATGCTGTGGTGAGACTGCGGATCCTGGGCGAGCAGCGCCTCGTTGTAGACGAAGCAGTCCCGGTCGGGCCCGCCCTGCGCCTCGCCGCAAGGAACCACGAACTCCTCCGGGATACGGTCGGAGTAGTCGTAGTAGCTCACGAAGCAGACCTCGCCCTCCTGCTCGGCGGGGACTTCCCAGGCGCCCGAGTAGAACTGCACGCCTTCATTCTCGCCGGGCGCGGGCAGCGGCTGGATCTTGTTGGGCGCCACCTCACCTTGCAGATCGCAGCTCGCGTATTGTTGCGAGCCTTCCACGACGCCGTTCTCGGGGGCGCCGCCACGGATCCAGGCCCTGAGCAGTGCGAGATCCTTTTCGCTCAGGGTTTGATTGCTGGTGGGCATGGTGCCGCCGCCGATCGGGTCTTCGAGAGAGGCGAGCTCGAAGCCCTCGGTCTTTGCGGCGACCTTTTGGTAGAGCAAGGAGAGTTCCTGCTCGCCGGGGAACACGCGCATGTAGTCACCGGACTGCGCAGGGACGTTGATGAGGCTCGCGTACGCGCTCGGGGGTCGAAGGTCGAGGCCTCCTTGAGCCGACTCTCCGTGACAGGCCGACGCGGTGCAGCCGTATCCCTCGAAGATCTGCTGTTGCACTTGCGCGAATGTGCTTTCCGCGTCGCACTTCAAATCGGTGCTGCTCGAGCCATCGGTACCGCAAGCAACCATCACCACTGCAGCCGACGCTGCAATCGCGTACTGAACGAGTTTCATGAATCACTCCAAACGGGCTTTGGGGCTTTAAGCTAGGGCCGGATTGTTTCTGATGAAGCTATCGGTGCAAGGGAAAAAGTGAGGTGTGCTCAGAATGATGCACAGGCGCTGGCTTCTCTTGCTCCCTAAGGGTCAGGGTGGCTCTACATAGTATGACCCCAGCGGAATGAACATCTCGTCATCGGTCGTAACGCCGCCGAGAAGCGGGCAGGCGTCGCAAGCACCTCCCTCGCCACAGACCGCGTCGTCTCCGCTGCAGAGCTCCCCTTGGTTGTCGCCACCGAGGCAGACGCGCTCGTCGGCGTCGCAGCCGCATCCTGCGGGCGCGAGCGAGGACTTGCACACCGGCGTGTTCGGCTTGGTCGACTCCCGCTTCACCTCGAGTGCATTGTCCGCGCCGTTGTCGTAGACCGCGCACGCCTTGAGCGTGCGTTCCGCTTCCACCGAAGACGAATAGCCGTTCGGTGGATCGTAATACGTGTAGAGCGGATCATCGTAGAGGCGGCTCACGTAGTCCGCAGCTTCGTCGGACGGCAGGCAACCGGAGGTCCCCAGACAGGGCTCGTTCGGCGGAAGCCAAATTCGGAAGAGCTCGCCTCGCTGATGCATGTGTGAGCTGAGCGAGAGCAACCGTGCGTGCTGCGGCAAGGTCCACGTCATGCAGACCTCGCGCTTCGTGAACGGAGCGACCGGTGTCATCGCAAAGATGTTCCCGGATTCGAAGATCTGCCGGCGCAGCCACACGCGCTCCGACTCGGGCACGAAGGTGAGGTTCACCCACTGCTCGATCGTCGTGTCTTTCTTGGTGAGGTTGAAGCCATGGCTATTCCACGACACGAAGCCGCGCAGCGGAAGGCGCGAATACACGCCGGGCGGAGGAAGATCGATGAACGTCGACTCCTGAGCCCCTGAAAGCTGCACCACCGTGTCTCCACTCCCACCGAGGCCGCCGCCGAGACCGAAAGAAAAGGGCGCATACGGATACCCGACGCACGCCACCGAGGTCACCGAGGGCGTCGCGCACTGGCTGCGCGGGCCGCACGCCTCGGCGACGGTCGGATCGCAGCTCTGTCCGTCCTGCTCGCCGCCGAGACATTGCCAGGGACCCCACTCGCCGCCATTCGGATCCGACTCGGGCGTGTAGACACCGATGATGCTGTGGTGTGACTGCCCGTCCTGGGCGAGCTCGTTTCGACCGAACGCGAAGCATTTGCGGCCCGGGCCGAACTCCTCGCAGTCGACTTGGTACTCGGGTGGGACGCGATCCGTGAAATCGTAGTACGTGGCGAAACACACCTCGTCTTCGGACTCACCGGGGAGCGCCCAGCCTCCCGCATAGAACTGCGCTCCTTCGCCTGGGGCGGGCGCTGGAAGGGGATCGATCTTGTTTGGGTCCGGCTCGAAGCGGCCCTCGCAACCCAAGGCTTCGAGCGTGCCGCCGACGATTCCATCCGCACGCGCCCCCGCCCGGATCCAGAGGCGGATCGCGTCGAGCTGCTCCGCATCGAGGGGATCGACGTCGAGCGGCATGGGTTGCCCGAGCGCACCGAGATCGGTGCCCTCCGTGGCTGCCGCGAGCTTTTGATAGAGGAGGCTACGCTCCTGATCGCCCGGAAAGACACGCTCGATGGAGGGGTCCACCGTGCTCGGCTGCCGGACGAGCGCATCGAGCGAAGCCTCCGCCCGGAGGTCGAGCCCGCCGCTCGCCGCTTCGCCATGACACGCGCTGGCCGTGCAACCCTTGGCTTCGAACACCGTCTGCTGAATCGCCTCGTAGGTGCTCGTGAAATCGCAACCTTTGGGTCCCGTCGCGCCATCCGAGGAATCGGTTCCGCAACCGATGGTCAACACGGCCGCGATCAAGCTGCAGCACGGGAGCAAAGAAGGAAGCTTCGACATCGACGTCATTGCCTTTCCGGGAGCTAAGACGCTAAGAGCGGGTGTCAACGGATCGAGACTCAATTGATGCAGTATACATGGCGGCGCAAAGCCGTGCGCGCGCCCGGAAGGATGGCCGATGGTGCTGGAAACTCTCTTCAAAGCTGCGAACTACACTGTGCTTCCCTTCTGGGTGCTGTTGATTGCCGCACCGCGTTGGAGCTGGACGAGGCGATTGGTGCACGGCCCAGTCGTGCTTCTGCTGCTCGCGCCGATCTACGGATACATGCTGCTCGGCTATGCACCGCCTCCGGAGGGCACGGAGCTTCGGACGCTTTACGGACTGATGATCGCATTCACGGCCCCTCACTTGGTCATGGCCGGCTGGATCCATTACTTGATCTTCGATCTCTTCGTTGGTGCTTGGGAGGTGCGCGACGCCGAGCGGCGCGGAATCTCTCATGGGTGGGTCATCCCTTGCCTGATCGCCACGCTCATGGCGGGCCCACTCGGGCTTTTGCTGTACGTGATCGTGCGCTTCTTCAAGACCCAGGTTCTCGAATACGACGAAACTGGGTACCAATGAAAAGCAAAGGCCGACGCCAAGAATGGCGCCGGCCCTCGTTGATCAGGACTCCCACCAAGGGAGGGAGTTGCGCTAAGGGCTAACTCGCCCACACCTCCGGTGAGAGTCCGATTCTACAACTGGTGTCCATACGCACATTCCTCCCCCGGCGATGCCGGCGCTTTCGGGTCTCTGAGCACCGTGCCCAGACCACGCAAAGCGTTCCTTGGTGATTAGACCCGCGGTTATCGAGGGCCGAGTCACGGCAGCAAGTCTCCTTTCGGAGTTCGCACCATTGCGGGGCAATCTACCCAACTGCCGCCCGCGGCAAGTCGCATTGCGAAAGGGGGAACCCTTTTGGAGGCAACGCCACTCACCTCTTGAAGATACTCCCAACGTCTGCCGACGCCAAGTCCGTAACCCGGCTAGAGCAGGAATTCGTCGTCCAGCCGGAGAATCTGGAGGTTCCGCCCGCGTAGCTCGGCAAGCTCCTTCAGGACTCGTGCCTCGAACGTCGGCTTGATGTGGTAGAGGAGAATCGGAAGCTCATCGGGGTGCCGGAGCTTGTCGAGCTCACCCGCGAGCGTTTCGGGCGTCAGGTGCTGCGACTTGCGCGCGAGCTCGGCCTCGCCGTTCGGAAAGGACACTTCCATCATCAGCGCTTGCAAGTCACCGAGCGCATTGACGTGACGCCAGAGCTCCTCCGTCGGGCCCGTGTCTCCGCCGTAGACGATACTGGTCGCATGGTGACGAATGATGAACGCCGAGGTGTCGACGGTGTGATTGACCAGCACGGGAACGACCTCATAGCCATCCACGTCCGCGGATCGATTCGGTTGCACCTCGACGAAGCGAACGGTCGGACCGTCCTTTGCATCGATGCGGGTGAAGTCGGGCCAGATCACGTCGTTGAAGAAATGCCGCCTGAGCGCCTCGATCGTGGCGGGGATGCCGACGATGTCGAGCGTCGAGCCGCCCTGTTGGCAGCGATTGTCCGCGAGCGTCGCCAAGTCGCGAATGTGGTCCATGTGCGGGTGGCTGACCAACACCGAGCGAATGCGTTCTTGCTCCTCGAGGGAAAGCGCGCTGGTGATCGCGCCTGCGTCGATCGCAAGCGAATCGTCGACCAGAAAGCTCGACGTCCGGTGCTTGGGCGTCTCGCCTCCATGGCAACCGAGGACCCGCAGCTGCATCACTTCTTCCCCGAGCTTCGAATGAAGTCGAGAAACTCGCCGAGCCGTTCGGGTTGTTTCACCAAGATGAAGCCACCGGAGGTTTCTATGATTCCGACCCGGTTGAGCCGGCGCAGGGCTGGCTGTACCTCGCTCTTGTCGGCGCCGAGCTTGAGCGCCAGATTGGTCGCTGTGATGTCGGGCGCGACGGACCCTTCGCTGCTTTGGAGTGTGTCCTGAAGCTCGAGGATGACGCGTGCGGTCACGTCGTCCTCGAGAAGCACGTCGATGAATCGATTCGCGCTCTCGAGCCGCTCGGCCAGGTGACGAATGAGTCGAATCGCCACCTCGCCGGCGCCGACCACCATCTCTTGGAGCTTCTCGGCGGGCACTCTGAGCAGGTCGGCATCCTCGATGACCTCGACCGTCGCGGAGCGAGGCCTGCCCGTGACGGCAGCCATCTCTCCGAAGAAGTCGCCCGGGCCGAGCGTCGACACGATGCGTCGACGGCCGTGTGATTCTTTCACGACGCGGACTTGGCCTGCGCGGATGACGTAGATGGAGCCTCCCGGATCCCCTTGGCGGAACACCGTCGTGCCCGCCGAGAGATGCACCCCGAATCTGTCAGCCAGAGACTGAACCGCCATGCCCCGCTCGACCAATGTAGCCCGCTGTGAAGTCGACCGCCAGAGTGTTAGGCCGTAATCTCGCGAACGGTCCTCGATGTCGTTCGACTGGCAGCAACTGCAGGACATTGCGCCCGGACTGGGCGTGGTCCTGGATCTGTTGCTCGCCATCGCCGCCTCCTGGCATGTGATCTTGAACAAGTCCGATACGCGCGCTGCGACGGCGTGGGTCGGGTTGATCTGGCTGGTTCCCTTCGTGGGTGCTGCGCTTTATCTGTTCCTCGGGATCAATCGAATCCAGAGGCGCGCCAGAGTCCTGAGGTCCGGCGCCACGAGCCATAGCGTACCCTTGGATGAAGCGCCGCGGTCTCCGGCCGATCTGGATCGTGAGCTCGGAAGCGACCGGGCACGGCTCATCGAGCTGGCGCGGGTCGTGGGCAACGTCACGCAGCGGCCCTTGCTGGTGGGCAACGCCGTCCAAACACTGGTCGAGGGCGACGAGGCGTACCCCTCCATGCTGGAAGCAATTCGCGGGGCGCGAGAGTCGATTTCGTTCGTCAGCTACATCTTCGAGCCGACCGGCATTGGCGCGGAGTTCGTCGATGCGCTCGCCGAAGCATGCCAGCGCGGGGTCGAAGTGCGGGTATTGATCGACGACGTTGGAACGCGCTATGCGCGCCCCCGAATCGATCGCGTCTTGAGGAAGCGAGGAGTGCCGGTGGCGAAGTTCCTTCCGGCGTTGCTCCCTCGATCGGTCACGCATTTCAATCTTCGCAACCATTGCAAGATCTTGGTGGTGGACGGCCGCATCGGTTTCACCGGGGGCATGAACGTTCGGCAGGCCTGCCTCTTGGAGTCGAACCCGAAGTACCCCACGAAGGACTTGCACTTTCGAGTCCGCGGTCCGGTGGTGGCGCAGCTCCAGGAGACGTTCGCTGCGGATTGGACGTTCACCACCGGAGAGCGGCTCGAGGGGAGCCGCTGGTTTCCGGAGCTTCGTCCGGAGGGCTTGGTCTTGGCCCGGGGCATTACCGATGGTCCCGACCTGAACATCGACAAGCTCCATTGGGTCTTTCTTGCGGCGATCGAAGCGGCACGCCGTTCGATACACATCGTCACGCCTTACTTCCTGCCCGACCTCGTATTGTTGAAGGCGCTCCATCTCGCCGCGCACCGTGGCGTCGAGGTGGACATCGTCGTGCCCGAGAAGGGGAACCTCCCGGTGGTGCGCTGGGCAATGTGGGGTCAGTATCGCCATGTTTTGCGGGAAGGCGTTCGCCTGTGGCTCACGCCGCCACCGTTCGATCATTCCAAGTTGTTCGTCATCGATGGCTACTGGTCCGCAGTCGGATCGGCCAACTGGGATCCTCGCAGCCTGCGGTTGAACTTCGAGTTCAATCTTGAATGCTATCATGAAGCGCTCGGCCGAGAGCTCTTGGATCACGCGCGAAAGAAGATGAAGAACGCCCGCTTGCTGACGATGGAAGAGCTCGACCGGCGCACGCCGTTACAGCAGCTCCGCGATGGAACCGCGCGGCTGATGCAACCTTATTTGTGAGAGCCGAGGAGCTGGTCCAGGCGGCGCGCCGTGGCGGGAGCAGCGGCCGGATCGGCGGACAGATGCGCGCGTAGGATGGCGAGATCCGCCGGTTCGTCCACGTCGTACCAAGGAGAGAGGATCGCGGCACGCAGCGACGCGTTCGCGCGCAGCGTGTCTGCGAGCGCATGCGAGGTCGACCAGCGAACGCCGTCGAAGCGCGGACGAATCCCGTGTGATGCACCAATCGCGTAGTAGCCGCCGTCGTTGGCGGGCCCCAGCACGAGGCGCGCTCGTTCGAGAGAATCGAATGCGGCGACGATCAGCGAGAGCGGTAGCGTCGGCATGTCGCTTCCGACGATCACGACGCGCTCGTAACGCTGAAGACCCTGGTCGAACGCCGCCGAGAGCTTCACTCCCAAATCGCCCTCCGGTTGAAGATGTATCTCGGCGTCGTGCTCTCGAGCCCAACGCTCGATGGCTTCGGTGGGAGACCCAGCCGTCCACAGCGCGATGTCGACCCGGCCCACGGCACGCACTCGCGCACACAAGCCAAGCGCATCCTCTACGAATGCGTCGTACAGGTCCGAAGCGCCCTCGGTTCCGAGCAGGCTGGCGAGCCGCGTCTTGACGCCGCCCGCGGAATCCGAACGGATGAATACGGCAAGCAGGGCTAGCTCCATGCGTAGCGGCCTAGCAGCCAGAGGATCTTGACGCCCGCGCTCACCGAGCCGCGAAGCGTGCCGCTGACCTTGGAAACCCCGATCCGGGGGCGGTACGAAACCGGCACCTCGATTGCCCTCACCCCACGTTGCGCTGCCTTGATTTGCATCTCGACGGTCCAACCGAAGTTGCGATCCCTCATGTCCAGGGTCTGTAGCGTATCCCATCGAATCGCGCGAAAGGGCCCGAGGTCCGTGTAGCGCACGCCGTACAGGACGCGGAGCGCGTGGCAGGCGATCGCATTTCCAACCTGCTGCTGCGGGCTCAGCGCGCCCCGCTCGCGCCGCCCGCGCGCCCGCGAGCCGATCACGAGGTCCGCGTGACCGGACGAGATCGGACCGACCAACAACGGAAGCTCGGCCGGGTGATCGCTATAGTCGCCATCGAGAAACACGACGACATCGGGTGGATCGGCGGTGAGATGTGCGAGCGCACGCAGGCATGCCGCTCCATAACCGCGCTCCGGCTCGACTACGACCTCCGCCCCATGCGACCGGGCGACCTCGGCGGTGGCATCCGTCGAGCCGTTGTCGGCCACGACGACCCTTCGGACGGGAGGGCGGGGAACTTCGCGAAGAACGCGAGGGAGCGCCAGCTCCTCGTCGAGCGCCGGGATGACGACGTCGATCTGCACGCGTCGTCGATTACAGGCGCTTCGAGTAGTACTCGATGACGAGGTCGATCTCGAGCGGGAAGGGCACGGAGTCCACTTTGGGAAGGCTCTTGATCGTCGCCGTCTTCGTGGCTTCGTCGAATTCGATCCAGTCGGGGCGTGCCAGACGGACATCTTCGAGCGAGGCATCGACGGCGGACAGGTTCTGGCTGCGCTCGCGGAGGCTGATCACGTCGCCCTCGCGGACTCGGTACGACGGAATGTCGAGCCGCCGACCGTTCACCAAGAAGTGGCCATGACAGACGAGCTGGCGCGCGGCGGGGATCGTCGGCGCAAACCCTGCGCGAAAGACGGTATTGTCGAGCCGGCGCTCGAGAAGCTCGAGGAGCTTGTCGCCGGACGGCTCCTTGCTGTGCACCGCTTCGCGGTAGAGCCGCATGAACTGGCCCTCGTTGAGGCCGTAGTTGAAACGCAGCTTCTGCTTCTCGAGAAGCTGCTTTTTGAAGTCGCTCATCTTGCGGCGCCGGGCCGACTTCGGCCCATGGACGCCGGGCGGGTACGGACGATCCCACATGCTCTTGCGCGAAAGGCCGGGCAGATCGATGCCCAGAGCTCGCATGCGCTTCACCCGTGGTCCTGTATATCGAGACATGTTCGTTAGGCTCCTGGCGCGAAATCCCTGGGCTTTCCCGGCTCGCGCGAGGCGCCCCTTATACGGCAATCCGCTCGATAGGCAAATCGAGCCGGACGGCGAGCCACCCTTCGAGGGCGTCCGGGTGGCTAAGTCGCGAATTTCCCAGTAATCATGCGTGATGGCGGAACCCCGGACGATTCACTTCGTGTCGCTCGGCTGCGCGAAGAATCGCGTCGACACCGAGGTCATGCTCGGTGTGAGCGACCAGTCCGGCCTGCAGATCGTCGACGATCCGACGCGCGCCGAGGTCATCGTGATCAATACCTGCGGCTTCATCGAGCCGGCCAAAGAAGAGTCCATCCAGACGATCTTGGAGATGGGCAACCTCAAGGCGAGCGGCGCCTGCAAGAAGCTGGTGGTCGCAGGGTGCCTTTCTCAGCGTTATCCCGAGGAGCTCGCCAGCGAGCTGCCCGAGGTCGATCACTTTCTCGGCTCGAGCGACATGCTGAAGCTCCGCCGAGTTCTCGCCGGCACGAACGAACGGATGCTCGTGGGCAACCCCGCCGCGTACACCATGCGCGCGGACGACCCGCGCATGTTGTCGGGGCATCGGCATCGCGCCTACGTGAAGATCGCCGAGGGCTGCAACCGGGAGTGCAGCTTCTGCGCGATTCCATCGTTCCGCGGCAAGCAACGATCCCGCCCGATCGAGGACTTGGTGCGTGAAGCCGAGCTGCTCGCGGCCGCCGGGGTGGTCGAGCTGAACTTGATCAGCCAGGACACGATCGCCTACGGCCGTGACCTGCCCCAACGAGAGTCGCTCTCCGAGCTGCTTGCCGCGTTGGGCGATGTCGACGGCATCCGCTGGGTGCGCGCTCACTATCTCTACCCGGAAACGCTCACCGATCCGCTGATCGAGGTTCTGTCACAGCACGACAAGGTGCTTCCATACATCGACATGCCGCTTCAGCATGCATCGGATGCCATGCTCCGCGCGATGCGCCGAGGACATGGCGGCGATCGGATGTACAAGCTCGTGGAGCGGTTGCGACGGGCGATTCCGGACCTCGTGTTTCGCACCACGTTCATCGTGGGCCACCCTGGAGAAACGGACGCAGACTTCGGGGAGCTCCGCCGTTTCGTGGAGTGGGCCGAGCTCGATCACGTGGGCGTGTTCCTCTACTCGCCGGAGGAGGGCACACGAAGCGCCGAAATGGAAGGCGCCGTCGACGGCGCGATCGCCGAGGCGCGGCGGGACGAGCTGATGAGCATCCAGCGTCCGATCAGCCGGGAGCGCCTACAGCTGCGCGTCGGCACCGAGCTCGACGTGCTGGTGGAAGGTGTCAGCGACGAAAGTGATTGGCTGCTGCAAGGACGATGGTGGGGTCAGGCGCCAGAGGTCGACGGCAGCGTGTATCTGGCCAATGGAACGGCGCGGGTCGGAGAAATCCGCCGGGTGTTGGTCACCGATGCGGCGGACTACGACCTGATGGCCGACTTCATCGACGCGCCGGGCGGCCGAGATGCGCCGCCGGACGCAAAAGATCCCAGACCACCGAAAGTTAAGCTACGAACCTTCTCGTGAGGTGGTGCGGGCTCGCTTTGGTGATCGCGTCGCTCGCGGCCCTCGGTGGCTGCGCGACCGCGGTGCCAGCCATGAGCGGGGGCTCGACGACACCCGCAGGCAGGACGGACTTCGCGCTCGGCGGGGCGGCTCGGATTCCGCTGGGGGATCTGAAGGATCCGGCGGTGATCGACCCCGGGCAGTCGGAGTACCGCTACGCGGCGGACGCGGGAGGCGTCGTGCCGATGGCGTACGCGCGCTATGGCATTGGACGCGCCTGGGATCTGGGCCTCATGGTGTCGGGCACCACGGTCCGAGCCGAGGCTCGCTACGAGCATCTGCTCGACGAAGGAACGGCACGCTCGAGCTTGATACTCGGGCTCGCGCCGTACGGCGGCTGGATTCCGGATCGCGATCAATCCGGAAGCGGCGGCCGCGTCGGCTTCGAGGTTCCCTTCGTCTATGGCGTCGACATCGGCGGCATCTACGAGATTTGGGTCGGCGCGCGCGTCAGCGGCGAGTACGTGTTCGGGGACTTCCAGCTCATGGGCTCCGATCAGAGAGCGAGCGGAGGCGGTGTGAGAGCAGGGCCCTTGATCGGCATGGCCCTCGGCATAAGCCGCATCCATGCGCTGATCGAGCTCACCGGCGCGTACGAGCACTGGTTCATCGACCACGCGGGCACTTCGCGCGACCGCGGCGGGTTCGTGCTGATCCCGGGATTCGGGATACGCCTTCGATTCTGAGATCTAGGCTACCCGGCCTGGGGCCGTTCCGATTTGCGCTTGGCCTCTTGCCGGGGAGGGCTCGGCCGATCTTCTCCGAGTAGATTGCCGACGAACGCCCCCATCAGGGCCATCATCGTCGCCATCAAAGCGCCGAGCACGTAAGCGCCGGTCGAAAGCTGATAGACGTCTGCAATGCTCGACAAGAAGAACATCGTCGGGATGGCGGCAAGCAGCCCCCCGACCGGAGGCTCCAAGAAGTTCTTGCCCGGTGAGACGTAGTTGATCACTGCGGCGCCGACGAACCACAAGACGATGGTGATGACGATGCCTGCGAAACCTTGGGGATCGTAGACCGGGATGATCAACGGAAGGAGCGCCAGTGCTAGCGCGGCAAGTATCAAGAACAGGCCGAAGGAGATGAACACCCACCGAAGCTCGAACGCGTCCGGTTGGTGCCTGCGCGCCTGAAGCTCCTCTGCGGTCAGCTCGGAGGCGAGCTCCGACAGGCGCGCCCCGCACGAGCGACAGCGTTCGGTTCCCTTCGGATTCCCGGCACCGCATACGTGGCATTCGATCTCTTCGGAAGCCATCCTCACCCTCACCCGATCGACGGAGCGTCCCCGAGCGCATTGTCTACGGCGGGGTGGCGGAGCGCAACCGTTCGCACCGGTGACCCGACGCGCACTTGACGCCGCAAGCGTGGGGGCTACCTTCCCGCACCGCCCGAAAACCGGGCTGAAGGAGGCCTGAAGTGGCCCGTTTCATCGACGAGCTCAAGCGTACGCATTCTTGTGGTGAACTGAGGGAAGAGAACATCGACCAGGAGACGGTGCTGTTCGGGTGGGTGCAGAACCGGCGGGATCATGGCGGCTGCATCTTCATCGACTTGCGCGACCTCGACGGGCTCACCCAGGTAGTGTTCGATCCGGAGACCACCGACGAGGCGGCGTTCGAAACGGCCGACAAGGCGCGCTCGGAGTGGGTTCTCGGGATTCGCGGCAAGGTTCGCGATCGCGGCACGAAGGACGATGGGACGAGCCTTCGCAACCCGCGGCTCGCCACCGGGGCAATCGAGGTCATCGCGTTCGAGGCCACGGTGTTCAACAAGTCCGGGACCACGCCTTTCGAGATCGAAGACAGCATCACCACCGGCGAGGACAAGCGGCTCGAGTATCGCTATCTCGATCTTCGCCGCCCTGGGCTACAGAAAAACCTCAGGATGCGAAGCAAGCTCAACCACGAGACGCGAAACTACATGAACGAGCAGGGCTTCCTCGAGATCGAGACGCCCTTCATGGTCCGGTACACGCCGGGCGGCGCGCGAAACTTCTTGGTGCCATCGCGACTCTACGGCGGTCACTTCTACGCGCTGGCGGAAAGCCCCCAGCTCTACAAGCAGCTCTTGATGTGCGCGGGCTACGACAAGTACTACCAAATCGTCCGTTGCTTTCGCGACGAAGACCTCCGCATCGATCGGCAGCCCGAGTTCACCCAGATCGACATCGAGATGTCGTTCATCAATCAGGACGACCTGTTCAAGGTGCTCGAGGGGTTGGTGTTCCGGCTGTGGAAAGAGGTGCTCGGGGTCGACCTGAGGCAGGCGTACCCGAGCGGTGAGTTTCCTCGTCTCGGATTTGCCGATTCGATGGAACGGTTCGGCAACGACAAGCCCGACATGCGCTTTGCGATGGAGCACGTGGACCTGACCGACCTGACGGTCGAGCACGGAGGCGGCGGAATCGGCATGCTCGAGCCGATCGCCGCGAAGTTCCGCGAGGGGATCTACCGCCGGGACCTGCCGACCGAAATCGTCAAAGCGATGGTGGTGCCCGCGGGCCACGGATTCTCTCGCAAGGATCTCGATGCGCTCGAGAAGTACGTTCACCAGATGGGAGCCAAGGGCCTCGCGCGCGCCAAGGTCGACGAAGGCGGCAACTGGCTGCAGAGCCCGCTCGCCAAGATGGTGACGTCCCGGTTCCGCGAGGCGGTGAACGAGACCATGGGCGCCAAGGATGGCGACCTCATCCTGTTTCAGTTCGGCCCAGCCCAGAAGGTGCATACGGTGATGGCCAATCTTCGGCTGCACGTTGCGCGCAAGCTCGGCCTCATCCCCGAGACCGGCAGCGGCGGCGAATGGAACTTCTTGTGGGTCGTCGACCCCCCTTTGTTCGAGCGCAACGAAGAGAAGCGGCGTTGGGAGGCAGCGCATCACATTTTCACCCGCCCCCACGACGAGTGCATCGGACTTCTGGAAACCGACCCGGGTAAGGTCCTTTGCTACCGCTACGACCTCGTTCTCAACGGGTTCGAGATCGCGGGCGGGTCGATTCGTCTCCATGACCCGGAGGTCCAGAGGAAGGTATTCGAGGTGGTGGGGCTGAGCGACGCAGAAGCCCGCGAGAAGTTCGGCTTTTTGCTCGACGCGCTCACCTACGGCGCCCCGCCTCACGGCGGCATCGCCTTCGGAATGGACCGAATCGCGATGTTGGCCGCGGAAACGGAGTCGATTCGGGACGTAATTGCATTCCCGAAGACCCAGCGCGCCAACGACCTGATGACCGGCGCGCCATCGCGGGTCGACCCCGAGCAGCTGCTCGACCTGAAGATCAAGACACTCGAGTGACGGGCGAGTGAATAGCGAGAACTTGCCGGGCGTCTCGGTTCCCTGACAAGGTTAAACCATGAAAGCCATCGGCAGAATCGCGTTTGCACTGTGGGCGCTCTCGGTCACGATTCCGACGGCCGCGGAGGCGGACGGGGGTGACGACATCAAGAACTGCTATCAGGTGCGCGGCGAGGCTCGCTATGGCGCGCTCGCCTACAAGCACATCGTGATCGTCAGCAACCGTTGCGACATCACGTTGGAGTGCGAGGTGTGGACCGATGTCGATCCCACCCCCCGCCAGCGTCTGACGGTAGGCCCGAACAGCGAGGCAGAGGTGATCATTCGAAACAACTCGCCCGCCCGAGCGTTCAAGGCCTTCGGTGAGTGCAAGAAACAGTAGTCGCTGAGCTCACCGGCCTCAGTAGAACGGGCTGTTCTCTCTTCTCGTGAAGAAGCGCTCGAAAATGCCGTACCCCACGACGAGCTGATCGAGGTCGGTATACTCGTTGGGCTGATGTGCTTGCGCTGCCGTGCCCGGCCCGAGATTCACGCCCGGAACGCCGATGGCATCGAAGCGAGCCACGTCCGTCCAGGCCTGCTTGCTGCGGACGCCGTTGACACCGCAAGTCATCAGGTGCTGAACGTATGGATCGGCGGCATGCGGACGCCCCGCCGGAGACAGATCGGTTGCTTGAATCCGGCACTCGGGCCCGGCGAGCTCCCGGAGCTCGGCAAACGCTTCCTCCGGCGTGCGCCCGGGCGCGAAACGATAGTTCACGTTGAGATCGGTTTGGTCGGGGACGACGTTTCGCGGCCCCCCGCCATGGATGACCGTCGGCGTGATCACCTCGCGGAAGACATACCCATCGAGCTCTACGTCGTGCGGGTCCCGCTGCTCGAGCAACTGAAGGAAGCGGGCCGCCTTGTATAGCGCGTTGTCACCTTGCCACGGACGTGCGCTATGCGCGGTCCGGCCGACGAACGTGACGGTCGCATGAACCGAGCCCATGGCGCCGAGCTGCAACTGATTGTCGCTCGGCTCGAGACAGATCGCGAGGTCGAGCTCGTGGAGCGCGGGATGCGTGTCGAGGATTGGGCCGAGCCGATTCTCCTCGAAGGGACCTTCCTCTCGCTCGTAGAAGATCAAGGTCAAAGCACACGGAAGGGCAGCGAGATTTCATGTCTGCCGCTCCGGCGCCGTAGAGACGGTTTCCCTCGATGCGGGGCGGTCCGTCGTGCCTGGTGCGTACCGTATCGAGATGCCCGACCAAGGCGACGTGCGGAGCATCATACCGGGTAGCGGCATGGACGATCAGGCTGTCGTGAAATCGGGTGATTGCACCGGCTCCGATGCTGCTCGTCAAGCGATCCTCGACGTGGTCGCAGAGCTCCGCTTCCTCGCCAATGGGGCTCGGAATGCGAGTCAGCGCCAGAAGGGTGTCGCGAAGCGCATCTTCGATGTCGGTCATGGGGGCAGAGCCTAGCAGGGTTTCAGGCTCAGGGTTCGATGTCCCCGGGCTCGTCCCAATCCCGAAGAGCACGCGCGACTGCCAGGCTGAGGGGCAAGCGATCGACCTCGACCATCTCGAACAACTTTTGAAACGAGCGCGCTTGCTCGACGAGCGTTTTGTCGAGGACATCGGCGAGGCGGGCCGCGTCATACCGAGCGAGCATGGGCTCCCAGGGGGCGCCGGGCCCTTGGCGCGGCGCGAGGACCGCTGCGCTGCTCGGATGCTCGCTGGCTTCCCGGAGTGCCTCGGCCGTGACGTACGGCATGTCGCAGGCCACCGCGACCAGATGCGAGTGGCCGGTGGCCAAGGCATGTCGGACGGCGGCCCGCAGACCTGCCAGCGGACCCCCATTGGGCGGGTCGTCGTCGATGCGCGCCGCCTCTGGTACGAGCTGCCAGTAGGGTCCGGCGTCGCCGATCAGCGCGCAATCGAGGCCCGCTTCGCGGCCGAGCCTGACGAGGGATTCGACAATCGTTTCGGAGCCCCCGGGTGTCGGCAGGAGGCCCTTGTGCGTGCCCATGCGGCGCGAACGGCCTCCGACGAAAATTGCGAGCAGCGGCCGCCGGTCCATCACTCAGGCCGGCACGCCCGCATCGCCGACCAGCCGCGTCTCCATCTTTTCGACGAGGCGGTTGAGCTGGTCTTGCTGGATGGCGCTGGTCACGAAGTTGGTGAAGAAGGCCGTCACGTAGGATGCGACGTCGAGGATCACGGCGATGACCGAGGTGTCTTGTGCAGGCCCAAAGCCAGCCCGTTCTTCGATCTCCGCGATCTGAAGCGAGATGCGGTAATCGACCCAGATGCCGTAAATCGCGAACGTCAGGATGACGAATAAGAAGTCGAGCCAGAATCCGTGACCGGTCGGCGTGCGGCCGTCGAGCGTCTCGAGATCCCGGTAGATGCCATGATACCAAAAGGGCAGGTAAAGGCCGAACGAGATGATGCTGAAGACCAACACCAGCGCAGGCTCTCGGCGTTCTATGGGGGGAGCTGTCATCGGGTCGTCTCTTCCTGCTCGCGCGGCGTGCGACGTCCGCTAAGTTTCGTTCCATGAACGAAGGCATCGCGCAAACGGCCACGATTGGCGTGATTGGAGATGTTCATCTGTTCTGGGACGGCCAGGACGTCTCGTTCTTCAATGACGGCGGCTACGACCTGCTGCTCTTCGTGGGAGATCTCGCCGGCTACACGCAGCTACGCGGACTGCGCGTCGCGAGGTCGCTTCAGAAGCTGCGGATTCCGGCGATGTGCATACCGGGCAATCACGACGGGTTGCACGCGTTTCAGCTGGGGGCGGAGATCACGCCCCGAGCGCATCGGCTGCGAAACGTGCTTTCCCTCGGCCAGGCCAGCCGATGCCGTAGCCTCGACCGCGCATTGGGCCATGTCGAGCTCGTCGCGTACTGCCGCCGGCGGCTGACTCTCGGAGGAGTTCCGCTCAACATCGTCGTCGGCAGGCCGCATTCGATCGGTGGGCGGCGCTTGGCGTGCATCCGGTACTTGGCGGAGCACTACGGCATCGATTCCATGGAGGCCTCGGCGGCTCGATTGCGGTCGCTGGTCGATGCGTGTGACGCCGCTCCCATCCTGTTCTTGGCGCACAACGGACCCTCGGGGCTCGGAGAGCGGGCGAGCTCGATTTGGGGATGCGATTTTCGCAAGAAGGAGGAGGACTGGGGTGACCGCGATCTAGAGGACGCGGTGCGACACGCCAGGGGCAACGGCCGCAGCGTGCTCGCGGCAGTCGCGGGCCACATGCACCGAAAGACCAAGTCCGGGAAGCTGCGTCCTGGTCAGATCGAAAAAGACGGCGTGCTCTACGTGAACGCGGCCGAGGTGCCCAGGCACCGACACATCGACGGCCGCAAGAGACGCCACCACGTGAAGCTCACGGTGACGGAGACAACGGCAAACGCCGAAGACGTGTGGGTGTAAGACCGGGCTCGGAAAAACGCGACACGGGGTTCCACGGAACGCGGCGGCTTGCATAGGTGGGCCGATGCACTTGGGGGCTTTGCCCACGCAAGCCGCCGCTCGGGCGGCGCGCCAATCGGAGGTGGTTGCACGCATGCCGATTGGCACTTCGCACGTCCGCTCCACCCCATGTCGCGTTTTTCCGAGCCCTCCGTACGCTGCCTTGTACGGAGGAGGACGGGGCGCGACAAGCTGGCACTGTCGCCGACCCTGACACTGCCACTGATCCTGTCGCTGACCGCAGCTCAACGTGCAGGTCGGCTTGAGACCGCGGTTCGCAATCCGAGGGGGTCAGGGGAGCTTGGTTTTGCCCTTTGCTAGCTGCAGAACCCTCTTGAAGTGCGGCTTTTCGACGGGCTGTATGGACAGGCGGGAACCCTTTTGCGTGACTCGCATGCCTTCGAGCTTCGGATCGTCTTTCATGGCTTGGAGGGAGACCAGGTCCGGGAACTTCTCCACGAATTCGACGTCGACCATCCACCAGCGCGGAGACTCTTTGCTGGCCTTCGGATCGTAGTACTCGCTGTTCCCGTCGAACTGGGTGTGGTCGGGGTAAGCCTTCCGGCACACGCGGCACACGCCCGCCGCGCCGGGAGGCTTCGCGCTCGAGTGGTAAAAGATCGCGAGGTCGCCAACCGCCATGTCCCGCATGTGATTGCGCGCTTGGTAGTTGCGCACTCCGTCCCAAGACTGTGATCCATCTCGCTTCAAATCGTCGATCGAGTAGACATCCGGCTCGCTCTTCATGAGCCAGAGCTTGACGGCTCGCTTCGGCATTTGGGGACTATGGCACGAAATGAAGCTCATCTTCGACGCAGATTTGACCGCGCTCGGGCGCTCGTTCGATCATGGCCCGGCCGTGCGTTCGAACCTCACGAAGGGAATGCTGGCGGGTGTCCCGCCCTTGCTCCTCTACGTAGGCACGGCGTCGGGCTACGCGCATTGGTTCGATAGCGGCGAGTTCGTCGCGGTGGCTGCGGATTTCGGAGTCTCGCATCCCCCCGGCCAGCCTCTCGCCAGCATCGTGCTCGGTGCGGCGAACCTGCTCCCGGTCGGTGCGCTTTCGTTTCGTGTGGCGGTGATCTGCGCTCTGCTCGGCGCTGTCGGGGCCGTTTCCTTGTGTTTTGCGCTCGAGCACACGCTTCGGGCCGGCAATGTCGTTCGCGACAATCTCCGCTACCCCATCGCGCTCGGCGCGACGTGGTGGGTCGCGGGGAGCCAGGCGTGGTGGTTTCAAGCGGTTCGCCCCGAGGTTTACGCCCTGCAGGCCGCGCTGATGTGCCTCGCGATTGAGCGTCTGTTGCGGGCTTGCCGATCGGGGCCCGAAGAGGACGTGCGGCCGCTCTATCAATCCGCGCTCGCCCTCGGGTTGGCCTTAGCCAATCATCACTACCTCGCGGTGCTGGGCGCCTTGCCTTCCGCCTGGCTGCTCGCGGGAATCTGGCGAAAGCGGGGGTGGAGGCCCTTCGCTTGGTCGACGGGGTTCGTGGGCGCCGGTCTGTTGACCTATGCCTACCTGCCTCTTCGAGCATGGTCGGAGCCGTTCTTGAACCTGGGAGACCCTTCGACACCGGGGCGCTTCTTCTGGGTCATCACCGCGCAGGCTTTTCAGAAGAGCATCTCACCGGATGCGCCTGCGCCTTTCGGCGAGCGGCTCGCCGACGTCCTCGTCGTGACGGCCGAGGATCTGCACGTCGCGCTGTTGGCCGTCGCATTGCTCGGTGCGTATTTCATGGTGCGGGTCCGCTCCGCCCGAAAATACGCGCTCTTTTGGATCTCGTCGTGGATCGTCTACGTCTTCGGACGCGCAGCGATCGGCTTCATCCACGGCAACCCCGACGCGATCGCCTATTTCATGCTGTCCTATGCGTCCTTGGCCGCCTTTGCCGCCTTTGCCATGGGAGTCTTGCTCTCGGCCCTGGCCGAAGCGACCCCAAGGAGGCCCCGCCTTGCCCCGGCCCTCGCTGCAGCGCTCGCGGTCGGAGCTTCCTTCCAGGCCGTCCGTTCGTGGGATGCATCGTCGTTGGCCGGCTTCATCGACACCGACGTTTTCGATGACGGCTTGCGGCGCTCGCTTCCACCGCACGCCGTCGTCCTCGCGCACAACCCGCAGACGATCTTTCGCTACTGGGGAGGCGAGGCCGAGGAGCTCAGCCGCCCCGATGTGACCTTGATACCGCTTCCGCTCTTGACCTACCCGAAGCTGGTCGATCGCTTCGTCACTGCCGATCCCGAGCTCACGCCGCTCCTCCGGAGCTACGTTCTCGACGGAGCGCTGAGCGCGACGGAGCTGCAGAGCCTCGCCACGCTCCGCCCGGTCTACGTCGAGATGGATGTTCGCGTCGAGCCGGCGTTGATGGACTTGCTCGTCCCCGATCATTTGTACCATCGGGTCCTGACCGCAGATGCGACCGCTCTCGACGAGGTCTCTGCGATCCGCGCGCATGCCATGCTTTGGGGAGACATCTATCAGCGCATCGGCCAGCCCATCGAGACACACACCAAGACGCAACTGCTATGGCGTCACTACGTGGACTCCCTCTATTTCGCCGCCATTGGTGCCACCGACGCCGCATTGCGCACCGTCGACGCAGGGTTGGCCCTGAACCCGCACGCCCGCGAGCTCTTGATGATGCGCGACGTGCTGCGGCAAGCCGAACCCGGGGAGCGGCTCGACATCAGTCGCTTCGTCGTGCGTTGAATCGAGCGCTAGCGTGCGCGGCGCTCGGCCCGTCGCGCTCGTCGATAGACCTCGTAGAGGCTCTGGCGCACCTCTGGAGGAACGCTTTGTCGCAAGTCGATCTTCCAGGCACCATCCTGCTTCACGAGGACGATCGGTTGGATCTCGGCAGAGCTGGGCGCCACTTGGATTCGGGCGGTTTCCTCTTCGATCTCGACCTTCAGCTCGTCCTTGGCCGCCACGAGCTGGCCGAACACGAATCCGCCGAGCGCATGATCGTGCTCGCCTTGCCACTCCAAAAAACAGCTCCGAAAAAGGTTGGCGTCGAGCAGGTCGAAACGTTCCCGTGCCTGCAAGCGACGGCGCGCCTCTTCTTGAGAGATGTCTTTGACGCCATACGCGGCAAAGAGCGAATCCACCGTGGCGCGCGGCGATTCGAAGCCCATCGGCGCTTGCTCCGGCTTGCAGGACGCCAGAGCCAACAACACGCACAGGGCAGGGATCATGGAGCGCACGGCTCTGTTATTGCTTCGTTTTCGCGGCCTGTCGAACTATTGACGTCACCCGAGCAGTGCTTAATTTGCGCGCCAAATGAGACTCGACCGACTCACCACAAAGACCCGCGAAGCTCTGGTCGCGGCGCAGCAAAACGCGAGTGATCGCGGCAATCCCGAGCTGTACCCCGAGCACCTGATGCTCGAGCTCCTCGGCCAAGCCGAAGGGCTCGCACCCGCGATCATGGAAAAGGCTGGCGCGAATCTCCAGGGTCTCATCCGGGCGATGGGCGCGGTTCTTGACCGGATGCCCAAGGTGGCCGGGGGCGCCGAGCCCGGTCTTTCGTCTCGTCTGCGCGACCTGCTCAAGAACGCCTGGAAAGAAACCGAAGCGCTGAAGGACGAGTACACGTCCGCCGAGCACGTGCTGCTCGCGGCCTACAGCGACGCGCAGCTGAAGAAGGCGATCGAAGCGCAAGGCGTCACTCGCTCGAAGCTTCTGGAAGCCGTCCAGCAGGTGCGCGGGAGCCAGCGAGTCACCGATCCGGATCCGGAAGGGAAGTTTCAGGCCCTCGAGAAGTACACCCGCGATCTGACCGAAGCCGCGCGGCAGGGAAAGACCGACCCGGTGATCGGGCGCGACGAGGAGATCCGGCGGGTGATGCAGGTCCTCTCGCGCCGGACGAAGAATAACCCGGTCCTCATCGGCGAGCCCGGTGTCGGAAAGACGGCGATTGCCGAGGGCATCGCTCACCGCATCGTCCAGGGAGACGTGCCCGAAGGACTGAAGAACAAGAAGCTTCTTGCGCTCGACCTCGGCGCGATGGTGGCGGGCTCGAAATACCGTGGCGAGTTCGAGGAACGCCTGAAGGCCGTTCTAAGCGAGATCGAATCCGCCAAAGGCGAGATCATTCTCTTCATCGACGAGCTGCATACCTTGGTCGGGGCCGGCGCTGCCGAGGGCTCCATGGATGCCAGCAACATGCTCAAGCCAGCCTTAGCCCGTGGGGAGCTGCGCTGCATCGGCGCGACGACGCTCGACGAATACCGCAAGCACATCGAAAAGGACGCAGCGCTCGCACGGCGTTTTCAGCCCGTATTTGCAGGAGAGCCTTCGGTGAACGACACCATCGGCATCCTGAGAGGATTGAAGGAGCGCTACGAGATCCACCATGGGATTCGCATTCAGGATTCGGCGATCGTCGCGGCGGCGACGCTGAGCCATCGCTACATCACGGACCGCTTCCTGCCCGACAAGGCAATCGACCTCGTCGACGAGGCGGCTTCGCGATTGAAAATGGAGATCGACTCGCTTCCCGCTCCGATTGACACGGTGGAACGCAAGGTGACGCAACTCGAAATCGAGCGCGAAGCCCTGAAGAAGGAAAAGGACGAGGCGAGCAAGAAGCGCCTCGCAGATCTCGAGAAGGAGCTTTCGGACCTTCAAGAGCAGCGAGTCGCCATGCGCGCGCAGTGGCTCCGCGAGAAGGAGCTGATCACGGAGATTCGAGAGAAGAAGGAGCTGGTCGAGAGCTTGCGCCTCGACCTCGAGCGCGCGGAGCGCACCACCGACTACGAGAAGGCCGCGCGACTGCAGTACGGCGAAATTCCGGCTGCCGAGGCGGCCGTGGCCGAGGCGCAGAAGAAGCTCGCCGAGGTGCAGGCACAAGCGTCTTTCCTGAAGGAAGAAGTCACCGACGAAGACATCGCTGAGGTGGTCTCCAAGTGGACCGGCATTCCCGTCAGCAAGATGCTCGAGGGTGAAAAGGAGAAGCTCCTTCACATGGAAGAGCGGCTTCGGGAGCGCGTCATCGGCCAAGACGAGGCGGTCGTGGCCGTATCGAACGCCGTTCGGCGCTCGCGGGCCGGACTGAGCGAGCCCAATCGTCCCATTGGATCGTTCCTTTTCCTCGGACCGACCGGCGTCGGAAAGACCGAGCTTGCTCGCGCGCTCGCCGAGTTTCTGTTCGACGACGACAAGGCGATGATCCGGCTCGACATGAGCGAGTACATGGAAAAGCACGCCGTCGCGCGGCTCATCGGCGCGCCTCCCGGATACGTCGGTTACGAGGAGGGCGGCCAGCTGACCGAGCCCATTCGGCGCCGGCCGTACTCGGTGATTCTCTTCGACGAGGTGGAAAAGGCGCATCCGGACGTGTGGAACGTCCTGCTGCAGGTTCTCGACGACGGCCGTTTGACCGACGGCCAGGGCCGCACGGTCGACTTCAAGAACGTCGTCATCATCATGACTTCGAACGTCGGCTCCCATCACATCATGGCGCTCGACGACGACGCGATGATTCGAAAGTCCGTGATGGAGGACCTGCGCGATGCCTTCCGGCCGGAGTTCCTCAACCGGCTCGACGAAACCATCATCTTCCACCGGCTCGACCGCGCACAGCTTCGCCAGATCGTCGAGGTCCAGCTCCGCAACTTCGAGAAGCGGCTCGCAGACCGGGAGCTCAGGCTCGAGATCACCGAAGCAGCCAAGGACTTCTTGGCCAACGTGGGCTACGACCCGACGTACGGCGCACGGCCGCTCAAGCGTGCCATCCAGCGCTATCTCGAAAACGGCCTGGCCGAGGACATCCTCGCCGGCCGCTTCACCACGGGGGACACGATCCGAGTCGACGTGGGCGAGGGTGAGCTGGTGTTCGAGCCGGCGGCCGGACCGAGCGGGCAGGAAGCTCGCTTCAGCGCCTGATAACCGCGTGATTGCAGTGGCTTGCCTTGGGAGCGCTCCCCCGCATGGGATCTCCTTGCGTCCTCGGGCACACTGTGTAAGCCTCCGGCCCTTCTTGGAAGGGAGCGCAATCGTTCATGGTCGAGACCGTACAGTGTAAGCCAATCGAAGTTCACGTCGGAGAGCGTGGGCTCGAGCGCGCGGTCAAGCACCTGAAGCGCAAGATGGCCACAGAGGGCATCCTTCGCGAGCTCAAGCGGCGCCGTCATTACATGAAGCCCTCCATCAAGAAGCGAAAGAAGGCCGCCGAGGCCGCGCGGCGCCGGCGTAAGCGCGTCCGCCAGATGAACGAGCGCTCGTTCTGAGCCACGGCCTCCGAGTTACCTCGGAGGCTTTTTGGTTTCTGGCTCCAACCGGAGACCGGGGCTCCACGCGAAGCGTCGCCCTGTTTGCGTCTCGAGGAATCGGGCCAGTCGGTGGAAGTCGCTTCCAGGCTCGATCAACCGCACCTCGGTTTGCAGAGTCTGAGGATTGATCAGCTTCGAGAACTCGACGTACTGCAACTGCAGTTGCCCGATGACGCTGACCATGTGGCCGTCTAACCCCTCCTCGACCAGCGCGCGAAAGGCCCCGATACCGAGCTGGCTTCCGAGCATCACGTCAAACGCGTGCGGTGGCGAGCACCGTGACTCGTATCCCAGCTGGATGTGTCGGACTTTCTTGCGCCGCCCCGTGCGTTCCTCGTACCGCGTCTGCACGCGATCCGAGACGACCTTGGCGAGGTCGAACGAGCTCAGCCGAAGATGGCCGTGCTCGTCTCGCGGCATCCCATCCACGGTGTTTTCGGGAAGAAGCTCGGCGAGCCCCTCAGCCAGGACCACCGTCCCATAGTACTGTTGGCGCTTCTCACGCTCGAGGATCAAATCGACGATGCGATCGACGAGGGCGGTCATCGAGAGCCGATACTCGACCTTCTCTTCACCGGTGACCGAATCGAGCTGTCTCTCTGTGACCGCCAGATCATCGTGTACGTCCTCGGTGGAGACGACCATGCTCGCCTCCCCGGCAATTGCAACGCCATACGAGAGCCAACCCGCCTTGCGTCCCATCGTCTCGACGATGAAGTAGCTACTCGTTGCGATGCAATCGGCGCGCAGATTCAAGAGCTCCTTGGCCATGACGTCGACCGCTGTGAAGAATCCGAACGTGAAGTCGATTCCCCGGTAATCGTTGTCGATCGTCTTCGGCAGGTGGACGATTCGGAAGCGGTTGTCCTCGGAGACGTGGTGTCTCTGGTACTCGTAGAGAAAGTTGGCCGTCTTGAGCGTGTCGTCGCCGCCGATCGAAATCAGCGCATCGACGCTCAGGTCCCGAAGAGCATGATGAATTCTGGCTAGCCGCTCCGTCCTCTGAGGATCGAGCAAGTCCGAGGGACGCTCCACGCCGGCGCCCGGGTTCACGCGCGCCGTTCCGATGATGATCCCGCGGGTGTTTCGGATTCCTCGGATATCTTCCGGCGTCAGCACACGGTAGTGCTCGGACTCGGTCATGGGATGGGCGACCGGGTCGTACTCCTGAAGATTGGTGTACCCGTGAAAGATCCCGAGCACCTCCGCACCGGCCTCCAAGAACGAGGTCGCTGCAGCCGCAATCACCGCGTTCGCCGCGGGCGCCGGACCACCCGAGAAAACGATCGCAACTCGTTTCAATGCTTTGGCCACGCCGAACTCTAAGCTTCAGCGCGCCGGATTGCCATCCGCTCCGGTAGGCGCTCTACTCGAGGCCGTCGTCATGGGTATCGACCCGCACAGCTTGGGCTACGAGACCTCGCCGATCGAGTTTCGCTATACGTGGCGCGACACCGTGTTGTACGCGCTCGGGGTTGGAGCTTCTCCCGACACGGAGCTCGATTACCTCTACGAGGGTCGGGGCCCCAAAGTCCTACCGACGTTTTGCACGGTTCCAACGTTTGCCGCATTCGACAGGCTCGTCGATCGGATCGGATGCGACCGCCTCGGAATGGTGCATCACAGCCAACGCGTAGATTTGTACAAGCCGCTTCGCCCCGACGCGCGGCTCGAGGTCGTGGGACGGGTCGCCGGCCTCTACGACTTGAAACGAATCGCGATGTCGGTGTTCGTCATCGAGGCCTACGATGAAGAGGGCGACCGGATCATTCGGGGCGAGGTCACATTGGTCCTGCGGAACGACGGTGACTTCGGCGGTGAGCGACCGCCTCGAAGCGAACGCCTCGAGATTCCAGAGCGTGAGCCCGACTTCGAGGTGCGAGAGCGCATCCCAACTGCACAAGCCCTGCTGTATCGCCTGAGCGGCGACTACAACCCGTTGCATGCCGATCCGGAGTTCGCGGCGCGGGCTGGGTTCGACAAGCCCCTGCTCCACGGATTGTGCACCCTCGGGTACGCAGGACGTGCCGTCTTGAGAGCTCGTTGCGAGGGCGTACCTTCGGCGCTGGCCACGCTACGCGGACAGTTCAGTAGCCCGGTGTACCCGGGCGACACGTTGATTGTGCGTGGCTGGGACGAGGGCGCGCGCGTGGTATTGGCGGTGACGACCGAAGAGCGGCCCGACGAGCTATGCATGAGCAACGCCTACGCCGTGTTGCGGTGAAGCGCTCTCATGCGCGATTTCGTCTTGCAGAGACCGCGATCCCTACCCAGGGTTCTGGGGTGACATTTCGGTCGTTCCCCTGGCATTTGGTGCTGCTGGCCGCGGCGGCCGCGCCGGCTTGCACGACGAGGGCGCCGGCCGCAACCGAGGCGCCAACTCCTCCGGTTCACGCCGTGACGATCCAAGCCGAGACCGTGCGTCCCAACTCGACGGCGGCCGCCGAGATTCTGGCGAATCGGGAGGCCAACCTCCGAGCCGAGACCGCGGGCCGCGTCGTCGACGTGCTCGTCGAGACGGGCGACCGGGTCGATGTCGGAGAAGTGCTCGTCCGTCTCGACGTGGGCCGTCCTGCTTCAGCGGCGCAGGCGGCTCGCGCTGCCGTCGCGCAGAGCGAGGCGCGGCTCCATCAGGCCGAAAGGGAGCTCGCCCGAACGAAGCAGCTCGTCCGGACCGGCGGCTTGCCCGAGCAGAGGCTCGATGATGCCAGGGATGCCGTTCGGCTAGCGCAGGCCGCGAGGGACGCTGCGAAGGCCGAGGCGCAGCTCGCGCGGCATGGCCTCACCGAGGCCGTCGTGCGCGCGCCGTTCGGGGGCACGGTCGTGGAGCGAACCGTGGAGCTCGGCGAGTATCTCGCGCCCGGCAGCCCCTTGCTCACGTTGGCCGACACCAGCCTGCTCAAGGCGCGCGTATTGCTCGACCCGCGCGAGGCCATCGATGTGTCGGTCGGCGCAGATGCAGAAATCTCGGTGTACGCACGCCCGGATGAGACCTTTCGCGGCAAGGTGGTGCGGGTCGGCGAGGTCGTCGATCCACGAACACGCCGGCTGCCCGTCGAGATCGAGATCGAGGATCCTGGAGGAAGGCTGCGTCCCGGGTTGGTAGGCAGCTTCTCCGTCGAAACGGGGGCGCCGCGGCCGGTAATCCGCGTCCCGCTGGATGGCGTTTTCGAGCGCTTTGGCAGTCAGCACGTCTACGTGATCGAGGACGGCGTGGCGCACCGTCGGGTGATCGAGCTCGGCGCGGTTCGCGCTGGATTTGCCGAGGTCGAACGCGGTCTCTCGCCTGGCGAGACGGTCGTGTCGAAGGGCGTGACCCGCGTGGTCGACGGGTCGGAGGTGAAGGTGGTCCCCGATGACTCGGCCACCGCCTCGTCGACCGAGCCAGGCGACGAGCCATGAGCATTCCCGAGTTTGCGGTTCGCCAGCCGGTTCTCGTCAATCTCGTCGCGATTTCGACGGTGGTGATCGGCGCGTTGGTGATGAGCGTAATGCACCGGGAATCGCTTCCCACGATGCCTACCGGCTGGGGCACCGTGACCACGGTGTACGCCGGCGCGTCTCCCGAGGAGATCGAGCAGCTCGTCACGATTCCGGTCGAAACCGCCGTCGGCGACGTCGACAAGGTCGACGAGATATGGAGCTCCTCCAAGGAGGGTGTCTCCTACGTGACCTTCAAGTTCGACGCCGACGTCGAGGACATGACCAGCGCGATCATGGAGGTCTCGAACGAGGTCAACCGGATCGACGATCTGCCGTTCGACGCCGAGAGACCAATCGTCCGTGAGGTGAAGGTCGACTTCCCGACCATCGCCGTCTCGGTCCGGGGGGAGGTCCCCGAGGTCGTCCTGCGTCAGGTGGGCAAGGACTTGGCCGATCGGATCGAGCGCATCTCCGGGGTTTCGGGGACCTGGAGAAACGGCATCCGGGACCGCGAATTCCGGGTCGATGTCGATCCAGATCGGCTTGCGGCCTACCAGCTTCCCCTCACCGCCGTGACCGAATCGCTCCGTCTTCGGGCGGTGAACGTGCCCGCCGGGACGACGAAGGGTGAAGGGGATGCACGGCTGGTGCGCGGGATGACCCGTGTCGAAGACGTCGAGGAGCTCGGCGACGTCGTCATCCGTCCGAGCGCCCGTGGGGGATCGGTGCGCGTGCGCGACGTCGCGGAGGTCTACGATACGTTCGCGCCGGGCAAGTACAGCGGACGCGTCAACGGGGAGCGGGCGAGTCCGCAAGGAGGAGCAAGCCGATAGCATCGACATCAGCAAGGAGGTGCATGCGCTCGTCGAGAGACTGCGTCCGAGCCTCCCGCCGGGCGTGAAGATCGACTTGTTCGGAGACGCCGCAACCGAGGTGCGGCACTCCTTGGGCGCGCTCTACGCGAACGCCGCGGTCGGCCTCCTGCTGGTGCTGCTTCTGTTGTGGGTGGCCGTCGGTGCGCGCAATGCGACCATGGCTGCAGTGGGTGTTCCCGTCGCCATCGCAGGCGCGATCGTCGCCATGTACGTGATGGGCATCACCATCAACATGATGTCTTTGCTCGCGCTGATCCTGTGCCTGGGGGTCGTCGTCGACGACGCGATCATCATCATCGAGAACATCTACCGGCACATGGAGGAGGGCGTCCCGAGGCGAAAGGCCGCGGTCATCGGCACGAAAGAGGTCTTTTGGCCTGTGGTTGCCTCGACGCTCACCAGCTGGGCCGCATTCTTGCCCTTGCTGTTGATGGAAGGCGTCTTGGGTGATTTCTTTGCGATCATCCCCAAGGTGGTTGTGGCTTCGTTGGCTGCATCGCTGATCGAAGCGATGTTCGTCTTGCCGAGCCACATGGCCGAGCTCGGAAAGCTCGGGCGGCTGAAGACCGCGGCGTCCGAACCTCCGAAGACTCGGCTCGAGCGTTCGGGCGCGCGTATTTTGGAGGCCTACGATCGCGTGCTCCGTTGGTCGCTTCATCATCGGGGCACCGTCGTCGCCGGAGCCTACGTGACCTGTGCGGTGATGGTGGTCGTCGCGTTCACGGTGAAGGACGTAATCCTGCTGACCGAGGGCGACCCGGACATGTTCGACGTCCGGGTCCACATGCCGACCGATGCATCAAAGGAAGAGACCGAAGCGCTGCTCGCCAAGCTCGACCGCCGGATCATGGAGCTCGAAAATCCCGATGTGGAGGCGACGGTTGCCGTGCGCGGCATGACGCGAACCGACATGGGCGTGAGCACGGGCGATCACTTGGGCATGGTCACCGTCTTCGTGGTCCCCGCAGCCGACCGGAGCAGCATGCACGGAGGACGCGAGCTAGTGAGCCGGGTGAGCGGGCTCTACCACGACGTTGTCGGACCGGCCCGCCTCGAGGTCGTCGAGGTGCGCCCGGGGCCCCCGCGAGGCGCGCCGGTTGCGGTTCGCATCCGGGGAGAAGACCACGAACGGCTGGTGGAGCTCGCCGAGCAGGTGCTGGCCGAGGTTCGCGTGACGCCGGGCACGCGCAACTCGAACCACGACTACGAGCTCGGCAAGCAGGAGCTGCAAATCAGAGTCGACGAGCAGCGCGCGGCCCTTCACGGCCTGACGCCGGAGATGGTCAGCGCCTGGCTGCGAAGCGCATTTGGCGCAACCCCGGCCTCCACCCTACGCGAGGGTGACGACGAAATCGACATCGTCGTCCAGCTGCGCGAAGACGTGCAGCAGGACCCCGCCCGGATCGCCTCGCTTCAGCTGATGGCGCCCAATGGCGACCAGATCGCAATGCGTGAAATTGCGGAGGTTTCCCACGGAAGAGGCCCCGGGGTAATCCGCCGCTATCAGCAAAAGCGGGTGGTAAGCGTGTTGTCGGGCATCGACGAGGAGGTGACCAACAGCGGCGAAGTCAATGCGACGCTCCAGGAAAAGCTCGCTCCGCTCGAAGCCGCCAATCCCGACGTCGTGTTCGAGTACGGAGGTCAGTTCGAAGAAACGCAGGAGTCGGTCGACTCGCTCTTTGCGGCATTCATCGTTGCGATGCTGCTGATATACACGATCCTTGCGACCCAGTTTCAAAGCTTTTCGCAGCCGTTGGTGGTCATGGCGGCCATTCCTTTGTCGTTCATCGGCGTAGCGGGAGGCTTTCTGCTCGACCCGAAGCCGATTGGGCTGATCGCGTTGGTGGGCGTGGTCGGTCTAACCGGAATCGTGGTCAACGACTCGCTCGTATTGGTGGATTTCATCAACAAGAGACGCGATCGCGACATGGCGCTCGACGAAGCGATCGTCGAATCGGGTAGGCTGCGAATGCGGCCGATTTTCCTGACGAGCGTGACGACGATCGCCGGTCTCTTTCCTCTGTCGCTGGCTGGGGACAGCCTTCCCCATCTCGCACCCATGGCGCAGGTGATCGTCTACGGGCTGACCTTCTCCACGTTGCTGACCCTGGTGGTGGTGCCTTGCCTGTACCGGCTCAATGTCGACTGGGCTGCACGGGCTTCTGCTTGGCTCTCCCCAGTGGGACGATGGGCCACGGACCCGGGCGCGGCCGTGCCCGACGACCCGGCCGACACGACGGCCGAGTAGCGCTTGGCAAGCGCCCCGAGTAGCTGCTACGCGCACGGCATGGCGAGGCGTTTTGAAAACCAAGTGGTCTGGATCACGGGCGGAGGAAGCGGTATCGGCCGAGCGCTGGCGCTTGCGTTCGCCGGCGAGGGCGCTGCGGTGGCAGTCTCGGGCAGGCGCGAAGATCGACTGGGACAGGTGGTGGAGGAGATCGAGTCGCATGGCGGCAAGGGGCTGGCCGTTCGATGCGACGTGACCGACGAGGCGTCGGTGGCCGAGGCTGTCCAAAAGGTGGTCCGGACCTTGGGCGGGCTCGATGTGGCCGTCGCCAATGCGGGCTTTTCGGTGGCGGGCCGGATCGAAAAGCTTTCCGCCGCCGATTGGCGCCGCCAGCTCGACGTGAATGTCATCGGTGTCGCGATGACGGCGCGTTACGCGATTCCCCACCTGCGGAAGCGAAAGGGAAGATTGGCTCTGATCGGAAGCGTGACCTCCATGCTCCCGACTCCCGGTGTGGGCGCCTACTCAGCATCGAAGTATGCGGTGCGATCCATCGGGCAGACCCTCGCCGTCGAGCTCCATGGAACCGGCGTGACCTGCACGACGATTCATCCGGGCTACATCGAAAGCGAGATCGCCCAAGTCGACAACCAGGGACGCTTCGATGCGTCCCGCGAGGACCGGCGGCCGAAGAATCTCATATGGCCCGCTGACAAGGCTGCGAGCGTGATGCTGGACGCCATCGCCAAGCGAAAGCGCGAGTACACGTTTACCGGGCACGGCAAGGTCGGCGCGTTTGCCGGACGGCACATGCCCGGCCTCGTCCACTTCGGCCTCACGCGCTCCAAGAAGTAGCGCGAAGCGCTCGCTACTGGACGACGAACCGGAACATGAAGACCAAATAGGTCTCCTTGCGTCCGCCGAGATCCTGTCGGAGCCCCCCTTCGAAGCCGACTTTGCCCTTGTTGATGCCGATGCCGGCGGTCATCTGGTTGAGATTTCGCCCGCTATCCCGACGGTAGCCGATGCGAAGAGGCACCATCTCGCCCGCGATGTAGCTCAGGCCGCCGCCTGCGATCAGCTCGGGTTTTTCAAAGGTCGAGACGTCGACCAGGATGTCCCCGCCCAGGCTGAAGCTTTCGATCGGCGCCAGGCTGACACTGCCTCCCGCAATCTGGGGCGCGAGCGCGGAGTGTGTCCGGATCAGGTTGTACCCGAGACCCGCGATCTTGAGCCATGGGAGCGGGGTAATCGTAATCGATGCATCCATGGTGACCCGGTCGAGCGAGGGACCGAGGCGCTGCCCGTCACTCCTGTCGGGGCGGATCCTCGCCCAACGCAGGCCGAGCCCGAGCCCGAGCTGAGGGATCGCCTGAATACCGATACCCGAGCGCCAATCCCAGCCTTGGTAGCGTCGGTCGGTTCCGCTGAACACACCTCGAAAGCTGGTGCCGAGCGCGACGCGCTTTGCCGTGGTCGAATCCGACACCGAGCTGCCGATGGTCCAGTAGGTGCCGCCATCGCTCTTGTCGCCAGGGATCAACTGAGAAAAGGCTTCGATGTGATAGGTGGAGATGGCCGCCATGTTGGACGTGTTGTAAGCCAGCGCGGAAATCGCGGTCGCCCCCGCTCGCGCGCCCGAGCCCATGGCCAAGCCGTACGTGGTCTCGAGCGTGTCCTCCGTCGGCACCTGGGCAGGATCCCCCACGCCGCCCACGCCCGGGGGCGCCTCCGTTTGCGCCGAGGCGATCGAAAACGGGCAAAGCGCGATCCACAGACCGACGATTGCCGTCCAGCAACAAGCTTGCTTCGCCCCCATGGGTAACGCCCTCGGCGAAGCTATCAGCGATGGATCACCCCTCCAAATTGTCGACCTCGCAGCGATGAAGGCTGAAACGTTTCATCGCGGCTGGTTCTTCCCGGGGTCGAATTGCGGGCCCTTCAGACCGGCTCTACATGCTCGTGGTGTTGGATTCGATACTGGATGCGCTCCTAGACAAATCCGTCCTTGGTTACACGGCACTCGGCTACCAGTTGCGTCACCATCCACCCATAGAGGAAGACCTGACCGGCCGGGTTGCGCTCGTCACCGGGGCGACCTCGGGGCTGGGGCGAGAAACGGCCATCCAGCTCGGGCGTCTTGGTGCAGGCGTCATCATCGTCGGCCGCAACCGTGAAAAGACACACGCCGTGGCCGAACAAATCCGCCAGCGAACCGGCAATCCCCATGTGAAGGCGGAAATCACAGACCTCAGCTCGATGCGTGAGATCCGGGCGCTTGCGGCACGCGTCCTGGGCCCCATCCACTTGTTGGTCAACAACGCGGGCGTCCTCCTTCCGGAACGCAGCGAGACGGACGAAGGGTTCGAAACGACCTTCGCCACGAATTTGCTGGGCCACTTCCTTCTCACCAACCTTCTGATCGATGCGCTCGAGCCTCCGGCCCGCATCATCAACGTGACCTCAGGCGGCATGTATACGCAGCGAATTCGCGTCGATGATCTGCAGATGGCGCGAGGTCGATACGACGGCGCGATCGCGTACGCGCGGACCAAGCGCGGGCAGGTCATCCTGACGGAGCTTTGGGCGCAGGCGCTTCGAGAGCGCGGCATCGTCGTGCACGCCATGCATCCGGGTTGGGCCGATACCCCTGGTGTGTCGACCTCGCTGCCGCGATTCTACAAGCTCACCAAACCCCTGCTTCGGACGCCGGCCCAGGGAGCCGACACGATCGTCTGGTTGTGCGCATCGGAGGAGGCAGCCCGCTCCACGGGCAAGCTCTGGCACGACAGGAAAGCTCGTCCCGCGCACCGGCTCCGCAGGACGAAAGAAACCGACGCAGAACGGCAGGCGCTGTGGAACGAATTGGCCTCCCTGAGCGGCTGGCCCGGGTCGCTGTCGGATCTCGCCGAATCCGGATAGCCTCCGCCCGTGCTCAAGCTACCCAAAGACCGTGTGATACCGCGGCGCATGATGACCATTTCGATCTACGCGCTGTCATGGCTATTGCTGACGTTGCTCACCCCCCTCTGGATTCCGCTCGCCATCATGATTGGCGCGGCTCGAAGAAGGTCGTTCATCTTGCTCAGGCTTCTTTTCTTCGGCTGGTTCTACCTGGGGTTCGAGCTGATAGCGCTAGTGCTCATTGCGGGGGTGCTCGCATTCAACAGAGGCGCGGCCAGGGACGAGGCACTCTATGCCCTCCAGGCATGGTGGGCGAGCATCAACTTGCGGGTCGCCGCGCGCTTGTTGCGGCTCGACATCACGGTGGAAGGAGCCGAGCAGGCAACTCCCGGACCCTCGATCTTGCTGATTCGCCACGCCAGCATCTTGGACACGCTGCTGCCCTGCGTGTTCGTTCAGCGCCCCTATCGCTTTCGCGTTCGTTACGTCCTCAAACAGGAGCTGCTCTTCGATCCTTGCATCGACGTGGTGGGCAACGCGCTACCGAACTATTTCGTCGATCGAACCGGCAACACGCCGAGGGAGCTCGCGCGGCTCCGCGATCTCGTCTCGGACCTCGGCACCGATGGCGTCCTCATCTTCCCCGAAGGAACCCGGTTTTCCCCTGGGAAGCGGAAAATTGCGCTCCAGAAGCTCGACGCCAGCGGCTCGCCGATGAGCGAAGCAGCCCATGCGCTCACCCGGGTGCTCCCCCCGAAGCCCGGCGGGGTGCTGACACTGCTCGACGCCTTGCCCAACGTCGACTGCGTCATCTTCGCACATACGGGTCTCGAGACGTTCGCAAAGATCAAGGACCTGTTGAGCGGCGATGTAGTTGGCTCGAAGGTCCGTATTCGATTGTGGCGCGTCCCGTCACACGAGATACCGGAAGGAAACAATCGACGGTTTCGTTGGCTGTACGAACAGTGGGCGAAGGTCGATGCGTTCGTCCGAGATGCAAGCACACGATCGTGAGCTTCCAGTGGAAAAGTTGTGGACGGAGTGTGTGTCGATGCGCAATCTGCTTCGGATCATGCAACACGATGCGAGGCGACGACTGTGGATGCATTGGGCAAGAAAAGACGCAGATGTTGCGCGAACGATAACGAGTCGCAAATCATAGTGATTGCAACAGCTTGTCAACAGCCAGGTAACGACAGGCAACGTCCTTCGCGCGTTCGTCAAAAAAACTGCAAGCGAATCTTTCGCGATCACGAGCGGTTAGAAATTAGCCTGTCGATCTTCGTAGACGGCTCGAAAACTCGCTGCTAGTTTCGGCGCCCTTCGGTCAGAGACACCAGCCGACGGTCGCCCAGTCGGTAGCAGTTGGTGGACGCCAACGGATCACTCGTCCCTCCGCGTGAGCTGTGGATCGTTTGGGGACGATAATGCGGAACTGCGTGCTTTTTGGGGGCAAGTAGACGATGGAACAGCTGTGGGAACAAGCGCTGAATTGCCTGAAAACGCAGCTCTCCACAGAGAACTTCGAAACCTGGTTAGAACCCGTCCAGTTTGGCGGAATCGAGGGTGATTCATTCGTTCTTCGAATCCCAAATCAGTTCTTTGCCGAGTGGATCGCTGCGCATTACCTCGACTTGATCGTCGACACGCTGCAGAGCCAAGCGGGTGATGCGCGCGTGCCATCGAAGGTTCGCTGGGAGCTCGACGAAACACTTCGCGAGAGAGCACAAGCTGCGCGCGAATCGACCCCGCCGCCACCCTCGGTCCGCGCGCCCCGCGCGACTCCCCGTGCGCCGGTGTCTGCCGACCTCAACCCGAAGTACCGATTCAAGAACTTCGTCGTCGGCCCGGCCAATCAACTCGCACATGCGGCAAGCGTCGCATGCGGCTCCGATCCGGGGCGTCGATATAATCCTCTGTTCATCTACGGAGGTGTAGGTCTCGGAAAGACACATCTGGTCAACGCCATCGGCCATGCGATCTTGCAACGCAACCCGCGTGCAAGGATCCTCTATCTTTCGGCGGAGCGTTTCACCAATGAGTTCATCTGGTCGTTGCAGAACCACCAGATCAATACATTTCGAGAACGATATCGAGCTCAGTGCGACGTGCTCCTGATGGACGACATCCAGTTTCTCGCCGGTCGCGAGCAGACGCAGGAAGAGTTTTTCCATACGTTCAACGCCCTGTATCACTCCGACAGGCAGATCGTGATGACCTCCGATGTCTACCCTCAGCAGATTCCGGAGATGCAGGAGCGTCTGATCAGTCGTTTCCAGTCCGGGATGGTCGCGGACGTGCAGGCACCGGAGCTCGATACCCGGATCGCAATCCTGCAGACCAAGGCCGAAAGCGAGGGCATCGAGCTTCCGAGCGAGGTGGCTTTGTTCTTGGCCCAGGCGGTGCGGAGCAACGTGCGGGAGCTCGAAGGGACGCTTCTTCGAATTGCGGTCAAGGCGGAGCTTCTGGGCCTTCCGATCGACCTCGAGCTCGCCAAGGACACGCTTCGAACCATGGTTCCGAACCAGGACACCGCGATGACGGTCGACGACATCCAGCGGATCGCCTGCGGCTACTTCGGGATTCGTCTCGCCGACCTCAAGTCGCGGCGCCGTCACCGCGCTGTGAGCTTTCCGCGCATGATTGCGATGTATGTCTGCCGTCAGCGGCTGGGCACGAGCTATCCCGAGCTTGGTGAGCGATTCGGCGGCAAGGACCACACCACGGTCATCAGCGCCGTGCGGAAGATTGGGAGCCTGGTCGAGGCACAGGACGAACGCGTGCTGGGCGCCGTAGATGCCATCGAGCGCAAGCTCGGCATTTGATGACATCGAGTTTTCCACCGATTTGGGGGTCGTGTGGGAGGTCTGGCAAGCCGGGCCTTCCACACGCTTTTGGTGTATACAAGCGGCTGTGCTCGGGTTGGGGATCAACCTGGGGAGTGCCCCTGTGAATGGCTCTGCATGAGGGCTTTCCACAACCGAGCCAGGATCATCCACCACGCCACGATTGACTCAAAGTCTCATTCTTCCAAAGAGTTATCTTGCTTCATTCACAATCCACAGCTGTTAAGACGACGACGTATTTTAAAATTGAGAGATCTAACGCCGTGGATAAACAGACACCTCATCGCATGGAGTGAACCGGAACATGGAGCTCTCGATCGAAAAGCAGCAGTTCCTGCGTGGCCTCGCACGAACGCACGGAGTCGCTGATCGCAAAAGCTCGATGCACATCCTATCCAACGTATTGCTCACGGCCGAGGGGCCTGACCGTCTTCGCTTGTCCGCAACCGATTTGTATCTTGGAGTGACCGCGCTCGTCCCCGCAAGCATCAAGAAGGGGGGCAGCATCGCCGTGTCGGCGCGGACGCTGTTCGACATTGCGAAGAACCTTCCGGACGGAGAGGTGAGCTGGAAGCTCACCGACAGCCATGCTGTCGAGCTTCGCTGTGGCAAGGTTCGCTATCGCATCCCGGCGATGCCAGGAGAGGATTTCCCGCCCTTGCCGAATCCGGGTGATGTCGACTTTGCGCATCTCGAGGCCGGGATTCTGTCGGAGCTGATCTCGCTCACCCAATACTCCATGTCTCACGATGATACGCGGCCCCATTTGGCGGGCACACTCTTCGAGGGCGATGGAAAGGTCGTTCGCATGGTCACGACCGACGGCCATCGCTTGTCGAAGGCCGAGCGCAAGGTGGGGGGCAAAGCCTCCATGATGAACTTCAGCATGCTCGTGCCGCACAAAGGGATCAGCGAGCTCAAACGTCTCCTCGACGACGTGAAGGCAGCGAAAGGCAAGGGCGAGGAGCCGGTGACGATCGGTATCGGAACCTCCGGGGGGCATGCGTTCTTCAGACAAGAAGACCTATGCCTCAGCGTGAAGCTCGCGGACGAAAACTTTCCGCCGTACAGCAAGGTCATCCCGAGCAAGCAGAGCCGCCGAATCATCGCGGCGCGCGGGCCATTGGTCGAAGCGCTTCGGCGAATCAGCCTGGTGGCGAACGACAAGAGCGGCGGCGTCCAGCTCATGATCGAGCCCGGAATGCTGCGAATCCAGAGCCAGAATCCCGAGGTGGGCGAGGGCAGCGAAGAGGTCGACGTCGACTACGCTGGAGACGGCCTGCGGATCGGTTTCAACGCCAGGTACTTGCTCGATGCGTTGAGCGCGCTGCCCCATGACGAGGTGGCGATCGAGCTCAGCGGGGAGCGTGACCCTGGGGTGATCAAGCCGATCGGAGACAATGCGGAGTTCATCGGCGTCATCATGCCCATGCGCATCTAGGGCCAGGCGTTGACGTCGGAGAGCCCCAGCCGGGTCACCACGCTCGTCGCGCGCGGATTTCGCAATCTCGAGTCGTTGAGGTTCGCGCCGGGTCCTCACTTCAACGTGATCCACGGGGACAACGGAGCGGGCAAGTCGAGCCTGCTCGAGGCGATCTACTATCTCGGCGCGCTCAAGAGCTTTCGCGGCGCAAAGACGGACGACGTCATCGCGCTAGGGTCCGAGCAGGCCTCTCTCGAGGCGACGCTCGGGGGAGGTCCCGCTCCCCACAAGCTGCGAATCGAAATCGGTCGCTCGCAGCGGCGGAGGCTGCAGCTCGATGGCAAGCGGCCTCGTTCGACCGGCGCCTGGTATCAAGCCGTCCGGATGGTGTTGTTCCATCCTGGAGACCTGGTGCTCGCCGCGGGCGCGGCGGACAAACGACGGGCCTTCGTCGACCGCATGCTCGAGCAGATGGACCCGATCTACGCCAATACGCTCGCGAGCTACGAGAAGGCGCTGCGAAGCCGCAACCGCTTGCTCAAGGACGGCCCGAGCGATCGGCGGTCGATCCGGGCCTACGATGCGATCCTCGCGAAGACCGGGGCGGTGGTCGGACAGGCCCGCCAGCGCTTGATCGAGGATCTCGGACCGAGGGTCGTCCGGGCGTTCTCGGACGTGTTTGGAGGCGAGACGCCGCTCGCGGTTCGGTACTTGCCGCGCGTCGAGCCCTCGGAGGCTGCAATCGTCGAAGCGCTCGAGCGTTCGTTCGAAAAAGATCGTGCCCGTGGCTTTACGGCCGATGGTCCGCACGGTGATGATGTGGAGCTGCGGCTGCATGGCGTTGGAGCGCGGCACCACGGCTCCCAGGGCCAGCACCGGACCATCGTCCTCGCCCTCAAGACAGCGGAGCTCGATTTGTTAGCGGAGAGGACGGGCCGGGTGCCCATCTTGTTGCTGGACGACGTTTCGAGCGAGCTCGACCGAAGCCGAAACCGAAGGTTTTTCGAAGTGTTGAGCCAAGCGGGCGGCCAGGTGTTTCTGACGACGACCCACCCCGAGTTCATACTGCTCGAGGATGATCGGGTCGACTTTCACGTCGACGGCGGGCGCGTCACTCGAGGATCTTGGCGCTCTTGATGTAGTCGAGCTTCGGAAAGCTCTCTCGGAGGTACGTGTTGCCTTGCGACTGAATCAGGGGCTGCGATGGACCGCGGCCACGGGGCGCCCCTTCGCCGTACCCGTCATAGAGCGCGTCGACCGGCGCCATGTCCTGAACCTTGCCAAACGGGGCAAAGCCCATGTCGTCGAGCCGCGAGTTGTCGGCGAAGTTGATGAAGAACTGCGTCGTGCGCGAGTCCGGACCGGAGGTGGCGAACGTGACGGTGCCACGGGTATTGCTCGCCTTCACCGGATCGTCGGGGATGGTCTTTTGGCGCCACTGCGCGTTGAGCGCAGGGTCGCCGCTGATGCCTACCTGCGCCATGAAGCCGCCGATCACCCGGAAGAAGGCGACGTCGGTAAAGTAGCCGTTTTGCACCAGCTCGTAGAATCGATCGGCGCCATGGGGCGCCCATTCACGGTGGACGTCGATCACGATCGCGCCTTTCGTGGTGTCGAGCTCGACGGTGTACCGGTCGGGCGCGCGGGTCTTGCCTTCGCTCACCTGCTCCTCCTGCGTCGGAGCGGAGCCTTGCTCGGCTCCACTCTTGGTTTGTGCTTCTTCACTCTTGGGACATCCGACGAGGAATGCCCCGGCCAACATGAAAACGGCTGTCGTGCGCATGGCGTACCTTGGCAAGGTGGGCCGCAGGCGCAAGCAACCGTCACGATTCGAAGAGACCCCGCAGCTTCTGCAGAAAGCTCGCCTGTTGGGGATGGGCATCGTCGCCGATCTCTTGTGCGAGCTCGGTGATCAATTTTCGCTGACGCCGAGTCACTTGCTGCGGTACCTCGACTACGACCGTGACCAGCTGATCGCCCTTGCCGTAGCCGCCATAGACCGGAATCCCCTTGCCGCGCAGCCGAAACATTTTTCCGGACTGGGTTCCGGGCGGCACCTTCATGATTACCTTCCCCTCGAGCGTGGGGACGTCGATGCTGGCCCCGAGGACGGCCTGGGGATAGGAAATCGGAATCGATATCAAGATGTCGGCGCCTTCGCGCGTGAATAAGGCGTGGTCCTTGACCTTGATGTTGATGTGTAGGTCACCGTTGCCGCTCGCGCTGGCTTCTCCTGCGCCACGCACCGTACGAACCGCGCCGTCTTGCACGCCTGCAGGGATCTTCACCGTCATCGACTCTGCGCGCAGCTTGCTCCCGCTGCCATTGCAGTCGTCGCATGGCGTGGGGATCTTGGTGCCCGTGCCACGGCACGCATGGCATGGGCGCGAGGCGGCGAAGAGACCGCGCTGGTATTTTACCTGTCCCCGGCCCTGACAGACGTTGCACTTGTGGACTGGGGTGCCTGGCTTCGCACCCGTGCCACCACAGGTTGCGCATGGGGCGGGCCGATTCACGTCGATTGTCTTTTCGGTGCCGAGGGCGGCCTCTACGAACGAGATCTCCAAGTCGTAGGTGAGATCACGAGCTGCCCGGCGCTTGCGCCGGCTGCCGCTGAAGACCTCGCCAAACAATCCCTCCAGAATTTCGCTGACCGCGCCGAAGTCGCCCGGCTCGAAGCCGGTGCCTCCGCCTTGGAACGCCGCGTGCCCGTACCGATCGTACTGCGCGCGTCTGCCCGGATCGCTCAGGACCGCGTACGCTTCACTGGCCTCTTTGAACAAATCCTCGGCAGTGGGGTCGTCCGGATTCCGGTCCGGGTGGTACCTCATCGCAAGCGCACGATACGCTTGCTTGATCTCCTCGGCCGATGCGGCGCGGCTGACTTGGAGTATCACGTAGTAGTCACGCTTGCTCACGGATTTGCGGCAGTGTAGACGGGCCGTCTACCGGCGCAACAGCATGGTAGAGAACCCAAGACTATGCGAGGGAACTGAGATGGCAGCCTTCGAGCTCGAGGTCCAAGAGAGTGACGCCGGGCAGCGGCTCGACGTGATCCTGGCCCGTCGTGTGCCGGGGCTCAGCCGGGCGCGGGCTCGCGCGCTCATCGAGTCGGGCGGGGCTCGGGTTGAGGGGAGGCTGGTGAGGAAGAGCCACGTGTTGAGCGAGGGCGACCGGGTCACGCTCGAGACGCTGCCCGGGCCGGCCGATTTCTACGCCACGCCCGATCCCGACGTCCCGCTCGTGGTGCTGCTCGAGACCGAGACCTTCGTAGTGGTCGACAAGCCGGCAGGGGTGCCGAGCCACCCGCTCGAAGAAGGGGAGCGTGGGACGCTCGCGGGCGCGCTGGTGGCGCGCTATCCGGAGATCCGCGAGGTCGGCTACCGCAGACGCGAGCCAGGAATCGTGCACCGGCTCGACACGGGCACATCGGGCGTGATGCTCGCAGCGCGCACAGCCGACGCGTTTCGGACATTGCGTGAGGAGCTGCGCGCAGGAAGAATCGAGAAGCGCTACCTGGCGCGTTGCATGGGCGTCGTCACCGCACCGTCGGTCATCGATGCTCCGATCGCAAACGATCCCGGTGACAGCCGCAAAGTGCGGGTGTGCACCGACGCACGGGCGGC
This sequence comes from Myxococcales bacterium SG8_38, assembly GCA_001303415.1. Taxonomy (GTDB): domain Bacteria; phylum Myxococcota_A; class Polyangia; order Polyangiales; family Houyiibacteriaceae; genus SG8-38. The sequence continues at coordinate 54,523 of LJTN01000006.1, forward strand.
CGAACGTCTAGGCGCGCAACCGGCGCGAACGGAAGTGATCAGCAGCAAGCCCGCGCCGCACGGCTCGCTCGTCGAAGTTCGCGCCAACTACGCGCGTCGCCACCAAATCCGCGCCCACCTCGCCTCGATCGGTCATCCCCTGCTCGGAGACACCCTCTACGGCGGACCTCGCCTCGAGCACCCCGACCACCACCTCCTTCACGCTGTATCGTTGAGGACAGGGACACTCTCCATCACCACAAGCACCTGGAATCACACTATTTCTGACCCAAAGATCGCAGCGCCCGATCATTGAGGTTTTCTACGGCTCCGACCGCGACGCCACGCAGCATGACCAGACGAGTCGTTGCGATCTTTGCCTGGGGTCTGGCGTGATTTCGCGGAGTTGAGTCGGTGGAGAGTGTCCCGGAGCTGGGCGGCTTTTTCGAAGTCGAGTTGCTCGGCGGCGAGGAGCATCTCGCTTCGAAGCTCCTCGATGCGAGACGGGATGTCGGCGAGCTCGCTCGCCGCTTCGGACTTCTTGAGCACCGGGATCACCACGTAGTCGCCTGCGCCGGTGGATCGATCCATTTCGAGCACGGCCTTCTTTACCGTTTGCGGCGTGATCCCGTGCGCGTCGTTGTATTGCTTCTGCCGCTCTCTGCGACGCTCGGTCTCCTCGATCGCAAAGCGCATCGCTTCGGTGATTCGATCGGCATACATGATCACCTCGCCGCCCGCGTTTCGCGCGGCGCGGCCAATCGTCTGAATGAGCGATCGGGGCGAACGAAGGAAGCCTTCTTTGTCTGCGTCGAGAATCCCCACCAGCGATACTTCGGGCAGATCGAGCCCCTCGCGCAACAGATTGATGCCGACGAGGATGTCGAACTCGCCACGCCGCAAATCCCTAAGAATTTCAACACGTTCTAGCGTGTCAACGTCGCTGTGCAGGTACCGCACGCGAACGCCGAGCTCGGCGTAATACTCCGTCAGGTCCTCCGCCATTCGCTTCGTCAGCGTGGTGATGAGCACACGCTCGTCCCGCCCCACACGCACACGAATCTCGTTCAACAGATCATCGACCTGATGCTTGGTTGGCCGCACGTGCACTTTGGGATCGAGCAAACCGGTAGGACGGATCACCTGCTCGACGATCACGCCGCGAGCCTGCTCGATCTCCCAATCCCCCGGGGTCGCGCTAACGTGAATGACTTGGCCGACGCGTTCCTGCCACTCGGAGAAACGCAGAGGACGATTGTCGAGCGCGCTAGGCAACCGGAACCCGTGCTCGACGAGCGTCTCCTTGCGGGCGCGATCGCCGCGATACATCGCGCCTAGCTGAGGCACCGTGATGTGCGACTCGTCCAACACCACCAAGAAGTCGTCGGGGAAGTAGTCGAGCAGAGTGGGCGGCGGCTCCCCTTCTTCTCGACCGGACAAATGCCGGCTGTAGTTTTCGATGCCGTGGCAGAAGCCCATTTGCTCGAGCATTTCGAGGTCGTACATCGTCCTTTGCTCGAGACGCTGTTTTTCCAGCAATTTTCCTTGAGATTCGAGCTTCGGCAGCCATTCACGAAGCTCCTCCCGAATCGACTCGATCGCGCGCTTTCGGTGCTCGTCCGGGGTGACGTAGTGGCTGCCTGGATAGATCCCATACTGCTCGAGCTCTTCGAGCACCTTTCCTCTCATGGGATCGATCTCCACGATTCGCTCGATCTCGTCTCCCCAGAATTCGATCCGCACTGCGAGGTTCTCCGAGTGCGCCGGAAAGATTTCGACTACGTCGCCGCGAACGCGAAACGTGCCGCGATGAAAGTCGATGTCGTTGCGCTGGTACTGAATGTCCACGAGGCGCCGCAATAGACGATCGCGTCGGTACTCCTGCCCCACTTCGAGATTGATCAGCATCTCCTGATACCACTCCGAAGATCCGATGCCGTAGATGCACGACACGCTGGCGACGATGATCACGTCGCGTCTGGCGAGCAGCGAGCGCGTCGCGCTGTGGCGCATGCGGTCGACCTTGTCGTTGATGATGGCGTCCTTCTCGATGTACGTGTCGCTCGAGTACTCGACCGCGTTGTTCGGAAAGAGCTCGCGCATCTCTCCGTATAGCTGGGCGGCCAGCGTCTTGTTGGGTGCGATGATCAACGTGGGCCGCTTGCTGGCTGCGATGACGTGGGCCACGGTGAAAGTCTTCCCGCTTCCGGTGATGCCGAGGAGAACCTGGTGCGGGTCACCGCGCTCGAGGCCTTCCAAAAGCTCCGTAATTGCTGCGGGCTGATCGCCTTTTGGCTCCAGTTCCGTGACGAGCTCCAGCTGTCGGGCCATCGAGCAAGGTTAGCTTGAAAAAGCAAAGAGTCCCTCTAAGGAGGGGGATGGACCTCGCTCGGCTCTGGGATGTCACGACCGCGACTGCCGGCAGCGCAGCGCGCCCGAACTTCGGTAACCGCCACCACCCGCGTCTCAAGGTCCCCGAGAGACCGCTGGAGCTCTACGAATTCGAGCTGTGCCCCTACTGCCGAATCGCCCGGGAGGCCCTTTCGGCGTTGAGCCTCGATCCCGTGATTTTCCCGTGTCCGAAGGGCGGCACCCGATTCCGGCTGCGAGTCAAAGCAGATGGCGGCCGCTTGCTGTTCCCGTTCTTGCGGGACCCCAACACGGGTATCGCGATGTACGAGTCGGCAGACATCGCGGCGTATCTGTTTCGCGAGTACGGCGACGGGCACGTTCCTTGGTTCTTGCGACGACGCGCCTTCGCCGTGTCAACGTCGATGCTCTCCTCCGCCCTGAGGCCGCATCGAGGAGGTTACGCGGTTCAGTCGCGTCTTCCCGAGCAGCTATTGGTGCTCTACTCCTACGAGGGCTCACCCTTTTGCCGAATCGCGAGAGAAGCGCTGTGCGAGCTCGAGCTTCCCTATCAGCTACGAAACGTTCCGCGAGGAAGCCCCGATCGCCCCGGTTTCGTCGCGATCTCCGGCAAGATGCAGGTCCCTTACCTGGTGGATTCGAATACCGGCGTGCAGATGTTCGAATCGGACGAGATCCGGCGCTACCTCTACGATACGTACGCAGAGGAGCGCGCACGGTAGAGCCCCGAAGAGCACGATTCTACCGCTCCTCAGCCGTTCTTCTTGGCGAACGCACGGGCGAGCTCCACGAACTTTTCGACGTCGGCGGGCTCCGTGGCGTTGTAGATCGACGTGCGGATGCCGCCGACCGAACGATGTCCCTTGATGCCTACCATGCCGGCGGCAGCGGCCTCGGCGATGAGCTTCTTTTCGAGCTCCTCGGTGGGAAGCCGGAACACCGGGGTCATCATGGAGCGCGACTCCACTTCGACCGGGCATCGGAAGAAATCAGGGTTTTCGTCGATCATGCCGTAGATGGCGCCGGCCTTCTGCCGGTTGCGCTTCTCCATGGCTGCCGCACCGCCCTGCTCGCGGACCCAACGAAGCACGTTGCGAACCATGTAGACCGGAAAGGTCGGGATGGTGTTCTGCAACGAGTCGTTGTCGAGCAGCGTCTTATACCGAAAGATCTTGGGAAGTGTCTTCGGGATGCGCTCCGCCAGATCCTTGCGAAGGATCAGCACGGTAATGCCCGCAGGGCCCAGGTTCTTTTGCGCGCCCGCGTAGATGAGGCCGAACTTCGACACGTCGATGGGACGCCACAGAATGTCGCTCGACATGTCGGCAACGAGCGGCACTTCACCGCTGTCGGGATAGTCGTGGAACTGGGTTCCCATGATCGTGTTGTTGCTTGTGAAATGCACGTATGCGGCCGTGCGATCGAGGGCGAGCTCTGACTGCCCGGGCACGCGAATGTAGTGGCCGTCGACTTTCCCGGTGCCGGCCTCGCGTGCGTCGCCCGTGATCTTCGCTTCGGAGAGCGCTTTGTCGCTCCATGCGCCGGTCATGATGTAATCCGCGGACTCGCCAGAGCCGCGGAGATTCATTGGGACAAGCGCGAACTGCGCGGATGCGCCGCCCTGCATGAACAGCACCTCGTGCGTGTCGGGGATGTCGAGCAGCTCACGCAAGAGAGACTTGGTCTCTTCGTGGACCTTCGCGTACGTGGCACCGCGATGGCTGTGCTCGAGGAGGGACATGCCCGTGCCCTCGAAGTCGAGGAATTCTTTTTGCGCGTGCTCGAGGACTGACAACGGAAGTGTTGCAGGCCCCGCGTTGAAATTGATTACGCGAGCCATAGGCGCGCCAGCCTAGCCGCGCTTTGAACCCGTGCAACTCGCTGCGGCTAGGGGCGCAAACCCGAAGAAACTGGTGGAGCTGAGGGGAATCGAACCCCTGACCTCCGCATTGCGAACGCGGCGCTCTCCCAACTGAGCTACAACCCCGAGGTCGGCGGTTCGTATAGCTTCGCCGCTTGCGCGTGCAACTCGAACGTACCCGAAGGGCCGCCATACCTGAAAACGCGTGCGGTGGCCTCGCTTGCCGGTAGGGCCTCCACCCCTCTACCTTGAATCCATGGGACAAAGGTGGGGGATTCTGCTTTGCATCGCCGTGTGCCACGTGGCGACGCTCGGCGCGCTCCCGGTGGACGCGCAAACATCGACCGAGGACGCGGCGGCCAGGGAGTACTTCGAGCGCGGACGCACCGCATTCCAAGAGGCCGACTACGAGGGGGCGTTGGTCTATTTCCGGCACGCGTACCGCTTGAGTCAGCGAAGCGAGCTTCAGTACAACATCGGCGTCGCAGCGGATCGACTGCAGCGAGAAGAAGAAGCGGTGGAAGCGTTCGAGCGTTACCTCGAGGAAACCGAGCAGCCGGCCCGAGAGGCGGAGGTGCGCGAGCGGATCGCCGCGCTGCGACGCTCGATCGAAGAGCGCGACGCGACCAAACGCGCGCTCGAAGAAGCGGCCGTCCGATACGAGCCCGCAGGGCCCAAGACTGCAACTGTCGACGGCGCCCGCATCAAGACCTCGGCCATCGCAGGATCGACCGCGCTCGCGGCGGCGGGCGCTGCGGGCGTAGCCGCTATGGGTATCGGGCTCGCGAGGGACGGATCATGCGCGCGGGAGATCGGGGGACGGTGTGTAACGGAGCATTCGTCAACGGCGTGGACATGGGTGTACGGCGGGCTCGGCGTTGCGGCTTTGGCAGGTAGCGCGGCCTGGCTATCGGTCAGCGCGAAGCGCCAAAAGAACGCGCACACGACGCGCGTCTCGATTACGCCGACCGGCGTCCGGGTCACGGGCACCTTCTGAGTGAGAATCGGCGTTGATACCTTCGCAGGATCCCAAAAGTCTTATATTTTCAATATGTTGAGGAGCTGCGAGGCAACGCTACCGAGCCCGGATGGGCTCTGTACCTTGGGCGCGCGGATGATCGGAATCCGGGGCAGGTAATCGGTCAGCACTTCGGCGTTGGAGCGGCGGCTCAAGTCGTCTGCGCGATCGCGCTCGACGTGATTGAGCACGATGGCGCGCACCGACACGCTCCGTTTGCGAAGCGCCTCGACGGCGGTGAGGGTATACGAAAGCACGCCAAGCGCGTCGCGCGCCACCAAGACGGTCTGGAGATCGAGCTCCGCAGCGAGATCCGCCATCGTATGCTTGCGATCGAGCGGCACCAAGACACCGCCGGCGCCTTCGACGATGAGATAGTCCGCGCCCGCCGCGAGCTCTCGAATGCGCTTGGCAAGCGAGCGCAAGGAACCGACCGCCGGACCGCCGCGTTTCTGGATTGCGTAGGGAGCGAGAGGTTCCTTGGCCCGGTAGAGACCGGCTGCCGAGGCCAATGATTCGTCGCCGCTAGCCCGGGCCAGTGCAAGCGCATCACGGGGCTCGGGGTCTGCGCCCGTCTCGATCGGCTTGATGGCAGCCACATGCTTTCCGCGATCGAGACAAGCCGTTGCCAGCGCCGTCGCGATCCAGGTCTTGCCAACGCCCGTGCCGGTGGCAGTAACGAAAGCACCCTTCATGAGCTCGCCTCCTGTTCTTCTTTGGCGACCGCGGCGACCGCGGCGAACGCATCGATCGCTTGCTCGATATGGTCTGGCCGATGCGTGGCCATCGGCGTGACCCTGAGCCTGGCTGTTCCCGCAGGTACGGTGGGCGGGCGAATGCCTTGCACGAACACACCTCGCTCGAGCAGCTGGGCCGAGAGCAGCATGGCTCGATCGTTGTGGCCGACGAGCACGGGCACGATCTGGCTTTCGCCCCAAGGCACCTCGAAGCCGAGCGCTCGAAGCTCGGTCCTCAATCGGCCGGCGTGGGCCAGCAACGAGCGCCTCCCCTCGTCCGCCTCCCGCACCACCGTCAGCGCAGCCAGCGCCGCGCGGGCGATCATGGGCGGGGGCGCCGTCGAGAACACGAAGCTCCGGGCCCGGCTTCGAACCAGCGAAACGAGCGCCTCGCTCCCCGCAACGAATGCGCCTGCCGTTCCAAATGACTTGCCGAGGGTGCCAATGAGCGCGTCGGGTTCGACGCCGTGTGCGGCGGCGAGACCGCGTCCGGAGGGGCCCATCACACCCAGGGCGTGTGCCTCATCCACGAGCAACCCGGCTTCGAAGGACTTGGCCAGCTCGGCAATGGGCGGCAAGGGGGCAGCGACGCCATCCATGGAGAAGAGCGAGTCGGTCACGATCAGGGCCCGTTTGGCTCGGCCCCGGTGACGCCGCAGCAGCGACTCGAGGTGTCCGGGGTCTCGGTGCGCATAGACGTGAACCTCGGCCCGCGAGAGCCGGCAGCCGTCGATGAGGCTCGCGTGGTTCAAGGCATCGCTGAAGACTGCGTCGCCCGGGCCGACCAGCGCTTGGATGGTCCCGACGTTCGCGTCGTATCCGCTCGAGAATAGAATCGCGGCAGGCGCCCCGACGAAGTGAGCAAACGCGCTTTCCGCTTCTTCGTGCGCATCCATCGTGCCCGTGACGAGACGGGAGGCGGCCGATCCGATTCCTTCGGTGAGCACTGCGGCACGGGCTGCTGCGGCAAGGACCGGATGAGCTGCCAGGCCGAGGTAGTTGTTCGAGCATAGGCAGAGCACGGAGCGTCCGTCGATCAAGATCTCAGGACCCTGGGGCCCGGAAATGCGCACCGGGCTGCGGCGCAGACCCGCGGCCTCCAATTCGTCGAGGGCCTCTCGAATCCGGCGTTGAAACCCCATGGAACGCATCTAAGCCTAGCGCGCGGAGGGGTCAACAGGAGCCGGGTGTTCCACGTGAAACACAGATCGGGAGCGATGCTGTTTCACGTGAAACGGCCGAGCTCAGAGCTTCAGGCTTTCCCGAGGATCTCGATCGAACGCTTCCTCGACGGTCTTGAGGGCTTCTTCGACCGCCTCGGATCGACTCTTCGGCAGGACCACCTCGAGGTGCGCGATCAGATCTCCTCTCTGGCCGCCCTTCGCTGCGACGCCCTTCCCCCGGAGACGAAGCTTCGCGCCGCTCTCGGAGCCGGCAGGCACCGTCAGCTGGACGCTGCCCTCAGGCGTCGGCACGCTCACCTTGGCACCCGCATAGGCCTCAAGCGGAGTGACCGGCACCTTCACGTGGAGCTGCTTGCCCTTCATTGAGAAGTAGGGGTGCTTCCGCACGCGGACCGTGAGCACCAGATCCCCCGGAGGCCCCCCGTGGATCCCCTCTCCGCCTTGCCCCCGCAGCCGGATCTTGCCCTCGTTGTGGACCCCGGCGGGAATGCGTACCTTCAGCGTTCGCTCGCCCTCGGCCGACCGCAGGTTGAGCTCCTTGGTGCAGCCGAGCACGGCATCCCTGAAGTCCACCGTGATCTCGGACTCGAGGTCAGCACCCCGCCGTGGAGCGCGCGCGTAGGCGCTCGGACCGGGCCCGCCCACTCCGAACAGATCCTCCAGATTGAACTCGAACTGCGTCGCGCTCCCGCGTCGGCGTCCTCTGGCAGCCGCGCCAAAGAGATCGCCAAAATCGAATCCACCCGCCCCGCCGAAACCCTGCGTTGCCGTCCGATACGCCTCGGGATCGAATCCTTCGCGCAAACCCATCTCGCCAAACTCGTCGTAGAGCTTGCGCTTCTCTGGAGCAGACAATACCTCGTAGGCGGTCGATACGTCCTTGAACCGCTCTTCAGCTCTCTTGTCGTCCGGGTTTCGATCCGGATGCAGCTCCCTCGCAAGACGGCGGTATGCCTTCTTGATTTCCTCCGGGCTTGCATCCCGCGACACCCCCAGCGTTTTGTAGAAGTCGCGGTCAGCCATGGCGCTGCAAGATAACCATCAGGGGCCGTGTTTCAATGCAAATTTGTTTGGGCCGCATGGCCAGTTTCGGCCTCTTCTACTCACACTAATGCCACAAATGGCAGCTCGAAGCTTCGTAACAGACAAACCTGCGTACAATACGCGAATTCACCCGTTCTTGCTGCGCTCCAAGGCGCATGATACTCGCTCGCCATGGCTTTGGTCGATGTCAGTCGGCTTCCGCAGCATGTCGCGATCATCATGGACGGCAACGGTCGCTGGGCCCAATCCAGAGGCAAGCCGCGCACGGCTGGACACGAGCGAGGGGCCGACGCGGTGCGCGCCATCATGCGCGCCGCCCGACGGCTCGGAATCCCCACGCTCACGCTCTACGCCTTCAGCGAGCAGAACTGGGATCGTCCACGAGCCGAAATCAACGCGCTGGTCGATCTCTTGTGCGACTGTCTCGTGTCCGAGCGCGACGAGCTGATCGACAACGAGATTCGATTGAATGCGATCGGTCGTCTGCACAAGTTGCCGACGCGCGCGCAGTCCAAGCTTCACGCGCTCATGGATGCGACAGCATCCTTCGGCGGAATGACGATGACCTTGGCGCTCTCCTATGGGGGTCGCGAGGAGCTCGTCGATGCGGCGCGCGTTCTTGCACGACGCGTGCGTGAGGGTTCGTTGGAACCGGACGAGATCGATCAAGCCGCGCTCGAAGCATCATTGCCGTCGATGGATTGCGGTCCTGTCGACTTGTTGATCCGCACCGGCGGAGAGCAGCGAATCAGCAACTTCTTGCTCTGGGGATCGGCGTACGCGGAGTTCTATTTCACCGACGAGCTCTGGCCAGATTTCTCTGCAAATTCGCTATATTGCGCGATTCGCGCCTACCAAGAGCGAGAGCGTCGTTTTGGGCTCGTTCCCGGCGCGCAGCATGCCGCCGCGACGAATGAATCACGCGACGAGTTGGAGCGTGCGATATGAACGATGCATCCGATCCACTCGTCGCGAAGAAGCGATTGACGGGAACTGCGCTTCGCGTCGCGACGGTCGTTCCTCTGATTCCGATCATCGTCTGGATGATGTTTGCGGGACCTCATTGGCTTTGGCGAGTGTTCATCTTGAGCGCGATCGCGATCGGCGGCTACGAGCTCATGGCGATGAAGGTTCCATCGTCGCGCACGATGCGAGCGTGGGGCTCTGCGAGCTCCGTTCTGTTTGCATGTTCGATCCTGTTGATCCCGAGCGTGTCAGCAATGTACGGCGTCGTGCTCATCATCGTCTTGGGCGCGATGGTATGGAGCCTTCTTCAGGAAGATCCACTTCGGGATGCGAGCGTTCGCGTCGGCTGGTTGTTGGGCACGCCGGTCTATGTCGGTGGCACGCTCTCGGCCGTTTCTCTCGTGCGTGACTTCGACCCGACGGGAGCTTGGGTTTTGCTGGCGATGACTCTTGCTTGGGGCAGCGACACGGCCGCCTACTTCTTCGGCCGCAAGTTCGGAACGACTAAGCTATCTCCACGCATCTCGCCAAAGAAGACGTTGGAAGGCTCGGGCGCGGGTCTCGCTGCGTCGGTGATCGGCGCGATGATCATGAGCTTTTTCCTTCCCGGCCTAGGTGTGGTCGACGGAATTGCGCTCGGCATTTTGGCAGGGGCCGCGGGTCAGGCCGGGGACTTGTTCGTGTCGGTGCTCAAGCGGAGCAGCGGCGTCAAGGACAGTGGCGGAATACTGCCAGGCCACGGCGGCATTCTGGATCGGGTCGATGCGCTGGCGTTTACCGCGCCGGCAACCTGGGCCTACGGGCACTTCATCGCAGGGCTCTGATTTCCCCGAAATGCCTCACCAGTCCACTCGTCCTCGAATCGAAAAAGACTAGTGTGGCTCATGCGGATGGTCCCCTGCGTGCTCGTGGGGATGGTCGTGAGCGTGATGATGATCGTGGTGCCCCCGATGCCCGGTCCTCGGAGGACGCCGCTCTTCCAGCCATTTCAACCACGCGTCGATGCCTTCGCCGGTACGCGCGGAGACCTTGAGCATTCGAGCCTCTGGCATGACCCGCGACAACGCGTCCTCCACCGCAGCCACGTCGAAGTCGAGATGCGGAATCAGGTCGACCTTGGTGAGCAACACGAGATCGGCCTTCTGGAACATCACTGGATACTTGAGAGGCTTGTCTTCGCCTTCCGTGACGGACAGCGCAACGACGTTGGCCGCTTGACCCAGATCGTAGATCGCGGGGCAAACCAGGTTGCCGACGTTCTCGATGAAGAAGATGTCGCTCTCGTTCGAGGGGAAATGGTGAAGCGCATGATGTACGAGACGCGCGTCGAGGTGACATGCCGAGCCCGTGGTGATGGTCGACGAAACGATCCCCGACGCATTCAAGCGGTCGGCGTCGCGCTCCGTGGCGAGATCCCCGCTCACGGCCCCCAACTTCAGCCGGCCTGCGGCCGCCTTGGCCGTCGCCTCCAAGACCGCTGTCTTCCCGGCACCGGGCGAGCCCATGAGGTTTATGGCCAACACACCTAAGTGCTCGAAATGACTTCGATTATGAGCGGCTTGTGCGTCGTTGTCCGAAAGGATTCGTGCTTGTACCTCGATCGGCACGATCTCCGGGTCGCCGCATCCGCAGGTTTCACACATCGGGGGCCTCCATTTCAATCCGTTCCAAGATGATCTCGTCTCCGCGAACCATGCAAGCCGGTTGCCCGCATGCATCGCATCGCAAGATCGCTCCCTTTGCGAAGCTGCGGTTGCACACAGGGCAAGCCCATGCCGCGGACACGGTGTCGATTGCGAGCTCTGCGCCATCACAGATCGTCTTCTCGCGAAACGTGTCGAACGCAGTCTTCAACAGATCGAGCTCGACGCCGGCGAGCTCTCCGATCTTCACGTGAAGACGATGCACGCGCGTACCGCCGTGCGCGACCGCTTCCTGCTGCACGCGGTCGATCAAAGACGCAACGATGGAGTACTCGTGCATGGGTGTTACTCGCTTTCGAATTCCGCCTTGCGCTTGTCGAAGAACGCGGCGAGCCCTTCTGCGAAGTTGGGGCCGTCGGCGATGCGCGCGAGCTCGGTGAGCTCTGCGTCGAGATGCACGTCGAGCCGGTCCATTCCGGCGGCCTGGTTCAAGAGGCTCTTGGCCACACCGACGGCCGCAGTCGGCGCCTCGGCGAGCGCCGCGGCGATCCTCGTTGCTTCCAAGTATATGGAATCATTGGAGAAGACACGATTGATCAAGCCCCATTCCAGGGCCTCTCGCGCGCTCAGACGCGGGTTGAGCAGCATGAGCTCGAGCGCCTTCCGAAGCCCGAGCAGACGCGGCAGAAAGAAGGTCGAGCTCTCGGCGCCGGTGAGCCCCGTCTTGAAGTAAGCCCACTCGAACCACGCGCGCTCCGACGCAACCACCAGGTCGCAGCTCATCGCAATGCCGAAGCCGCCCGCGGCTGCCGGACCGTCCACCGCGGCGATGAATGGCTTGGGCGCACGCCGGATCTCGGAAATGGTGCTGTGGATGTACTCGAGGATCTGTTTGAAAATCTCTCCGTAGCCCTCGTCCGGTTTGCGTGTTTCCGGTTGCAGATATCCGAGATCGTCACGATCTCCCCCGTCCCGGATGTACTTCAAGTCCGCGCCACTACAGAAGACGCCGTCCTCTCCGCGAATCACCACGGCGCGGACGTCGCGATCGCGTGCAAGCTGCAGGCCCGCGCGCCGAAAGTCCTGAGCCGTCTCCACGTCCAGCGAGTTGAGGCGCTCGCGCCGTGCGATGGTGAGGATGCCGACGGCTCCCTCACGCTCCACTCGAATGTGCCGCATCGCACCCATCGGTCAGCAAATCCTAGGCAAGAGCTCACCCTCGGCTTCCGCCAAGAGCCGACTTCCAAAGCCGGTATCCAGCACGACGAAGCCGGGTCGGTCCGTCACGCATTCGCCCACAATTGCGGCGTTTCGGCCGAGCGGATGAGATCGGATGGCATCCAGCACGGAGGCGGCGGCGTCGGGCCGCACGCCGAACACGGCCTTTCCCTCGTTTGCCGAGACCAGCGGGTCGATTCCCAAGAGCTCGCCCACTGCACGGACCTCGTCGCGCAGGGGGATCTCCGGCTCGTCGAGGATGATGCCCACGCCGCTCTTGTCGGCCATCTCGTGCAGTGCGCTCGACAAGCCGCCCCGGGTCGGATCCTTGAGCGCCACGACATCCTCGCCGCCCACCTCGAGCGCGCGATGCACCAAGGTGTGCAGCGGCGCAACGTCGGATTCGAGCTGCGTCTCGAGCGCCAGCTCGTTGCGAGTTGCCATGATCGCGAGCCCATGATCGCCCATCGTGCCCGTCACCAAGATCCTGTCGCCCGGTCGAAGCCCGGCATCGGAGACCACTCGTTTGGTGAGCGCAACGCCGGTGGTGTTCAACACCAATCCGTCGATCTCGCCATGACCCATCACTTTCGTATCCCCCGTAACCACTGTCGTTCCGGCCTCCTCACAGGTGGCGCGAATCGAGCTCCAGATCCGTTTCAAGTCGTCGCGCGCAAAGCCGTCCTCGATGATCGCCGCGCAGGTCAGCGCAAGCGGCTGCGTCGCTCCCATCATCGCGAGATCATTGATGGTTCCGCAAACGGCCAGCCTGCCGATGTCGCCGCCTGGGAACTCGATCGGTTGAACGACGTGCGAGTCCGTCGTGATGACCAAGTACTGGTCCCCAAGCCAGATCGCCGCGCCGTCGTCCATCGCCGAAAGCCCGATGCCCTCGCGCCCGATGTCTCCCAAGCCTTGCGCGAAGACTTGCTCGATCAGCGCGCGCATCGCGCCCCCGCCGGTACCGTACTTCAGCGTGATGCGATCCTCGACGAAGCGAACGTTGCGCGTCATGCCGCGCCTCGCTTCATCGAACGAAGGTCGGGCCGTCCACCGTACTGATGCCAGATCTTGCAGGTGCCTTCGGCGCTCACCATGCAAGCGCCAACCGGGCTCTCCGGGGTGCATTCCTTCCCGAAGAGCTGGCAGTCGGTAGGCGATGCGATGCCGGCCATGATGTCCCCGCATTGGCACTGCTGCACGAGCTTCGGCGGCGCGTAGCTCCAGATCGCGGACAGATCGATGTTGAAGCGCTTGCGCGTGTCGTAGCGCGCAAACTCGTCACGTAACCGAAGATTGCCGTTTGGGACGTGTGCAATGCCCCGCCAGCGGCCGCCAGTGGGCCGGAACACGCGCCAAAGAAGGTTCTGCGCCTGCACGTTGCCCTCGCGCGTCACGCATCGGGGAAACGCGTTTTCCACGCGCGGAACGCCACTATTGATCACTTCAAGCAGCTTGACCAAGCCGGCCAACACGTCGAGCGGCTCGAAGCCTGCGATCACCACGGACAGCTCGTGGCGCTCCACGAACTTCTCGAACACGGCGGACCCGGTAATCGTCGCCGCATGACCCGCTGCGAGGAAGCCCTCGATCTTCGTTTCAGGCATCTCCGCCACGATCTCCATCACGGGGGGGATGTACTTGTGCGCCGAGAGGACCGAGAAGTTGTCCGGGGGATCGTCGACCAAGACCGCTGCGGTGGCCACGGCCGTCGTCTCGAAGCCGGACGCGAAGAAGACGAACTCTTCGTCGTATTGGCGCGCGAGCTCCGCGGCTTGCGTGACGCTGTACACCACGTCCACTTTGGCGCCTTCGGCCTTGGCGTCTGCAAGAGATTGAGAGGTGCCGGGCACGCGAAGCATGTCGCCGTACGAGGCGATGCGAACGCCCTGCTTTGCAAGAGCCACCGCTTCATCCACCTCCGGGACGTCAGTCACGCAGACGGGGCACCCCGGGCCCATGATCACCTTTAATTCATCGGGGAAAGCCGCTCTGAGCCCGAACTTCGCAATCGCCTGCTCGTGGCTTCCGCAGACGTGCATGACAGACACCGGGGCATGATCCGCCCGTTGCACCAGGCGATGCAGCGCATCGCGCAGACCCCGCGCGCGCTCGGGATCTCGAAACTTCAGCTGCTCGAATGCGTCAGCGCTTTTCATCGAGCGCGTCCTTCCGCGACCGTGTCGCATCTGGCGCCGCTTGAATCTCGTCACGGACATCGCCGGCCATCAAGTCCTGCTCGTCGGCGAGACGGAGCAGCTCGTCATACAAAGCCAAGGTCTCGGCTGCTTCCTCAGGTGGGATTCGGCGAATCGCAAACCCAACGTGGTTCAGGATGTAGTCGCCTGGATCGACCGGCGCGTCACAGACCTCGAGGCGAACTTGTTTCCTGACGCCCCAAAAATCGACGGTCGCAATCTGCATCTCGCGGTCCACTGCGATGACCTTGCCTGGCACACCTAAACACATGAGAACGCTCCTATGCGCATCTGCCTTTGTCTCCCAGAAATGCGTCGGCGATCAAGGCCTGACCGAGCGCGATTCCGCCGTCTCCCGGAGGGACGTCTCGATGCCGTAATACCTCGTATTCATTAGATAAATTTTCCTGGATTTCAGCGGTCAGGCGGGCGTTGTGAAAAACCCCGCCCGTCAGTACGACCGGCAAAGGCTCTCGGCGCTCCATCAGGGCGCGGACAACCGTCACCGTGGCCCGGGCCAGAGCCCCATGAAAGCGCGCAGAGATCCTTCCCGGCGGCGCTCCGCGGACGATGTCATCGACTGCCGCTCGCGTGGCAGGACGAAGATCGATCTGCATGGGCTCCCGGCTTCGATCGATCTCGAACGGATACGGCTCGTCGTCATAGCCATCGGCTGCAAAGTCCCAGGCAATCGCGATCTGCCCTTCGTAGCTCGAACGGGGACGTCCGAGCGCAAGCGCGCCAAACGCATCGAAATAGCGGCCTACCCCGTGGGCCTTTGGTGCGTTGAGGTCGCGCGCAATCATCTGAGCCACCACGCGAACGGACGCTTCGGGAATCGCGCCGAAAAGCCCGAGCCGGTCGATCGGCGGATCACCATCGAACGCGTCGTGAAGAAGCGCATAGCTCACACGCCAAACCTCGCGCATCGCCACGTTTCCTCCGGGCAGAGCAATGGGCCGAAAGGTGGCGAGCCGCTCGAAATTCCCCGCAGAACAAAGGAGAAACTCACCACCCCAAGAGGTGCCGTCGTCACCCATGCCGGTGCCGTCGAAGGCTACCCCGAGCGCCGGACCCATGCGGCCGTGCTCGGCCAACACGCTCGCGACGTGCGCGTGATGATGCTGCACGGCGACGTGCTCGGCGTCTTGACGGGCCAAGGCATAGCGCGTGGATAGATATCCCGGATGAAGATCATGCGCGATCACCTCCGGCTCAATCGACAAGATGGTCTGCATTCGCTCGACGGCCTCTTCGAAGAACGCAAGCGCCCCCACCGTTTCCAGATCGCCGATGTGCGGACCGAAGTACGCCGTGTCTCCTGCCGCCAGGCAGAACGTGTTCTTGAGGTGGGCGCCGCATGCCAACACCGGCCGGCAGAGCGGCTGACGAAGCATGAAGGGCCGAGGCACGAAGCCTCGCGACCGCCGAATCAGGACCGGCGCGCCTGCCATGATGCGAGCGACCGAATCGTCACAGCGCATAGCGATGTCGCGATCGTGCAGCAGCAGCCCGTCCGCGATTGTCGCGAGCCGGCGGCGGGCCTCGTCGTTGTCCTTGCAGATCGGCTCGTCCGCGACGTTGGCCGACGTCATGACCAGAGGGCGCCCCACCGCTCGAAGAAGAAGATGGTGCAGCGGCGTATAGGGAAGAAAAAGCCCCAAAAGTGGCGTGTCGGGGCTCACCTCTGCGGCGATCGGGCCATTGGGCCGTCCCCTCAGGAGCACGATTGGGCGTTCCGGCGAATCGAGCAGGGCTTCTTCGTCCGCGGTCATCTCGGCTAGAACCTGGGCGGCATCGAGATCGGCGACCATGACTGCAAAAGGCTTCTCATCGCGCTGCTTGCGCTCGCGAAGCAGTCGAATCGCGTCAGGGCTCGTCGCATCGCACGCCAAGTGAAAACCCCCCAGACCCTTGACCGCGACGATCGCACCGCGCCGGAGCAGAGCGGCCGCCCCGTCCAGCGAATCCGTATCAGGCGCCCCGTCGCTGCCGAGCATCTCCAAGCGAAGCGTCGGTCCACAGGCTGGGCACGCATTGGGCTGCGCATGAAAGCGGCGATTCTCTACGTCGTCGTATTCTCGCCGACAGGCCGGGCACATCTCGAAGCGAGCCATCGTGGTCGCTGCACGGTCGTACGGAATGCCCATCGCGATCGTGAAGCGCGGGCCACATGCCGTGCAGTTGGTGAAGGCGTAGCGATATCGACGATCGTTCGGATCGAAGACTTCCGACTCGCACGCCGGGCAAGTTGCGAGGTCAGGCGGGATCGACAGCGCCTTCGACCCGGCCGAATCGCTCGACTCGATCCCGAACTCGGTCATCCCTTCGTCCGGGATTGGAGTTACCCGCACGTCGACGACTCGTGCCGAAGCCGGCGCATCCTCTTGCAGTCGCATCAAGAATTCGTTGAGATCGGTTTCAGTCCCAAAGGCCTCGATCAACACTCCGCTCGGCGCGTTTCGGACTCTGCCGGCAACGCCGGTCCGGCGTGCGAGCCGGTAGACCCAAGGCCGGTAGCCCACGCCCTGCACCGTGCCTCGAACTTCGATCCGCCGCCCAGCCATCAAGGTCCGTCCTCAGCCACGCTGAGGACGTAGGCCACCACGTCCCATTTCTGCTCTTCGGTCAACGTGGGCCACGCGGGCATCGAGGTGCCCTGCTTACCTTCGCTCAGGACCTGGAACACGTACTTCGGCGTTACGCTTTGTCGCCATTGCGGGCGTTGGAAGTTGGTCGGCGGGTTCGACAAACCCTTGCGTCGCACTCCGTGTCCGTCGGCTTCCCGGCCATGGCAAAGTGCGCATTTTGCCCGATAGATCTCGCGTCCTCGCGCCCGCGCCTCGTCGGACGCGATCCGGTCCATCGGGACCTGCATGTGCTCGTACTCGCTGCTGATCCGATCCTCGGTCCTACACGCCAAGAGTGCGAGCAAGATGAGCGTAGCTGTCGTTCGCTTCATCGTGGTTCTCCGATCGGACCGGCGGATACCCGAGTGAGGTCAGCTCTTGCACCACCCGCTCCACGAGCTCCGGAATGCTCGCCTCGACGGGCGGCGTTCGCTCCGTCCCGAGGTCGATCGAGTCCGGCACGACACCGAGAATCACCACGCGATCCGGGTACCGGTCCAGCAAGCTGGCGCCGGCAAGGAGGTCCGCGACGCCGATTTGATGAGGTGATAGACGCTCGTAAACCGCCGGCGCGACGTCGTCGCCCTCGATGCGAACCAGCGTACCGGGAGGGCCCTCGGCACTGACCGCGTCGACCAGGATCACTTGGTCGGCGCTGTCTACGAGCGGCAATAGCGAAAGCCCGAGGGTGCCCCCATCGACGGCCAAGACGCCCTCGGGCAAATCGTACTCCCGGATCAGCTTGTGGATTGCAGCAATACCGGCGCCATCGTCCGTGCACACCACGTTGCCGAGGCCCAAGACGAGCACCGGTATGCGATCATTCATCGCGCTTGCGCCAACCCTTTGGCAGCCACTTGTATCCACTGAACATGGAGTCGATGAGGCCCATGCCTTCGACCCGCGACACGAGCATGGCGCTCCAGATGTGGTGAGCAAAGAACCCCAGGAGGAACCACATCGCGATGTGGTGGATCCAACGCGCAGTTTGCGGGCCGCCGAAAAGCGGCAAGAACCAACCTCCGATTTCCCGCATGTAGCCCCCGTACTCGAGCCCGGCATTCACGGAGTAGAGGGCCAGCCCCGTCAGAATCATCACGAAGTAGAGCCCGAACACGGCGATGTAGGTGAGGCCGGCGAGGGGATTGTGGCCCACGTTCATCGGCGGCTTGCTGCTCAAGAACGTGTAGAACTTCAACATTCGAAACACGTCCCTGCGACGTCGGGCTCCGATCGGGAAGAACTGGTCCCATCGCGCATAGTGCGAGCCGACGAACATCCAGGCGACCCGGACCAAAACGGTCAGGGTGAAGATGATCGCGGCATAGAAGTGCACTATGCGCATGTTCGTCATCACGAGTTGCTCCGCTTCGGGTCCCCTCGGAATGTAGAACGGCTTCCCGATGTAGATCCCGGTGACTGCGAGCAGCAAGAGCGAGAGCATGATGATCCAGTGGCTCAAGCGCACCACCAGATCCCACACGTAGACCCGTTCGAGCTCCGCGTGATGGGGCGGGCGTGCGCCCTCGGCAACCGAAGTGCTTGGCGGGCTCATCGGACCTTCACGCGAGTCACCTCGCGCCCTCCAGTATCGACGACGTGCACGCCGCAGGCCATGCACGGGTCGAAGGAATGAACCGTCCGAAGGATCTCGATCGGTTGCTCCGGATTGGCGATTGGCGTCCCCAAGAGCGCCGCCTCGTACGGGCCGGGTGTTTCGCCCTCGTCTCGCGGCCCCGCGTTCCAGGTGCTCGGAACGACACACTGGTATCGTGCAATCTTGCCGTCTTTGACGTGCACCCAATGGCTGAGTGATCCGCGCGGCGCTTCGTGGAAGCCGGCGCCCATCGAGTCCTTCGGCCACGAGGCGGGCTCCCACTTGCTGTTGTCGTGGATCCGAAGCTCGCCCTTGCCCATGTTGGCTGCGAGCTCGTCGGTGAAGTCCCCGATCTTGTCGACAAGGATCTTCGTCTCGATGCCGCGCGCCGCAACGCGACCGAGCGTCGAGAAGAGCGCTGCAGGACCAACCTCGAGCTTCCCGAGCACGGCGTCGACCAGCCCTTTGACTTGCTCGTGGCCGCGAGCGTACGCCACCAGCATCCGCGCCAGCGGACCGACCTCCATCGGAACGCCGTCGTATCGCGGCGACTTCAGCCAGGAGTACTTACCGTCGGTGTTGAGTCGTTCGTAGGGCGGCTCGGGTCCGGTGTACGTGGGCTTGGTCTGACCCTGCGACGGGTGCAGGGTTTGATCGTCTCCGCCGTCGTATTCATACCAGGAGTGCTTGATCGCCTCGGTGATCTTGGACGGATCGAAGTCCTCCACCTTCGAGAGATCGCGGTTGCGAATGATTCCCGAGGGCAAGAACTTCTCGGGGTCGGCCTCGTCGCTCAGGGGATACTCCCCGAAGACCATGTAGTTGCCGGTGCCTGCGCCAATTCCAGCCCAGTCCTTGTAGAAGGATGCAACGGCCAAAAGGTCGGGGATGTACACCTTGCTCACGAACTCCTGCGCGCCGGCGATGAGCTTCTTGAACTGCGCGATCGTATGGATGTTGAGCGAAGCCTGATGGTTGGGATCGACGGGAGTCGCCATGCCACCCACCAAGAAGCTCTGTAGGTGCGGGTTCTTGCCGCCGAGAATCGCGTGCATCTTGATGAACTCTCGCTGCCAGTCGAGGGCCTCGAGATAGTGCGCAACGGCCATGAGGTTTGCTTCCGGGGGAAGCTTGTATGCGGGATGGCCCCAGTACGCGTTCGCGAAGGGACCGAGCTGGCCCCGTTCGACCAGGCTCTTCACGCGGTCCTGGATGCCCTTGAAGTACGTCGCGCTCGACTTGCCCCAATCCGAGATCGACATGGCGAGGTCGGACGTGGCCTTCGGGTCTGCTTCGAGCGCCGACACGATGTCGACCCAATCGAGGGCATGCAAATGATAGAAATGAATGACGTGGTCCTGGATGCACTGCGCCGCAATGATCAGGTTGCGCAAGAGCCGCGCGTTGGGTGGAGGCTTTGCCCCGATCGCATCCTCGACCGCCCGGATCGACGCGATGGCATGCACCGTCGTGCAGACCCCGCAGATGCGCTGCGTGAATGCCCATGCATCTCGGGGATCTCTTCCCTGCAAAATGATCTCGATGCCGCGAAACATGGTCGAGGACGACCATGCGTTGGCGACTTTCCCTCCATCGACCTCGGCTTCGATGCGTAGGTGGCCTTCGATGCGGGTCACGGGATCGACGACGATATGGGTCATGCCTCACCTCCTTTGGGATTGACGTTGGGGTCGGCGGGCGTGTCCTTCCCCGATTGCATGCGCTTCTTCCCGAGATGCACCAGTGTGTGTCCGGCGAACGCGGTCGTAACGCCGATGGTCGCCCAAAAGCCCACCTTGTCGATGTTGGAGCCCTTGCCGAAGCCGGGGAATCCTGGAATGTGCGCGTAGAACGGAGTCATCTTGTCCCAGAAGTCAGGCTCGGCGCAGCCGATGCAGCCGTGGCCGCACGCAATGGGCCAACTCGTGTTGTCGTTCCAACCGACGTTGGGACAGTTTTGGAACGTGACCGGGCCCTTGCATCCCATCTTGTATAGGCATTGTCCCTCACGGTGCGCTTCGTCGCCCCATTGCTCCACGAACTGGCCCGAGTTGTAGTGGGAGCGGCGCTCGCACGCGTCGTGAATCGACTTGCCGTACGCAAACAGGGGCCGATTGAGCTTGTCTAGCGCAGGCCAGTCGCCGTAGGTCAAATAGTAGACCAACGTGGCGGTCATGTTCTGCGCATTCATCGGGCAAGCAGACAGATTGATCAGCTTCTTGATTCCCGGAACCGCATCGCCGACGCCGAGCGCGCCGGTAGGATTCGGCGAGGCTGCGGGAATTCCGCCGAAAGTCGCGCAAGTGCCCGCCGCGATCGTCGCCGCCGCATTACCACATACCTCGCGCGCGATGTCGATCGCCGCTCGTCCACCGACCGTGCAATATGCGCCATTGGCGCCGGTTGGAATCGAGCCTTCGACGACCGCGATGTACTTGCCTTTTTGATTCTCGACGACCGCGCGAAGGTTTGCTTCGGCTTGATGACCAGCGGCTGCCATGATCACTTCGTGATAGTCGATCGAGATCAAGTCGAGGATCACTTCGGCAGCGGTCGGTTTGCTCGCACGCAGGAAGGACTCGGTGTTGCCCGCGCAGTCTTGATAGTTGAGCCAGACCAGCGTCGGCTTCGGATTGTTTTCGATTGCCTCGGCGATCATCGCTGTCGCGCCTTTCGGCAATCCAAACGCCACTGCCATCGCAGAGCAAAAGCCCATGAACTCGCGACGCGAAACTCCACGAGCCGCCAGCTCCCGACGGAAGTCGCTTTGCAATTTACCCATTGCACCCTCCTTGCTGTTCAGAGCAGAGCGGCGGCAGTGGTTGCAACAGCCGCCCGGTTTTGTGCGACTCTAACGCCGCGCAATAGGAAAAAACAAGGTTCTCTCGACTGTTGAGAGCCGTTTTCCCTCCGCTGCGCGCTTCTTTCGCCTGAGGGCAGATCCGCGCAAGATTTGCGCCCGCAAACCATGTCCATTGTACCATGATTTGCCTATGTCCATCGGTCCGAGAGCGCGCGGGTTCTTCGAAGTCGTCCAGGGATACATCGAGCGGGCAGCCGAGCTCACGCGCTTGCCAAGTCACATCAAGGACATCCTGGCCCAGCCCAAGAACGAGCTGATCGTGAACTTCCCTGTGCGCATGGACGATGGATCGTTACGGGTGTTCAAGGGCTATCGCATTCAACACAACAACATCATGGGCCCGTACAAAGGAGGCGTCCGCTACCACCACCAGGTCAGCCTCGACGAGCTCAAGGGGCTGGCGACGCAGATGACTTGGAAGTGCGCGCTGCTAGGCATTCCTTTCGGTGGCGCCAAGGGAGGAATCAAATTCAATCCTCGAGAGCATTCGGTCGACGAGCTCCGCAGGATCACCCGCCGTTTCACCCACGCGCTAGGGAACAACATCGGCCCAGCGCATGACATTCCTGCGCCCGACGTGGGAACGAATGCCCAGACCATGGTCTGGATGATGGACACGTACATCAATACGGGTTCGACGTACGAGAAGAACGATCAGCGGGCCGTCGTCACGGGCAAGACGATCAACGCAGGTGGCTCCGAAGGGCGGGAGCAAGCGACGGGTCAGGGCGTCGTGTATTGCATCAAGGAGTGGGCACGCGAAGCTCGCTTGGACTTAGAAGGGTCGACCGCGATAGTCCAAGGATTCGGAAACGTCGGATCCAACACGGCGCTGCTGCTGGCAAAGCTAGGCGTTTCGACGATCGCAACCGGAGATCACACGGGGTACCTGCGCAACGAAGAGGGTTTCAATGCCCACAAGCTGCAAGAGTACGTTCGGACGCACGGCTCGATCGAGGGATACCCTCGAGGCGAGCAGATTACGCGCGAAGAATTCTTCGAGACCAAGGCTGACCTATTCATTCCCGCAGCGCTTGAGAACCAGGTGGGCGCAAGCGAGGCGATCAAGCTCGACGTGCGTCTGATTGCCGAAGGCGCCAACGGTCCCATCAACCCCGAGGGCGAAGCCGTTCTAGCCGACCGCGGCATCCCGGTGATACCGGACATCCTGGCGAACTCTGGCGGCGTCACCGTGAGCTACTACGAGTGGGTGCAGAACCGAAACAGCGAGCACTGGGATGCTGAAGAAGTTCAACGGAAGCTGTTGCACATGATGCGCCGGGCCTATCAGCGCACCATGTTCTATGCAGCGGAAAAGAAAGTGAATCCTCGTGTCGCCGCGTACGCATTGGCGCTCGAGAGCCTCGCCACGTCGTACGACGAGCGAGGTATCTTCCCTTGAATAGTCTGGAATTCTTGGAGGCGGCCCGTCTCTGACCGGACCTAGGGGGCGCCTTGACAACGTCGCCGTCCGGAAGCACTTCCCTGAGTCATGGTGGCACAGGCAGTCTTCGAAGGCATCATTCCCGAAGAGGGAATCGGAGAGCTGCTGGGGGGTCTCGAAGAGATCGGCACGACGGGCGTCCTCGCGTTTCAGAGCACGGCCGGCTCGGGCACGATTCGTCTTTTGCACGGGCAGATCGCCGACCGCGAAGCGACCGCGGAAGAGGAGCGAGCGCTCGAGATTCTGCTGTCCTTGCGGGAAGGGCAGTTCGCCGTCTACCCCAAGCTTCCGCACCTCCCAGTCTCGCGGGGAACCGATACGACGCGTCGCGGGTCGCTCGCGGTGCACCCCCCAACCGAGCTGATGCGCTACTGCGAGAATGCGGGTCTCACCGGACGGCTGCTCCTCGAGCATCGCGGCCGGCTTGCCATCGGATACTACGAAAAGGGCGAGCTCGTGGACGTGAGCATCGACGGCGGCACCGCGGGCGATTTCGTCGCTGCGCTCGAATGGACCGAGGGCACGTTTCGGGTGGACGCCGTTCCGCCCCCGCGCGAGACGCTCCCTGCTTCGCTCCGGAACACGACCACCGACGCGCCTCCGAAGAACCCAACGCAGCTTCCCTTGTTGCAGGCCTTCGAGGCGGGGCTCGCCGAGATGGGCCGGCGCGACGATACACCCGTCTCGGGGCTGAGCCCACGAATGGACGAGCGCGACGAGGACGCCACCATCCGCGTGATACGCAGGCCCGGAAGGGACGACTTGGACGAGCCCCGCGAGCGCTGGGACGCTCTCGACTATTCTCCCTCCTTTCCGACGGAATCTGCTACAACAGAGCCCGTGAAGCCGAAAGACGACGGAAGGCCGATTGGTTTCTGGCGAACGCTGGGCTGGGTTGCTGCCGTCTTCGTGGTGGTATCCGGCTGCCTTTGGTTCCTCGCGTCGCTCCCGCCGCTGGAGTAGTCTGGGCGGCGTGAGCCCGCGCTTGCGACCGAGACGCTGGCTTCTGAGCCTCATCGCCCTGCTGGGTCTCGTGTCTCCATCGAGCGCGATTGCCCAGGGTTTCGACGAGGAGCCGGAGCCCTATCGCCCCGGTGACGTGGTTCCCCTTCCCGAAGGCGAGGCGGCAGACGAGGAAGCGCAGGAGCTGCGGGACCGCTACGGAGTTGCGAGCCAAGCGGACGAGGCGGAGCGGCCTTCGTCGCAGGTCCGGTACGTGCTCGAGGGCATCGTCGTCATCGGAAACAAACGAACCAAGGCCCACGTGGTCCGGCAGTTGGTTCCACTGAAGCAGGGGGACTTTCTCGATCCGGAGTCGCCCGAGCTGCTGGCGACCGAGTGGCGATTGATGGGAACCGGCTGGTTCGACGACGTCGACCTTCGTCTCGAGCGAGGCGCCGAACGTGGATACGTCGTGCTCGTGGTGGAAGTGAAGGAGCGGAACACGTTCATCATCGAGCAGCTGGTAGCGGGGCTTTCCGAGGGCGTCGCGAAAACCACTGACCGCGGACGGACGCTGTTTCCATGGCTCGGCTTCAAGGTCACCGAAACCAACCTCGCCGGTCTTGGCATCCGTCTTTCCGGCACGGCGCTCTTGAGCGAGTTCCAGCAGGGCGGGAGGCTGGATCTTCGATACCCGAAGTTGATCAAGGATGAATACGCGATCCGCTTTGGCACGTACTTCCTGAATGGGAGGGAGTTCTACGGGAACGGTCCCTTGGTCAGCGTACCCTGCGGGTTGCCCGAATGTCCGGGCACCTCGGTCGTCCAAAACGCCGTGGTTCGCTACCGTCGAGGCGGTTTCATGGTCGGAACCGGCAAGGATTTCACGACCAAGCTGCGCTACAGCCTCGACTGGATCGGCGACATCGTCAGCGTCCGGGACCGTCCCGAGGCGGCCAGCGAGACGATTGGAAACGAGATCGCGCCGATCAATTTCGCCATTCAAGACGGGCGCAGCTTCGTGTCGTCGATTCGGTTCAGGCTGATTTTCGACAAGCGCGACGATCCCGGCATCACCAAAGAAGGCGTGCTCTTCGTGGGCGACGTTTTGGTAGGCACCCGGTTTTTCGGCAGCGACTACGACTTCATCAGGCTCGAGGCGGAGGTGCGGCGCTGGTGGCGCCTGCCGTGGAACCACACCATCCGCCTCGGTGCGTACGGCGGAGCCACGTTCGGGAACACGCCCTTCTTTTATCTCTTTCACATCTCCGACCTCACCGACCTGATCCCGTCGCGATTCCTCGAGATGCAGCTCGACGCGCGGCCTCCACCCAACCTCTTGGGCACGGCGATCGAGAACAACTATCTCGGTGAGCTCGCGTGGAGGCTCGACGTCGGCTACGACGTGCCGGTTTACGAGCGCGTTCGAGAGCGAGGCCTGCGCGAGATCAATTTGTACATGCTCGTGGGGTTGCTCTCGCTGACCGATTTGCGGGACCCGCGCAGCGGAGTGAGCGGCTACAGCGGTTTCTCGAGGTTTCCCGTCGATCTGACTTTCGATGTCGGTTTTCGATTCGACACGCGAGTGGGCGTTTTCCAAGTCGGCTTCTCCACGGTGTTGGGATTCATCAGGCTGTGAGGTACTGGATATCAGCTCTGATCTGGGTCGTTGCGGCGGTCGCCTATGCGCAAGCCCACTTGCCCGTGCGCGAGATGCGGGTCGACTGGGACCGCGGGTCTCCGAAAGTCTCCTTTTCGGCCAGGGATCTGGCGGACGAAAGCGTTCGCCAAGAGCTTTCGAGCGGTCTCCGCAAGCGACTCCAGGTGACCGTGAGCGCGCACTTCAAAGGGTCGAACCGACGCATGGCCGTGCGCCAGTTCACTTGTGACGTGACGCGGGATCTCTGGGAGGACGGATACGTCGTCCGCATCGGAACGGGCAGCCTGAGCTTCAAGACGCTCGACCAGGTGCTGGACCACTGTCTCGCCGTCAAGGGCCTGTTCGTAGGAGAGCCGAAGAGCTACGCCTCGAGAGAAGGGCGTGAGATCTACTTCTACGTCAGAGCGGAGTTCAATCCGATCTCGAAGAAGCAGTGCCAAGAGCTGATTCGTCCCAGCCCGGGTGACGACCCAGTCGGTCCGATCACCGTCAGCATCGTGAGGCGCCGAATCTGCCAAGCGGAGCGTACTTTGGAGTTCCGCAGCGATTTCTCGAGGGTGCCCGAATGAGCCGGTTCGAGCGGAAAATCCTGTTTGCCATCGGTCTGGCGGTGTTCCTCGCGCTCGGCGGCAGCATCTTTCTCGCGCAGGGGGCTCTGCGAGAGGTCTACCGCGTGGGAGTGAACGAGCGATTCGGAGCCGAGCTGGTTCACGGCGTCGAAGCGCGGCGCGCTCAGCTCATGGCGCTTCGCGCGAGCACCGAGCTGGCTGCGGACGCGGTTCGTTGGGCCGTGGAGGCCGGGGTCCGCAGCGAGCGCGAGACCGAAGCGCTCGGTCCGCTGCTCGAAACGCTTCTACAGCGTTACGAGGTCATCCAAGCGATCCGCGTCACCGATTCACGTGGTCGCGAGATAGCGCGGGTCTCACGGCCCACGACGCCAGGTCAGGCGATGCGCTCGACGGTGCGAGAGCGCGAGGCGACAGTCGGCAACGCAACGCTGCTAATCGCAGTCGAAGTGGCGGTTCCCGAGATGTACTTCGCGCGGCTTCAGCAAGCAGGCGAGGCCGCCGACGTGTATTCGCGGCTGCAGCGACAGAGCGCCTCGGTCTCCGACATCTACGTCTGGGTGTTCGGTGTGCTGGTGTTCTTGGTGATCGTGGTCGCCTTCTTGCTCGGCGCGATTCTATCTCGCCGGGTGACGAGCCGTGTGGCTGCGTTGGCTGAAGCCTCGCGCCAGGTCGGTGCCGGCGATTTCACCGTGACGCTTCCCACGGGCGCCCGAGACGAGATCAGCGAGCTAACCCAGGCCTTCAACGCCATGGTCCGGGACTTGCGCGAGTCGCGCACTCGCATCGAGTACCTGCAGCGAATCAGCGCATGGCAGGACTTCGCGAGACGGCTCGCCCACGAGATCAAGAATCCGTTGACCCCGATTCAGCTTGCCGCCCAGGAGATGGCCGAGACCTATCCGGGAGACGACGAGGCCTACCGCCACAAGCTCGAGCATGCGCGCGCGATCATCGAGGAAGAGGTGGCCACGTTGCGGCGGCTGGTGGGTGAGTTCAGCGCCTTCGCCAAGTTGCCGAGCGCCGATTTGTCCGCGTCCGACCTCTGCGAGCTGATGCAGGCTATCGAGGATTCGATTCCTGCCATGCTCGAGGACATCGGTCGGGGATCGGGCGCTCCGGTGGAAGTTCGGGTGAGTTGTGCAACGCGGCCCATTCCCGTGCGTATGGATCTGATGATGCTGAAACGCGGCCTCGACAACATCGTTCGAAACGCCATTCAGGCGGCGTATTCGACGAAGCCCTCGGGGGGCGGCCGGGTCTTGGTCCGGGCCTATGCAACCGACCACAAAGCGTTCGTGGAGGTCCGGGACAATGGGCCCGGCATCCCGGAGGAAGACTGGGACCGCGTGTTCGATCCGTACTATACGACCAAGCCGGAAGGCACGGGGCTCGGGTTGGCGATCGTGAAGAAAGTGGTCTTGGAGCATGGCGGGGAGGTGAGGCTCGATCGTGCGCCCGAGGGCGGAGCCCGCTTCCGCATCGAGTTGCCGTTGACGGGGCCTCGATGAAGGCTCGCGATCCGCGCTCGCCCCGCCGGTGGATTCACTGGCTGATCACGGCGATGGCCTTCGTGGCGCTCTACGCATGGATGACCCGGGGCAACGCCTCCCCCCTCATGGGCGGGCAAGCCCCCGATCTGACGCTTCCGGTCGCCGCTGGAGGGCGCCCGGGGGGGCCTATGGAGCTCGACCTATCGGAGATGGCCGGACAGGTGGTCGTGCTCGATTTTTGGGCGAGCTGGTGCCAGGCCTGCCGGCGGACCACCCCGATCCTCAACGACCTTCAAGAGGAGCTTGCCGTCGAGGGGGCGGCCTTCTATGCGGTCAACGTCGAGCCGATCGATCGGCAGCGCCTGCAGGCCGCGCATGCCGCGTTTGGCACGGAATTTCCAACACTTCACGACCGGACGGGGGTGGTTCAAAGGCGCTACGCCATCAAAATGCTCCCTACCGTGATCGTGGTGGGACGGGATGGCGTGGTCCGATGGGCGTCCACGGGGGTCCCGAGCAAGACCCGGCTTCGGGGGGCGATCTCGGACGCCCTCCGCTAGCCGGATTCGGTCATGGTTGACGCTCCCCGCAGGCGCTGTTAGGTTCGCCCGCCCCGCGGCGCCGACGGGGCGGACCCGTCAGGTATTGGAGGCTGTCGTTGGTTCAAACCCTTCAAGGTCAGAGCTTAGAGGAGCGAGTTGCCTACCTTCAGGAGCTGATGGGTTCGGCGAGCCCCGCGGTGCGCGAAGAGTATCAAGAGCGCTTCGACATCGCCTGGATCTATCATGACAGCGCGCTCGAGGGCGTCGTGTACTCGATGGACGAGCTCAAGGCGGCGATGCGGGAAGAGCCGGTCTCGGACCCTTCGCTGATCCCGGTCTACGACGAGATCCGAAACCACATGGGCGCGATCGCCATGATTCGGGAGATGGCGACACGCAAACGCGCCAACGTCACGCTCGACGTCATCAAGAAGCTGTTCG
The DNA here is from genome assembly GCA_001303415.1 of Myxococcales bacterium SG8_38. GTDB lineage: Bacteria > Myxococcota_A > Polyangia > Polyangiales > Houyiibacteriaceae > SG8-38. The sequence goes on from LJTN01000006.1 coordinate 82,919, forward strand.
CGCAGCTCGCGCCCGAGGAGCTGGAGGGCAAAGGCCCCCCCACCTACCGCAAGGACATGCCGCTTCACCGGCTGTACTTTCACGAGATCTCCCAGCCGGACAAGATCAGCTACCGGATGCGTCAGCTCGTTCAGTGGCTTTCCGACCCAGAGACCAAGAAGACGATGCATCCCGTTCGGATGGCGAGCAAGGCGCATTTCCAGCTTCTGCACATCTATCCCTTTCCTAGGCATAGCGGAAAGGTGGCGCGCCTGGTCATGAATCTGCTCCTCATGCGCGCAGGCTATCCATCAGTGATCATTCATGCGACCGAGCGCCAGCGCTACTACGAGGCGCTGCGAAACGGCGAGGACGCGACGTCGAACCTCATCAATCAAGCGCTCGGAGCTGCCGTCGAGACGGCAATTCAATACTTCGAAGAAACCAAGTGAGTCCTGTCAATGCTTCCCGAGGAAGCGTGGCAGCGCCGAAATCACGGCAACGAAGCGCGCGCCGGCCGCGAGCGGTGCGGCCGCATTTTCCGGGGTGATGCCCCCGATGGCGACGACCGGCGGGACGACCGTCTCACAAACCTGGCGGAGCAGCCTCGTGCCGACGACTGGATCGGGATTTTCCTTCGTCAGCGTCTCGAAGATCGGGCCGAACGCGATGAGATCCGCGCCGTCGCGCGCGGCTCGCGTCGCTTGCTCCAAGCTGTGGGTCGAGACGCCGATCTGCATGTCGCCGACGACGAGACGGGCGTCCCTCACCTCGAGGTCGTCCTGGCCGAGATGGAGGCCGTCCGCGTCCACGATGCGTGCGATGTCCGCGCGATCGTTGACCACGAATGGAACGCCGGCTCGCCTGCAGGCGCTCCGCGCTCGTGTGGCCAAGCCCAAAAAAGCGCGGTCGTCCAGATGCTTCGCCCGCAGTTGCACCATTGCGCAACGCGCTGATAGAGCCGCCTCCGTCAGGGCCAGCGGGTCCTCGGCCGCTCCAGCGTCGATGATCGCGTAGAGCGAATCAGCCCAGCGGCTCATCGCTCGTCAGCCTGCCGTAGAGCTCGGGACGGCGATCGCGAAAGAAGCCCCAGTTGGCGCGATAGCGCCGCAGCGCTTCGAGATCGAACGTGGTGGTGGCGACGCCCTCTTCGTCGCGGCCGAGCTCGACCTGGACGTCACCCCGGTGATTGCAGATGAAGGAGCTGCCGTAAAAGAGCATTTGTGCTTCGCGCCCGATGCGGTTGCTCGCCGCCACGGGCATCGCATTGGCGACCGCGTGGCCTATCATGACGCGCTGCCACGGCGCCTTGGTGTCTTCTGCGGGCGCGCTCGGCTCGCTCCCGATTGCGGTCGGGTAGAGCAAAACCTCCGCGCCTTGCAGCGCCATGCAGCGGGCCGCTTCGGGAAACCACTGGTCCCAGCAGATGCCGACGCCGATGCGTCCATGCCGGGTGGTCCACACGCGAAATCCGGTGGCGCCAGGTCGAAAGTAGAACTTCTCCTCGTAACCTGGGCCGTCAGGGATGTGGCTCTTGCGATAGAGGCCCAACTGCTCCCCGTCGGCATCGATCATGACCAAGCTGTTGTAATACGATTGGCCGGCCCGCTCGAAGAAGGACACCGGCAGCACCACGCCGAGCTCGGCTGCAAGCGACTGCATCCGTGCAATGGTGGGGTGGTCCTCGAGGGGCGCTGCGAGGTCGAACGCCCCCTCGTCCTCTCGCTGCGGGAAGTACGGGCCTTCGAACAGCTCGGGGGTGAGCACCACCTGGGCGCCGTCCGCAGCTGCTTTTCGAATCAGCGCCTCGATTCGCGCGATGTTGGCTTCGCGCGCGTCATCCAAGCGGCACTGTACGGTCGAAATCGAAAGCGTGGAGGCGGTCATGGCTCGGAGGGCTGCGGTTGCGTGACGCAGTGAAAAGCTCCTCCTCCCCATAGCAGGTCTCGAGCCGGAACGCCGATGACCTCGCGCCCCGCGAATGCGTTCGCGATCTCGGCGAGCGCGGCTCGATCCTCGGGGATGCCGTAGGTCGGGACGACGACGGCTTCGTTTGCGACGTAGAAATTGCAGTAGCTCGCAGGCAACGGAGAGCCGTCGGGCGCCGATATCGCGCGTGGCGCGGGGAGCTCGAGAACGATGAGACCATTCGCTCGGAGCTCGGATCGGATTGCCTCGAGCACCGCTCCATTGGGCGCGTTTTCGTCGGGTCGCATGCAGATCGCCGCATCGACTGCGACGAATCGCGCGATCATGTCTACGTGGCCGTCGGTGTGGTCGTGCTCGAGGCCGCGATCGAACCAAATCAGCCTCTTGATCGAGACTCGCGCATCCAACTCGCGTTCGAAGGCTTCGCGGGTCAATCGCGGGTTTCGGTTCGGATTCAGCACGCAGGAATCGGTGGTCAGGAACGTCCCTTCGCCGTTCGACTCGAGCGCGCCGCCCTCGAGAACCACCGGGCACTCGAATCGCTCGGCATCGAGCCGGTCGGTGAGCCATCGGCTCACGCGATCATCGAAAGGCATCGGGTACTTGCCGCCCCATCCGTTGAACTCGAAGCACAAGGCGCCGAGCGCCCCCGAAGGCATGTGTCCGAGTAGCGGCGCTGTGTCGCGCATCCAGCAGTCTCCGTAGTCGGCGCGCAGGTAGTCGACTCGAGCCGAGTCGCCGATCGCGGCGCGGGCCCGCTCTTCGAGAGCCTCGTCTTTGACAAGCAAACGGACGCGCTCATCGCCCGGTCCTGCGATGGCACGGCACAGCTCGGCAACCGCAGCTTGGGCGCTCCCGAGATTTCCGAGCCATTCGTCCTCCAAGTACGGAAACGCGATCCAACAGGCTTCGTGCCGCTCCCATTCCCCTGGGATCCGAAGTCTTCGTTGCACCGGCGAAATCTACCATGGCAGCACTTCGGATTCACCGAATCGCGCGATCATCGCGTTCACGTGCCCGAGCACGGCGGCGCGTCTCTGAGCGAGGCCTTCGAGCTGCTTCCGGTTCAACACCGGCGCCAATGGATCGGTTTCGAGCTGAGCGCCGAATCGGTCGATGTCGAGACGGCGGACCGAATCCACCGTCGATCGGCGAAAGCGCTGCAACGCCTTCAGGCGCGCCTCCATCAGGCCGAGTTGCTGCTGACCGAGCCAAAAGCCGGCGCCATTGTCGAGATAGACGAGGGGCCCGCCCGGGCCGTGCGTCCTCACGTTGGTGAAGTCTCCGCCCCAGCGGTCGACGTTTTGCGTGAGGTAGTCGAATACGATCATGTCCGAAAGCTCCGCAGGCCGGCCCTCGGTGTCCGGAACACCTGCTTCGGGGCGACTGGGGTCGGTCGCCTCCCGAACGCCCGGCCGTCCGTTGAGGTCCGCGCGGTAGTCGACCGGCCGTTGATAGGGGGTAATCGGCAACGTCTTTTGCACCCGAACCCAACGTTCCCAGTGCCGACCCATCCGCAGTCGTTCGAGCCGCTCGGGAACCCACCAGATGAATGCGCCCGCGATCGACCCGTCCTGTTCGATGCCGAGCTCGGACACTCTCCGATCTCCGTCTGCTGCGCTCTTGAGCTGTGCCCACGAGAGCCTTCGGCCGGTCGTCGGTGGAACTCGGCCGAGACCGAGCTCTCGATCCAAGTAATAGGCCGCGACCTCCGAATACCAATGCGCGGCGGAAAAGGTTTGCTTGGGCTTGAAGTATCCACGCGTGCCGTCGGCCAGCGTGATCAGAAACGCCAAGCTCCGGCCGCCCCGGCCTTTGCGGACCTCGGTGACGGCTTCGCTTCGAAGCGCCGTGATCCGCGGCTGGTCAGGCTGGCCCAGAAAGGATGGCTTCGCCTCCTGCGTCGAGCCGAGCAGAGGCCAGCATGCCGCGAAGGCCACCGCGATGAGCGAGATACGCCGCACGGCGCTCACCCTAGTCGCCGAGGCCGATGAGGTCGATCTCTTGGCCGAGCGACTGGGCCTTGGCGAGGTCGTAGATGGCGCGGGCGAGCGCGACGTCCTGGATCGCGAGACCCGTGGAGTCGAACACCGTGGTGGTCCCCGCGGTTGGCCTTGGAAGGAGGCCTGCGGCCACCTCGCCTAAGGTGCCGGCGATGTCACTCTCGGAGAACTCGCCCTTGGCGAGCGGAACGTTGATCTCGCCGCTGCCAGTCGCCTGGTGGATGTCGTCGATGTAGACCGACGCCTTTTTCAGGATCTGGCTCTCGAGCTCCTGCTTGCCGGGCGCGTCGGCGCCCATCGCGTTGATGTGGGCACCGGGTCGGACCCACTCGGCTCGTACGAATGGCGTCCGGGACGGCGTCGCCGTGCATACGATGTCGGCGGCAGAGGCTTCCTCCAAGCTCACCACGCGTCCGCCGACTTCCTCGACAAACCGTTGCGCATTCTCTCGATTGCGGTCGTATGCGAGGGTCTCGAAGCCCTGGAAGACGACAGCATGGGCGCCATGCAAGGTTCTCGCTTGCACGCCGCAGCCGATGAAGGCGATCGTCGAGGGCGGTTTCGACACGAGGTGCTTGGATGCAACGGCCCCGGCGGCGCCGGTTCGCAGTGCGGTGAGCGAGGTGCCGTCCATGACGGCGAGAGGGAACGCGTTCGATACATCGTTCAAGACGTACACGGCCATGACGGTTGGCAGGCCGTACCGCTTGCGGTTCTGCGCATGCACGTTGACCCACTTGATGCCCGCGGAGTCGCCCAAACGTGACGGCATTGCGCGGAAATCGCCCTCGTGATCTTCGATTGGCAGATAGACCTTGGGCGGCATCGTGGCCTCTCCGCGTCCGAACGCGGCGAAAGCGCCGTCCACGGCCCGCACGGCGAGCTCCATGGTGGCGATTCTTTCGACCTCGGACCGCGTCAACAGCAGCGTTTTCATCGATTCGTCCTCCTCGCAAAAACTCTTCGGCCGTGGTTCGCCGGGTGCAGTATAGTCCGCCGCGAGCTCGGGACTGCAAATCGAGGTAAACGATGTCGCCCTCAGCACTCGCACTGGTTGGCTATGCAGCGTGGACTCTGCTGCTTGCGATCATTCTCCTCAGTTATCGAACGGCGCTCGTTCTCGCCAAGAGGCGCGCTGCGAATTCCTTCAGTCCGAGCGGCGAGGACGTGTCGCCGTTTTCCGCCAGGCTCTGCCGTGCGCATGCGAACTGCTACGAGAACCTCCCGGTTTTCGCTGCGCTGATCTTGCTCGCGCTGGTCACCAACCATGCCGCGATCACCGATCCGCTCGCGCGGTGGGTCTTGGTGGCCCGCGTTGCGCAGTCCTCGGTGCACCTGATTTCGACCAGCGAGATCGCCGTCACCGTTCGGGGCTCGCTCTACTGGCTGCAGCTCTTGGCACAGGCATATTGGGTGGTGCGGCTAGGCCTGCTCGGCTTCGGATGATGAGATCAGTGGAAGTCGCGGGAACGCGAGGTTTGTTCCGCGAGGGCGACATCCGGCATCCAGAGTGACCGCGCGACCAAGTGAGTGACGCCATCGGCTTTCTGAATCTCGCCGGTCACGCCGAGTAGGGCGGCCGTCTTGGCAACGATGGCGTGACGGTCGAACACTCGTTTCCAAACGACCACGTTGACGAAGCCGGTTTCGTCTTCGAGGGTGAAAAAGGTGACGCCGGACGCCGTGCCCGGGCGCTGGCGGCAGATCACCATACCGACGTAGTCGAGCTCTTCGCCATGGGCTCGCCGATGAACGGCCGTAGCATTGGGAATGCCTCGTGCTTCCAAGGCGTGCCGAAGCCCGCGCATCGGATGTCCGCGAGTGCTGTGGTCACTTGCCCGATAGTCCCAAATCACCTGGTCGTCGTTTGCCAAGGACGAAAAGGAAATCTGGCTGGAAGCCGGCTCGAGGGGCAAGGGATCTCGGACAAAGCGCGAAAGTCCGCGCACCTGCCAGATCGCATCGCGCCGGTTGAGACCAAAGCATTCGAACGCGCCGGCCTCTGCGAGCGCATGGAGCGCTTTCTTGTTGAGCCCCGTTTGGCGAACGAAGGTAGCAAGGTTCGGATATGGCGCTTGCCCGGGTTCGATCCGTTGCCGCTCGAGCACACCTAGACCTTTGACGTAACGAAGCCCCATTCTCACGGCAAGCGAAGAGGCGTCACGCTCTTCCAGAGTGCAATCCCAGCGGCTCTTGTTGATGTCGATCGGTCTCACCTCGACCCCATGCCGCTTTGCATCTTCTACCAGTGTTGCTGGCGTGTAGAACCCCATGGGTTGGGAGTTCAAAATCGCACAAGTGAACGCCTCGTGATGATGGCAGCGGAGCCACGCGGTGACGTAGGCGAGCAAGGCAAATGACGCAGCATGACTTTCCGGGAATCCGTACTCGCCGAAGCCACGAATTTGGGAAAACACCCGATCGGCAAACTCTTCGGGAATTCCTTGGGCGATCATTCGGGGGATCATGCGTGTTCGGTGCTTTTCGATTCGTCCTGACCTTCGCCATGCCGCCATGTCCCGACGAAGCTGATCCGCTTCACCTGGCGTATAGCCTGCAGCTTCGACTGCCAGCTTCATGACCTGCTCTTGGAAGATCGGAACGCCCAGGGTTTTCCTCAAGATTCGCTCGAGCTTGGGATGAGGATAGAGAATTTCTTCTTCTCCTTTTCGACGCCGGAGGTACGGGTGCACCATGTCACCTTGAATCGGACCTGGGCGCACGATGGCAACCTCGATTACCAAGTCATAGAAGGTGCGCGGTCGGAGCCGTGGAAGCATGGCCATTTGCGCGCGGCTCTCGATTTGGAAGACGCCGACGGTGTCACCTTTCGACACCATGTCGTAGGTGGCTTCGTCTTCGGCCGGAACGGTTGCGATCTCGAGTGAGAGACTCTTGTGCTGCTCCAAGAGATCGAACGCACGATGAATGCAAGTGAGCGCGCCAAGACCGAGTAGATCGACCTTGAACAACGCGAGATTGTCGACGTCGTACTTGTCCCACTGGATGACCGTACGGGCCTCCATGGTGGCCGGCTCGATCGGCACGATCTCGTCGACCGGCCGGTGGCCCAACAAGAACCCGCCCGGATGTATCGATAAATGTCTGGGAAAATCGAGAACTTGCGAAGCCAGTGACCAAAGGTGGCGAGTAGCCGGGGCGTCCTTTTCGAGCCCTGCTTCTTGCAGGAGCTCCGGATTGAGCACGTCATCCCGATGCCGGAGCAAGCGAGTGGCCGTTTCCAGATCCGTTCGGGACAAGCCAAGCGCTTTCCCGACGTCGCGCACTGCCGAACGAATGCGGTAACGAATGATGTTTGCAACCATCGCTGCGTACCGGCGTCCGTATTTTTCATAGACGTGCTGGATGACCTCTTCGCGGCGCTCGTGCTCGATGTCGAGATCGATGTCGGGAGGCTCGGCACGCTCGACGCTCAGGAACCGCTCGAACAACAGATCCATTCGAACCGGATCGATCGACGTGATGCCCAAGCAAAAACACACGGCGCTGTTGGCGGCGCTTCCTCGCCCTTGGCACAAGATGCCGTTCTGTCGGCAGTATTGGACGATCTCATACATCGTCAGGAAGTAGCCGCCGTAGTCGAGCTCGCGGATGATCTGAAGCTCTCGCTCGATCTGAGCACGAACGTCGGTGGGAACCTTGCCGCGATAACGTTCCAAAGCGCCTCGAAAAGTCAGCTCACGAAGCCATCCTTGCTCGGTTCGTCCGGAGGGCAGATGCTCCTCCGGATATCGATAACGAATGTCGTCGAGGTTGAAGGAGCACTGTTCCGCGATATCCAGGGTTCGCCGCAGGCACTCGGGATCGTCGGCAAAGAGATGGGAGACCTCGTCGAACGATTTGAGGTAGTGCTCTGCATTTGGACGGGTCATGCGCCCTGCCTCGGAAAGCGCTTTTCCAGCGCGAATACAGGCCAAAATGTCTTGTAGAGAACGGCGAGCCTTGTCGTGATAGAGGACCTCGTTGGCGCCGACCACGTGAATGCCGAGCTCTCGAGCCGCGGCTCGTAGTAATTTCTCCCTAGGCCTTTCGTGCTCGGTGAGATGGCGGGTGCAAAGCGCAAAGAGCGCCGAAGGCCCTCGAGCCGAGCACAGGGCTCGCAGCGGTTCCGGCGTCGGGCAGAGGAAGAACAAGTCTTGTGCTTCCTGGAGATCGGCTAGCTCGACGAGCGAGATGCCTTTTTCACAACGCGCATGTCCGAGCGAAAGCGCTCTGCACAGGTCTGCGTATCCACGTCGCGTCTTTGCCAGTGCGATGACGTGATGTGCTCGGCCTTCGACGTCGATCGAGAGCTGAGCTCCGGTCACGATACGAATGCCGAGATCCTTCGCACGCATGTGCGCCCGAACCAATCCATACACACCATCGCGATCGGTGATTGCAATGCTGGAAAGCCCGAGCGCATTCGCGCGTTCCACCAGCTCTTCAGGAAACGAGGCGCCTTCCAGAAAGCTGTGATTGCTCTTGACCCACAACGGAACGTAAGCGCTCATTCAATCGAGCACTCCGTGCAAGAACCATCGTTTCCGAGGGCGGTCGTAGAAAAGCCACAGCAAATCTCCGTGATCGGTTTCGGCGTAGTAGTAGTCGCGTTCGACCAAGCGTTTCCACCAACCGCCGCTGACACGGTACGGGCCGTACATGTGCTCGATCGCATGGTCCTTGCTGAGCGAGGGACCGGCCTCGGGCTCATTGGGCTCGCGTGGAGGCAGCGGTTTGGGCTTCGCATAAACGCGCCGGATCATTGAAGAAACAGATGAAGACGCCGCCCGTTCACTGGCACGCGCATGCTGGGTGGGCTCCCATCGGAAGGAGGCTTCCGGCAAGTGCGCTTCGCGTATTCGAGCCATCGTGACGGAGCGCTCGCCGTATGCAGCGCGTATTCGGGCCAGCGCGCGCTGTGCGGCGCTCATGTCTCGATGAGGCTGATGACCGGGTAGAGAGACCTGCTCCGCGCGTGCGTGCGCCGTGGTGGCGAGAATCTCCACTTCTTCGACTGCTCCCCGGAGGGTCGTTTCACCGAGACGCAAACGAGCTAGCTCGAGCAACAGCATCAAATCCAAGGTCGGTGAAGCCGGCTCGAGATGCTCTCGGTGAGTCGGAGCTCGTTCCAGGTGAAGGGATAGATCCAACGATTGAATGGCTTCGCCGCGTGCACGCACCTGATGCAACAAAGAGTGAAGAGCGCCCTTCATCGCAAAAAGCAAACGATGTTGATCTTCATCGGGAGGATCGATTTGAAAAGAGATTCGAGCCGGCTCATCGAAGGCATGCGGTTGAATGGGAAGCTGAAGCTCCTCCGCGAATGCGTCGTGCAATGCGCTCGCCTCGACTCCGAAACGGCTATGAAGCTCTCCCGAAGGCACCGCCAGAAAGTCACCTAGAGTCTCGATGCCCAATGCGCGCAGGCTTTCACAAAGCGTACCGGATAAGCCGAACATGCGAAGGGGTGTTTCGTTTGATTGCTCGCGTTCTTCTTCGGGGCTCTCTAGAATGGTCACACCACGATGCGTCATCGCGACTGCGAGTGCGCGGTGACGATGAAAGCCCACTGTCACGGCACTGCGCCATTGGCGAGCCCGCAAATATCGGTGAATACAGGTGGCCCAGTTTCGATACCCGCCGTAGAGGCCGCGTAGACCTTCTGGATCGACGTGGAATGCGCCGGGGTGATCGATTGCCTCGACTCGAGGCGAGAATGTTTGAAGCGAGGTGATCAACTCTGCGCTGATCTCCGAGATTTCTTCGTTGGATACGATGGCGGTACGCAGCGTTGGAAGGAGATCGCGCGCGACGGTTTGGCGCATTCCGATGCGCAGCCGACTCTTCTTTGCGAGCACGTCGAGATGAATGATGCGGCCATGCGGACCTTCGTCATCGATGATGGCGATGGGTGAGCCCTGCCAGCACGGTTTTCTTCGCAGCAGGATTTGCAAGGGAAGCATCGGCAATAGAACGCAGCTGATTCGCTTCACGGCGTTCCTCGCAATCCCGCCGGAGCAACGGATTGTGTCGGCGACAGTCCGGTGTTGAGACCGACTTTGTCTTTCAGGATTCGTGTATGAACCCGGAACTGATCGGCATGAAGAGAGCCGCGCCTCGGTTCGATGCGCAGGCCGATCAACGGGCCCGAGGAAGGATCTTCCTGTGCATTCGAAGTGAGCAGGAGAATGCGACCGTCGTATTGGCGCAACAGACCTTGAAGGCGGCCTTGCCAGTTGACCGAGGATCCGGGTGGGACCGCATCAGTGAGGTCGATCACCGTCAATCCAAAGGCGCGAGAGCGCGCGAGCCACTCGGCTGCACGAACCAACGCAAACGGACCTGCAGAGCGCGGCACCTGAATCGCAATGAAACAATCGAGGTCGACTCCTGCGGCGTCGAGATCGGGAGGAAACAAAGAACCGTCCTCGGGCTGTACCCACGCGACGAGCTCACCGCGAGCCTGCGCATGGATCACGCAAGAGACGGCGGTGGTCGTGCGGGCGCATGCATGCCTCCCCGACACCTCGACCAAGCGTGCGCGCGGCAGCAGCTCCGGAAGCGGCAAAGCCTCGACCGCGACCTGTGGTTCCTCGAGCTCGATGACAGTCCCAAACGCCATGGGACCATCCAATATACTGAACAAAAAAACAGTAGCAAGAGGGACACGCTCCCCCCACCCAACCACCTGAAATCACAGAGAAAATAAAAGAAAAATCGCAGCGCCAAATCATTGAGAAAATCGGATGTGCAACCCGAAATGCTCAAAATGAGTCGCTGCGATCTTTGCCTGGGGAATGGAGTGGTTCTGCGGAGTTACGAAGGGGGAGAGTGTCCCTCATGGCGTCGCGTGCCTCTTGGTAGGAGATCGGGCGGGTGGTGGCGCCGAGCGCGGTGGAGGCGATGCGGGCACGCCTTGCCGCCGGGTCGCCATCGTCGACGATCGCGAGAATCGCTTCGCGGACCGGACCCGTGAGCGAGGCTTCGAGCACCTCTGCGCTGGCGGCCTGCAGTCGCGGGTCGCCGCTGCACAGCCCTCGCCAAACCAACACGAAGTTCTCGCCCGGTTGCTGACGAGCCATCAGCGAGAACGTTTGCTCTAACGCCGCTCGTTCCTTGTGTCGCAGCGCCTCGCGCAACAGCTCGACGTCCGTGGTTTCGACGGCTCCATTGCCTTCGATTGCCGCGCGCCACTGAAGAAGCTGAACGACGCGCAATAGGCTCGACCTCAGCTGATGCTCCAATGCTGCATCGTCGAGAACGAGCGCGGTGTCAGGCTCAGTGGATTGCCAACGGCTCAGCGCTCTCACGTGAAGCCGCGATCGAAATTGATCGACGTACCTCCAGCGAGTCGACGCGATAGCAGCCAACCAACCGCACGACAGAAGCAGCAGAACGAGCCCGAGCTGTCGAGCCGAAAGCCCCAGAGCAATGGCGCCGATGATCAGCAACGAGGCGAGCGCTTGCCCAACACGGTGACCGAGTACTTCGATTATGCCCTTGGCTCGCTCGCGCCGGCGGCTTTCGAGCGGCAGGAAAAGAATCTCGACCGCGCTTCGGTAGAGCGTGTGACGCAAGCCGCCATCGACCGCTTTGAGAGCCACTGCGAATGGCAGAACCGGTCCCAATACTAGGCCTGCAGCGCATCCGAAGATCAGAAGCGGCAGCAGACCGGAGCTTTGATGCGCCCCGAAGCTACGGAGGAGCCACGCAGCGCCCACGAGTTGCACCACGAGGGCCACGGTATTGAGACCCAAGTAAAAGCGAGCGAAGAAGGGCCCGAGATGCGTGACGGGAATGTTCTGCGCAACGGTGCTCTTGAACACGAAGTCGACCAGGGTGACCGCAATCGTTCCGAGGAGCACGAGCGTCCACAGTCGCGACAAGTAGCCGTCACGCAAGAGCCAAGCCAGGGAGGGGCGCCGATCCATGCTCGAATGATCGAGATCGACCCTTCTATCGTCCTCCACCTTCCACAGGAAGGCGGTCGCGGCCGCAAGCGCGAGGGTGGCTGCAGCAACCGGGACCAAGCCGGCCGGCGAGACAAGTCGAAGAAGGCCTTCGGAAAGAAGCGACCCGAGCACGGCGCCACTCACGCCTCCAGCTGCAACGGCAGGGAAGACTCGCTTGGCCTGGGTGACTGTCAGCGTGTCGCCGAGGAGAAGCCAGAATTCGATGAGCACCACCGTGATCAGCAATCCCGTCCAGACGTAAAACCCGAAAGGCGCCCAGGGTCCCAGCTCCTCGAGTAATGCCCAGCAGGCCAACGTCACCAAGGAGCCAAAGACCAAAGAGGCTGCCAGCAACGATCGACGGTCGGGAACGCGCGCCAGCACGCGGCGGTGCACCGTGAGCTCCGCGATGGCTAGCAATGCGATCGTCAAGTAGGCACGAGGCAGCTCGGCGGCCGGCAGGCTGGACAAAAACAGCGTGTCGCGCGCCGTTTCCATCACCGAATGGGCCGTCATGATGGCCATCAGGCTCACGAAGCCGACCGCAACGTTCCTGCGATCCTCTCGACGAGCCGAAAAACGCATGGGTACTCGGCACGGTACCGTCAAAACGCGTGCGGGTCATTTCTCGTGCATAAGGGGGGCCCGCGCCATGTCTCCACCTTCGGACCTCTACCCTCGACTTCCGATCAGCTCCGACGGAGCGCTTCCAACTCTTCGAGGGACCGCGGCCAGTCTCCCTTGAGAAGGCGGGAGAGCGACCGATCGGCGAGCAGCTTGCCGCCGGTCTGACAAGTTGCGCAGTAGTTGGTCTCGCGATCCGCAAACACGATTCGCTGGATGGGGTCCCCGCACACCGGACACGGCCGGCCGTACTTGCCGTGCGCCGCCATTTCCGGGCGAAACGCGGAAACCTTCTCTGGAAAATCCGCGCCATGCTGCTCGATCAGCCGCGCGACCCACTCGGTCAACACCTCCGAGGTCGCCTCGTGCAGGTGACGAAGCTGCGCCTCGGTCAGCCTTTGTGTCCAGACGAGCGGCGAGAGCCTGGCACGATGCAGAATTTCATCCGAGTAGGCATTGCCGATGCCGCTGAGGATGCGCGGGTCCGTCAGCGCGCGCTTCACGGTATGATTTTTCGCGGTGAGGGCGTCTCGAAAGGCGGCGTAGTCGATCTGCAGCGGCTCGGCTCCGCCTGGGTCGTGGTCCGCCAGCGCGCTTTCACCTCGGCACACGTGCAGCGAGGCCCGCTTCTTCTTGCTGGCCTCGGTGAGCAAGAGCGCGCCGTCATCGAAATCAAGCGCCGCCAGACCGATTCGTCCAGGGATCTTCTCCGCTGGCTTTCTCCATTGGAGACGGCCGGCGATCATGAGGTGGACGACCAGGAACAATTCCTCGTCCAGCTCGAGCACCACCCGCTTTCCGAGGCGGCGCACGGCGAGCACATCTTTGCCCGCCACCGCTTCGATCGGCGGCTCCACACTCCGGAGCACGAAAGGCGACGCCAGCCGTACCCCCCGCAGGGCTCGTCCAAGGATGCGCGGCCGCAGCGCGTGAAGGTAGAGCTCGACGTCGGGAAGCTCGGGCATCGCTATCGAAGATGCGGGTCGAGCCAGTCCCGCAACCAGTCGCCCGTGAGATTGAAACCGAGCACGGTCAGCGCGATCGCGCCCCCGGAGAACAGCGCGACGTGCGGAAACCGAAGAAGCACGCCCGTGCCTTGGTCGAGCAACGCGCCCCACGACACTGCTTTGCCCGGTCCTAGACCGAGAAAAGAGAGCGTCGACTCTGCCAAGACCACCACGCCGAGCCCCGTGGTCGCTTGAATCACGAGCGGGCCGAGTAGGTTCGGAATGACGTGGCGGCGCATCACCTGAGGCGCGGGGACACCCAAGGCGCGCGCGGCCTCCACGAACTCCCGTTCTCGAAGTGACAGGGTTTCGGCGCGCGCCAGCCTCGCATACAAAACCCATCCGTTGACCAAGAGCGCCACGATGAGGTGGACCAAGCCGGGCTTCGCGACGAGCGCGAGCACCGCGATGTTCAACACGATGGCTGGGAATGCCTGCACCAAGTCGGCCACGCCGGTCACGAAGTGATCGGCGAGGCGGCCGTAGTAGCCGGCCCACGTGCCGATCAGCGTTCCGAGCACGACCGAGATACCCACGACTACCAGGCCGACGACGGCGGCGAGACGGGCGCCGTGCAGCAAAGCGCTCAAGATGTCGATGCCGTTGTCTCCCGTGCCGAGCCAGTGCGCCCGAGAGGGCGGCTCGTATTCGTGAAGCAAGTCGATCGAAAGAGGGTCATACGGCGCAATCCAGGGTCCGATCAGCCCGATCACGAAGAAGCCCACCACGATCAACAAGCCGATCGGCGTTCCTCTCAAGAGATCGCGGGCCCTCGTCATGACAGCCTGACCCTCGGGTCCACGATGCCGTAGGCCAAGTCCACGGCGAGGTTGACGCCCACGTAGATCACGGCGATCAACAGCACGCAACCTTGCACGACGGGGATGTCGCGAGCAAAGAACGCATCTAAGAAGAGCGTTCCGAGCCCCGGCCGTTCGAAGATCTTCTCGGTGACGACCGTGCCGGAGAGCAAAGCCCCGAGCTGTGCGGCTCCGATGGTCATGACGGGGAGCAAGGCGTTGCGAAGTGCATGACGCAGGAGCAGCGGAATCGAGGGCACGCCCCTCGCGCGCGCGGCGGTGATGTACTGCTGCGAGAGGATCTCGATCATCGCCGCCCGGGTCTGACGTGTCAGCACCGCGGCCAGCGCGGTGCCGATGGTGATGGCTGGCAGGATCAATGCTTCGGGGCCCGCGAGGTCATCACCCGGCAAAGGCAGCCAACGGAGCTTCACCCCGAATGCCAAGATCAACAACGGGCCGAGCCAAATGTTGGGAATCGCCAAGCCGGCGACGGCAGCTGTCGATGCCAGCTTGTCCCAACCGCGTCCGGCGCGGGCAGCAGCCAGCGTCCCGAGCGGGATCGCCACGAGCCACGCCACCAGCCATGCGGCGAGCGCGAGAATGATCGTGTCGGGCAGCACCTCGTGCATCATCGACCAGACCGAGCGATCCGGCCGGCGAAAGGACGTTCCGAGGCTTCCATCGACGACGTCCCCTAGGAAGGAAACGTATTGTGCGCCGATCGGTCGATCGAGCTGCAGGGCCTGCCGAAGCTCCGCTTTTTCCTCGGGGCCCGCTTGGTCTCCTAGGATCGCCTCGACGGGGTCGCCCGGAATCAGGCGCACCAGCAGGAACACGATCGTCACCAGTCCCGCGACCGTCAGCAAGGCCCTCGCGAGCCGGCCCGCCAAGTATCCCAAGAGGCCCGGAGACATCACCGGGACCATACTACGCGCAAGCCGTTCACCACGCCGGCTTCCCGGCGCGAGACGCGACGCTGCTAGAGGCCGGCATCGGCCCCGAAAGCCTCCGCGGGTGTGGAGGGCGGGGTCAGAGCCACGCAGATCTTCGAGTCGGTGCGGTCGCCTTCGAGGTCGATGATGCGCGCCACCCGCTCATCGTCCGGCAGATTTGGGTCGAATTGACCGTTCATGTCGATCTCGCTCGGAAACACGCACGAGTATTCCGAGCGGCAGTTCCCGTCGTCGTTGCAGGTCTTCATGCACCACGTTTCTGCGGTTCGACTCGGGATGAAGCGCCACTCGACACACGCCCCTTGCGGACACGTGTCGGGATCACACGAAAAGACCGTGCAATACCCGCCGGGCTGGGCGAGATCACACTGGCGGTCGCCCGTGAGAGAGCAATCGGTCGAGCCGTTGCAGGAGTCCCCAATGTTCTGCTCGCATCCCATCAAGGCAGCGCCCGCGAGCAATAAAACAACCGTACGTCGCATCGTCAGCGGCGGAGCATACGGGACAGCCGCAGCAACCGCCAATCGCGCTGCGTTCGGGCGAAACGGTGATAGATTTGAGGTATTGCGAGTTTTTCTGCTGGGGGCATGGGTCGCGTGGCTCGCTTGCGCCTGGGCGTTGGCGCAGGGTGGGCTCGACCGCGTAGCCTCGCTCGTTCGTGCGGGGGACGCCCGGGGAGCGCTCGAGGAGGTTGCGCGCCTGCCGGAAAAAGCTCGAGACGAAGACGCGGTTCGGTATCTGCAGGGGCGCCTCATGCTCGAAGTGGGGCGGCCGTGCGATGCCATGGAAACGCTTGCCCAGACGCCCTCCACTCTGCCCGAGGCGATGCGAGAAGACTCGATGCGCCGATGGGCCATGGCCGCCGCACGATGCGGTCACTGTGCGGAGGCTCGTCCCGTGTTGCTGCGCGCATCTTCGAGTGACAGCGAGGTCACGCGGCACGATCGCGCCCTTGCAGCCGATTGCGCAGTGCAGCTCGGTGAGCTCGAAACCGCTGCTGAGGAGCTGGCCGCCCTCACTCGTCGGCGCGATACCTCGAATCGCGTCGGGCTGCTGGTGCTGCTGTCGGAGGTGAACGTCGATCTGGGCCGGTCGGACGAAGCGCGCGAGGCCGCCCTCGAGGCTTGGAAGTCCGCGGTCCATCCCCGGGAGCAAGGCAACGCACGCATGCTCGAGAAGCGCGCCCTGCCCAGCACCGACGATCGCATCGATCGAGCGGAGCGATTGTTGAGCGCACTCCATTTTGCCCAGGCGGTGCAAGAGCTTGAAGCGATCGAAACCCGAGATCGGGCTGCCGTCGCCGAACGATGGCATCACGTGTACGGCATGGCGCTGTTCCGCATGCGCACTCGCTACCTCGACGCAGCTCAGGTGTTGCGTGAATCGGCCGGGCTCGGTGGAGAGCACGAAGTCGAAGATGCATTTCACGCGGCCCGCGCGCTTTCGCGGGCCGACCGGGATGCGCAAGCGATTCGGGCCTACCGGCAGTTCGCCCGGCGTTACCCGCGGAGCAGGCGTGCTGCAGAGGCGCGGTTTCTCGCCGCTTGGCTGGAGATTCGCCTCGGTCGCCCGAATGGCGAAAAGCAGATGCATCGGCTCGTGCGCGGGAGCACACAGGTTCGCGGCCGGTGGCGCAGGGCCGCGCTGTGGGAGCTCGGGTTTCGGGCATTCGAAAAGAAGCGCTACGCCGCCGCTGCGCAGTACCTCTCGCAATACACCGCTTTGGCTACCAACACCATGGACGAAGCGCGCGGGCACTACTGGCAGGGACGCTCCTACCGGCGCGGCGCAATGGCGATCGATGCCTATCGCAAAGCCATTGCCGTCGAGCCCTTGCATTGGTACGCCATCCTCGCTGCGCAACGGCTTCGGCAGCTCGGCGTCGATCCTCCGAGTCCGTTCGAAGGCCTCACGTCGAATGCATCTGTCGAGCTTCCCGAAAGAGGCTTGCCAATCCCCGGGGAGCTCCGAGCCTACCAACGCCTCGGTCTCGATTCGGATGGCGTGAGGTGGCTGAGCGCCAACGAGAGCATCGTGGTGGAGGATTTTCCACAGGATCAGCGCATTCCGCTCCTTGCCCGCCTGTATCGCGACATCGGGGCTCACGAGGAGGCCCTTCGCACGGCGCGGCGACGCGCAAGCTATCTTCGGAGCGATCCGAGCGAGCATCGTTGGTGGTGGGAAGCGGCGTATCCGATGCCCTGGCGAACGATCGTCGACCAGCACCGCGGCGAGCTTCCACGCGCGCTGATCTACGCGACCATGCGTCAGGAGAGTGGTTTTCGTCCCGAGGTGGTGAGCAGAGCTGGCGCCGTCGGATTGATGCAGGTCATGCCGGAGGTGGCCTCGAAGCTCGCCGGTCAGCCCGTGACGCGCCAGATGCTAAAGTCCCCCGAGATGAACATCGAGCTCGGTCTTCGGGAGATGGCCGAGCTCGCAGACGCGTTCGAGCACGTCTATCCGTTGAGCATCGCGGCTTACAATGCGGGCAAGAGCCGAGTGAGGCGTTGGCTTACGGAAAGCGGCCGGATCGAGCTCGACCGGTTCGTGGAGCGAATCCCCTTCAACGAAACCCGCAACTACGTTCGCCGGGTGAGCACACACTACGCGCGGTATGCGTATTTGGACGACCCCGAGTCTCCGTGGCTCCCATTGCCGCGAACGGTGAGCCCCTGATTTGCCCGGCACGGAGGGTCCGATACACTGTCGGGGCGATTTGGGTTGCCGACGGTGAGATGCAAGGCCAATAGATTGGCGGCTTCACTTGCTGGGCGTGTGAACACTGATGAATTTCATTGCAGCAGGGCTCTCCGACGTCGGACTTCAACGAGAGCACAACGAGGACAGCTACTGCATCCTGTCGAAGCATCGGTTGTTCATCGTGGCCGATGGCATGGGAGGCCATCGCGCGGGCGACCTGGCGAGCCGCCTGGCCATCGCCGAGATGGGCGCCTTCTTCGATGCAACCAGCAACGATGATGGGGGCGATTGGCTGGCAGACGACGACTCGCGGCTCACCGCCGGTCAGAGCCGGCTCGTGTCGGCAGTGAAGGTCGCGAATCGCCGGATCTTTCAGACTTCGGTGCAGAACCGCTCCGTGCAGGGGATGGGCACGACGATCGTCGGCGCTCTGTTCGAGCGGGAAGAGCGCAAGATCCAAATCGTGCACGTGGGCGACAGCCGCGCGTATCGGGTGCGCTCCGGCGCAATTACCCAGCTCACGCGCGATCACTCGCTGCTGAACGACTACCTCTTGGTCATGCCCAATTTGACCGATGCCCAGAAGCAGCGTCTCCCGAGCAACGTGATCACGCGGGCGCTCGGTATGCACGACGCCGTGGCAGTCGATCTATACGCGGAAGGCGTCGAGCCGGGGGACGTCTACGTGCTCTGCTCGGATGGTTTGAGCGGGATGGTGAGCGACGACCGGATTCTGGACATCGTCCATCGCGCTGGCGAGGACGTAGAGACAGCCGCAAAGGGCCTCGTCGCCGAGGCCAATCGAAATGGCGGCGAGGACAACATCACCGCCGTCCTCATACGCATTACCGAATAGAAATGCCGAAGCAACTCGTGATCCGGCAGTTGTTGGACTGTTCCGAAGAGGAATTCTGGGCTCGAATCTTCGCCAGCGAGGAGTTCAACCTCTACCTGTATGAGGGCCTCGGCTTCGAGTATGAGCTTCAAGAGTGGAACCCGGAGACCGGCTACCGTCGCGCCAAGGTGTCGCCGACGCACCCGGTTCCAAGAGCGGTCGCGAGGGTCTTCGGCGATCGGTTGAGCTATGTCGAAGAAGGCAGTTTCGATCCGATCCTGCGGAGATACGAGTTCCGCGTGATTCCATCGGCCTTTCCGGACCGAATCCGGGCAAGAGGTGCGGTGGAGGTCCAGCCCGTGTCCGACAGGCAATGCGAGCGGCTCGTGACACTCGAGATCGGCGCGGAGGTCATGGGGCTCGGGCGGCTCATCGAAGCGCATTTCATCGCCACGACGCGAGAGCAGTACGCCAAGAACGCAGCGCTCGTGAACGAGTATCTCGCCGGCTTCCGTCAGTGACCAGCGGGACGCCCGCCCTTTCTCGGGTCGCTCACGGCGTGAAGCATGCGCGTAGGGGCGTGCTCGATTTCGATGGCTTGCACGTTCGCCACGTTGTGAATCGGGGCAATATCGTGGCCCCGCTCGCGAAGCGCGTCCAGCAACGCGGAGCTCAGCGGGGCCAGCGTCTCCACACGAAGTGTTTCGGGAAACCCCTGGTGGTGAATGCGGGGCGCAGTCACGGCTTCATCGGCTTGCATGTCGTGCAACAAGATGTTCATGGCCACCTGCTGGGTCGCCGTCACGATCCGGCTTCCACCAGACGCGCCTATGCACAACACGGGCTTCTCACCGGAGAGCACGATCGTGGGCGACATGGTCGAAACCGGCCGCTTCCACGGCCCGGGCAGATTCCGCGCGCCGCCTACCAATTCGAAGGCATTGGCCGCCCCCACGGCGCTTGCAAAGTCGTCCATCTCGTCGTTCAACACGATGCCTCCGCCCGTGAACCGAGCGCCAAACGGCAAATTGACGGTCGTGGTCACCGAAGCGACGTTCCCCTCGCCGTCGACGACGCAGAGGTGAGACGTGCCGGCATCGTCCGGCGTCGCTAGCTGATTGCGGGTCCACTCGATTGGCATGTCGTAGTCACTGGCCGGATGGGCCCGGTCATCGTCGACGAGATCGGCACGCCTACGGATGCGAGAAGCTTCGAGCATTCGAGCGATGGGGAGGATCACTTGATCGGGATCGCCGAAATAGCGCTGCCGATCGAGGAAAGGTCCCTTCCAGGACTCGACCATCGCATGGAGCAGGGAAGGCCCGTACGAGGGATCCTCTCCCACAGCTTCTTGCAAGATGAGCAGGCTTTGGACCATCGTGAACCCGCCGGCGCTGGGGGGCGGCGCGGTGACCCACCGATGACCGAAGGCGGTGGCTTCTAGCGGTTTTCGAGTCCGCACACGGTAGGCGCGCAGATCGTCGAGCGTCATGATGCCGCCGTGGCGTTGGACCGCTGCGACCATCTCCTGGCCGATGACGCCTCCGTAGATGACCGCCGCTCCTTTTTGGGCAAATGCACGCAGCACTCGCGCGAGGCTCGACCGTTTCAGCGTAGCCCCCTCCTCCAGATTCCACGTGGACATGACGGGATCTTCGCGAAGCTGCGCCTCGAACACATTGCCCATCGCAGCAAGGGCCTCGCTCACCACGAAGCCCTGCTCTGCCAGTCGCAACGCGGGTGCGACGACCTTGTCCAAGGAAAGCCGCCCGAACCGCTGAACCAGCGCCTCGATTCCTGCAGGCTCGCCAGGAACCCCCACCGCAAGCCCGCCTAGCTGCGAAAGGGCATTGGCCGGACCAGGAGGCCGCGGCCCTTCGCGATCGAACATGGTCCGTGTGGATGCGCGCGGCGCTCGTTCCCGAAAATCCAAAAACGTGAGCGAGGCGTCTTCGGCGGAATAGTAGAGCGCAAATCCACCGCCACCGAGACCGCTGCTGGCCGGGTTGACGACTCCGAGCGCCAGCATCGTCGCGGCCGCCGCATCGGCCGCATTGCCGCCAGCAGCGAGAATTTCCGCCCCAGCCTGGGAAGCAGCCGCATGATCCGAAGCGACGGCATCCCGGGTGAACACCGCTGCATGATCGGGCGCGGAGCCGACGGTGAGCCCCGCAATGAGAACAGCCCAAATGCACCAAATCACGATCGAAACAGAGCGAGTCATCGACTCCACCTTGCCTTCAAACCAGGCATGATGCTACCGGAGAGGCGCATGCGTTTCGTATTCGTGATGGATCCGGTGTCGACGGTGATCGTCGACGAGGACACGAGCTTCGCTCTCATGCTTGAAGCGCAATCGCGCGGCCATCGCGTCGATCACTGCCTGGCGAGCGATGTGGGGCTTCGAGGACAGCAAGTCATCGCGCGAGTCCGCCGCGCCACCATGCAGCGCCACCCCGCGGAGCCCATCACGCTGGGTCAGGCCGAGGACATCGATCTGGCCGATGTCGATGCGGTGTTCATTCGGAAGGACCCGCCGTTCACCGATGCGTACTTGTGGTTGACGTTGGTGCTCGATCATCTGGAGGGAAGCACACTGGTGGTGAACAGCCCCCGGGGGCTGCGTGAAGCCAACGAAAAGCTCTACGCCCATCATTTTCCAGACATCGTCCCGCCGACGATCATGACCAGTCACAAGGACGAAATACTGCGATTCTTGAAAGACGTGGGCGGAAGGGGCGTGATCAAACCAATCGACGGCCATGGAGGCGAGGGGGTGTTCGTGCTTGCCGCGGGGGATAGCAACCTCAACGGTCTCATCGAAGCCGTGACCCACCTGGGAAGGCGGAACGCCATCGTGCAGGCGCTGATCGAGCAGATCTACGAGGAGGGCGACAAGCGCATCCTGCTCGTCGATGGCGAGCTCTTGGGCGTCGTCGGGCGGGTCCCGAGCAAGGGCGACATCCGAAGCAACGTGCACGTCGGAGGCTCGGCCAAGCCTGCCACGCTCAACGACGCCGACCGCCGAATCGTGGCGACGATCGGCCCGCGGCTCGTGGCAGATGGGCTCTTTTTCGTGGGTCTCGACGTCATCGGCGGCCGACTGATCGAGGTGAACGTGACCAGCCCCACCTTGATCCAGCAGATGTCTCGCCTGACCGGACAGAATCTCTCCGCCACGGTCATCGACCGGCTCGAGGACAAGGTCCGGATCTACGATGCGTAGGCGCCTTGCTCAGCTCGAGGCAATGCGGACGGCGGCCGAGATCCCGGCTCCGGAGATGGCACCCACGGCCACGGCCACGATGAAAGTCACCGGCGCGCTCATCAGGTCCAACCCGTCGAGCACCAAGCCGGTCATTCCGAAGAAGCAGATGAAGAACGTCCAAAACCGCCTCGACCGGACAGTGCGGCCAAAGAAGTTGCCACCGCCGACGCCATCGAGCTGACCGACTTGGCTCGGCTCGGCCGCATCCTTTGCGGCCCCCGCTTCGTCGTCGGCATCGACGGGCTTATCGCTCAAGAAGAGCGATGCGGTGAGAAGCACGGCTCCGAGGACGAGCGACAGGATGTAGAGATTGATGAGCATCAGGTGCCTCCTCCCGTCAGCAGGGGCGCACGCCGGTGGCACCCCAAGCCACGTCGATAGGATGAAGCCTCTGGTCTTTGCAAGCCATTTCGAACGCCTCTGCCGCTCCGAGGTCGACGAAGAAGGCCACGGCGACATCGCCTCCGCCCGCCCCGGACGGCTTGGCGCTGCCCGAAAAGCGCGCTGCGATCTCCGCGACGCGCGATAGCCGCGCCTCGACGATCGGGGCGCCTGCCGATTCGCCGAGGACGCGCATCGCGTCGGCGTACGATGCGGCGCTGGCGATCACGTCGGCCGCCCGGCCCATCTCGAAGGCATCTGCAAACCGCGTGCAGAGGGTGGAGAGCCTGTCTATTTCGCGGCGGTATCCCTTCGGGTCCCGACCACGGAATTGGCGTACTTTGCGCACGAGGTCGCTCGTTCTAGCCGCCTGGCCGGTCCATACGAGGCGAATGAGGAGCTCCTTTGGAGGCTCGATGACGCGCCATTCGACTCGTTCGCCGGTGCGGACGAAACGGATAAATCCGCCGAACGTCGATGCGACCACGTCGACCCCACTGCCCTCGGGCGCAATCGATGCGTGTCCCTTCGATGCGCATTGAAAGACCCGTTGCCGCGACGCGGGCTCATCGAGATCATGCCCATTCGACGCGAATACGGCTCCCGCAGCCGCGGTGGCAGCGGCTGCCGACGACCCCAAGCCGAGCTTGACGCGGTCGAGCTGAAGCGCGCTGACGTCGAGCCTCAGTGATCGCCGCACGGGGCCGCATTCCCTCTGCGCCAGCTCGAGCGTTGCGGCCACTTCGGGTGGCATCGGCAAGTCCTGATCGGACCAAGCAACCGAAACCCTGCGGTCGACCGCGCTCACGACCGCCGGCGCACCTTCGAGCACCGCGTACTCTCCGCATAGAAGCGCCTTTCCGGGAGCGCTCGCGCCGATCGGAGTCAACGGATTACCTCGACATCAGGTCCGGGCTCCGCAATCCAGGTTCGAGTCACACCGGGTGTGCGGTCGAGGGCCTGACGCACGCGGTACGCATCCCCCATCCGGCAAAGCGTCTTGACGTGTGGTCCTGCATCCATCGTGGCCCATGCAGAGACGCCACGCTCGCGAAGCCCTCGAACGGTGGCGAGCGCGGCCAACGTCGCTGGCGCCCAGTACAGGATCGGAGGATCGGAGGTGATGGCGCAACAATGAAAGGCAAGCGTGCTTCGCTCCATCGCCGCGCCGAGCACGTCCAGATCGCGGTCCCTGATGGCGCGCTTGATCGTCCTGGCCCACCCAGGCGCGGCCTCCAACCAAGCCTGATAATAGGGGGACGTCTTGCGCGATCGCTCCATGCCTTCGGTGGAGCCGACCTTTTTCTTTCCTGGCTCCGTCAACGCGACGATCAATCGCAGGTTCCAATGGTCGGCCGGCGCGAGCTGTCGCGCCGACAAGTCGCTTTCGCCGCGACGTCCCGCGGGTAGCTCGACGAAGCCGCCGAAAATCGAGCGGGCCGCCGAGGCGCTCGATACCCGCGCCAAGGCGCTGAGGCGGCGAGGGTCGTGCTTGAGCCCTGCAGCTGCGCACGCTGCAGCCGCAAGCGCTGCAAATCCCGATGCGCTCGAGGCGAGGCCGGCGGCCGTCGGGAAATGATTGTGGCTGGTGACCTTCGCGCTCGAGCGGAGGCGCGCTTCGCGTCGAATGCGCTCGAGCATGGCGATCACGCGGGCGGCTTCGGCCGCGGAGGCGCGCCGACCGTCGAGGCGCACCTCGTCAGTCGAAAGAGAGGGGTCGAACCGCACCCGCGTCTCGGTGACCAACTGGCTCAACGTCAAAGAGATACTCGGCACGGCAGGTACGTTCCACTTTGGATCTGCCTTTCCCCAGTACTTCGCGAGCGCGATGTTCGCGCATGCCTTCGCGCTCGCCTCCATGGGACGATCATTCACGGGCTCACCTCGGCGATGAAGGCCCCCTGCCCCAGAACGTCACGAATGCGACGTGCTTCTTCGGGTTTGGGCGCAAGCGCGAACATGCATCCCCCTCCCCCTGCGCCGGTCATCTTGGCGCCGAGGGCTCCCGCCGCGCGCGCGGCCCGGCACATCGCGTCCAGCTTGGTGGTGCAGAGCATCAATGAGCTGAGAATCGTGTGGTTGAGGTCTAGCAACTGCCCGAGCCCGACGTGATCGCCCGTTTCGATTGCAACCTTGGCATTGCGAACCAACGATTCGATCGCTTCGAATGCTCCTTCGACTCGCTTTGGCTCCTCGCGCAACTGCCGTGCGACCGAAGCGACCATTTCCTTGGTGCTCGATGGCTCTTCGGTGCAGCCAATGACGAGGTGCAGCGGCTTGTTCGAATAGAGAGGCTCGAGCGGCTGTCCCCTTCGGAAGAGCGCGACGCCTCCCACGGCCGACATGGTGTTGTCGACTCCGGATGGGTTGCCGTGGAAGACCTGCTCCCAAACGAGGGCGGCTGCGCCGAGCGCCTCGCGCGAGCGTTGCACACCGAGCGCCGCGTCGATGGCGTCGAGCACTGCGACCCCAATCGCCGCCGAGCATCCGAGTCCGGCTCCCGCAGGAAGCTCGACCTGAGCGTCGATCCTGAGCGGCGGGCGCTCGGGATAGGTCGCGAGCACGGCCGCGAATGCACGTTCCAGAGGCTCGCTCCCGTGCGGGTCCGGCTGAATCGTAAGCCCCCAAGGAGCGAGGCGGAGCAGATCGGCTCGCCCAATGGTTGCTTCGGCCGTGACGCCTCGGTCGATGCCCACTGCGATTGCCGGAAAGCCATGCACCACGGCGTGCTCGCCGAGAAGGATGACCTTTCCCCTACCGAACCCCATCAGCTCCCTCGTTCCGTCAGCCGGAGCGTGACCTCTTCGAGCATCTGCTTGGCGTCATCGTCGAAGGGGCTCGCGGTGACCGCATCTCGCGCTTCGTCGGCCAGCAAAGCCAATCGCGCTTCGACCTCGGTCTTCGCCTCCGAAAGGACGTCCCACGCGGCTTGCAATGCGTGGTCGCTCGCGTCCGCGCGCCCCCACACCGCCTCGAGCGCCGCGCGCGCCGCAGCGCTTGGCTCGAGCCTGCGAAACGCCGCCACCACCGCGTTGTGCTTCCCATGACGCAAGTCGTCTCCGGGCTTGCCGATCTCCTGGACGCTTCCGAAGGTGCCGAGCAAGTCGTCGCGGAGCTGGAACGCGACACCCAATGGTGCGGACCAACGCCGAAGCGCGTCCATGGACGCAGCGTCCGCCCCTGCCAGGATGCCTCCGAGCTCGGCGGGGCCCCGAGTCGTGTAGCTGCCGGTCTTCAAGTCGTGCATTCGTTCGACGTCCGCGTCCGTCATGAGGTCGAGCTGCTGCCCGGCAAACACCTCTTTTTGCATTTCGACGAAGAGGGTCAGCCCGTCGTCGCGCCGGCCGGGAGGGAACTGGCCGCGCAAGAGGAGCTCCCAACTGAACGTCGACGCCAAATCGCCCGCCAGAATACCGAGGCTCGCGCCGAGGTGCTGCGCGCCGTGCTTGCATTGGAAGGCGTAGTGAACCGCCGGTCCACCTCGCCGCTCACGATCCTGGTCCATCCAGTCGTCGTGAATGAGCAGGTACGTTTGAAGCAGCTCGAGCGCCGCGCCCACCTCAACCGTGGCGCTCGGCTCTCCATCGTGGCTGGCCGCCCGATGCGCCGCGGCCGTCACGATGGGGCGGAGCCTCTTTCCGCCACGCATGGTGAGGTTCTGCACCTCGACGACCAGCTCGATTGCACGTGGCGACAGTCGTGCCGCCTCCTCGCACTTCGCCTCGAAAAACGCTTCCAAGACGGCGTCGAGCTGCCGCCGGATTCCATTCATCCAAGAATCGAGAGTCGATAGACCTTGCGCCACGGTGTCAGTGTCCTTATTCCGAGCTACGTACACGGCGTTACGCCGCCGGGCAAGCATCGCGATGAGCGAAGACATCGGGAACAGAAAGGCAGACCACCTCGATCTGTGTGCGACAGACCAGGTCGCGT
Organism: Myxococcales bacterium SG8_38; assembly: GCA_001303415.1. Taxonomy (GTDB): domain Bacteria; phylum Myxococcota_A; class Polyangia; order Polyangiales; family Houyiibacteriaceae; genus SG8-38. The sequence continues at coordinate 109,289 of LJTN01000006.1, forward strand.
TTCGGCAACGCACCACGCTGCTCGAATGCGTGCGACTGATGCACCAGTCTCTGCCCGAGGTAGACTACGATTCCGTCGACACGCGGGTCCGCTTGCTCGGCAAAGAGCTTCGCGTGCCTTTATTGATTGCAGCAATGACCGGCGGGCACGAGCGCGCTGCCGAGATCAATCAATCGCTCGCCTCCATCGCCAACGACCTCGGCTATGCGTTCGGTCTCGGAAGCCAGCGTGCGATGCAGAAGCGACCAGAGACGAGCTGGACCTATCAGGTCCGGGAGCGTGCGCCAGACGTATTGCTTCTGGGCAACGTCGGCATGGTGCAGGCGCGCGATCTGCCCACCACGACGATCGCGCAAATGCTCGCCGACGTCGGGGCGGACGCGCTTTGTGTGCACATGAATCCCGCGATGGAGTTGGTTCAGCCCGAAGGCGACCGCGACTTCCGTGGCGGCCTCGCGACGTTTCAGCGCTTGTGGGCCGAGCTCGACGTTCCCGTCATCGCCAAGGAAACCGGAAATGGAATCAGCCCCCAGGTCGCCGAGAGGTTGCGAGCCGTCGGAGTCAGGTACGCGGACACATCAGGCGCGGGCGGCACGTCGTGGGTCGGCGTGGAGACCCTACGCGCCGAAGGCGACGGCCGCGCTCTAGGAGAAGCGCTCTGGGATTGGGGCATCCCAACGGCTGCGTCCGTCCGCTACTGTGTGGATGCGGGCATGACTACCATCGCGACGGGCGGAATTCGCACCGGGATGGACGTCGCTCGCGCCATTGCCCTCGGCGCCGACTGTGCAGGCATTGCCCGCAACGTCTATCAGGCGTTCCTCGAGGGTGGCATCGACGGTGCGCGCGCGTTCCTGCTCAGAGTCGAGCGGGAGCTTCGTTCCATCATGCTCTTGTGTGGAGCCCGAACCATCGAGGATCTTCAGAAGGTGCCCTACGTGGTGACCGGAGAGCTGCGTCACTGGATCGCCCCCTAGGTTTCTCCGGGAACGGTTTCGCGCTCGTCTGCTGGGGGTTGGTAGCGGAGCAGGTCTTCGACCCGTTCGAGCAGTTCCCCCTCGAAGTGGACCGAAAACCTCGGCTCGAGGAGCTTGGTGCGAACGCGCCAAACCACTGGGTCGGCCGGATCCCGCAGCACCACGGGCGTTGCGCCTGCGAGAACCCAAGGGGAGCTCAGAATCGCATCGGTGAGCGCCATTCGAACTTTGCTCGCGTCCTCGTAGCCTTCGAGCCGGACGACCACCTCGTGCTCCGCGTCTGCGCCTAGATCGTACACCATCGGTGCGCCCACCATCGCGCGGTTGGGAACGGTGAGCCGGTGGCCTTGTCCGTCGCGCAGCCACGTCGCGCGCAACGATCGCCCCTCCACCGTTCCTTGAAAGCCTTCACCCGAAATCCAAACGCCCTTTTTCACGCGGCGCTCCGCCGCCAGCACGATGCCCGCCACGAGATCGGCAAACAGGTCGCGGACCGACCAGCCGACCACCACGGCGAGTACCAGCAGCGTCCACAGAATCCAATCCTGCGCGCCCGGAATCAGCTTCAGGACGATGGCCAGGATGATGGCGAGGCCGCCCAGGCGCAGAAGCATCACCAGCACGGTCAGGACCCCGCGCAGCGCGATGTTGGTCCGGATCCAGCTTCGAGCGCGTTCGGCGACGAACAACACGATCCCGAGACCGAGAAGCGCCAAGAACAGAAGCAACAGAGGTCTGCTTTTCTCTTGCGCAGGAGCCCGGGCAGCCGGGGGCTCTGCGCGAAGGGGCATCTTGGCGATGCTTTCGGGTGGCTCCGGGATCTCGATCCGCGCCTTCCCGGTTCGCTCATGCGGTGCCTCGGGCGCCGGCTCCGACGTCGATGGCGGCGCTTGCGCATCGTCGAAATCGAGCAGCTGCGCGGAGGACGGCTGAGCCACCAAGGAGGCCAACCACAAGCACCACCATCCTCGCCCTAGTCTCGCCATCACAACACCCATTGCCGCTCCGCAAAGATTCGACCGAGCACACCGCGCAGGTGAACGGCGATCACGAAGGCCCCTTCGCGCTCCTCGAGAAGGCCAAGGTGCGCCAGGCGGCTCAACTGAGCCTGTGCGGTATTCACGTCGAGCCGGAACAATCGGGCCTGACCCGCCGCGTCGATCCAACCCTGTCGTGCAATCTGGTACAGGTTAACCAGAATGTCGTCGGGGAGCCTCTTGATCCGGGTGTACGCCGACGCAGGAATCGGCCCGACGTGCACGATGTCGTCTTGAATGCCGCGAATCGAGGCCAACCAGAGTCGGAGCGCGTCCCGTACGAGACCTCCGGTCGCCTGGTGAAGCTCGTGGAAGTACTGATCGTAGGGCCGTCGGATGCGGCTTGCGCTTCGCGCGAATAGGCCTTCGATTGGGGACCCCTCGCCCCGATCGAACGAATGCTCGTAGCCACTCAGCCGGTGGCGCGCGATGACCGCCGCCTGAAGCTCCTCCTCGGTCAAGGTCTCTAGGTGAATCACTTCGGGGAACGCGTCTCGCAGGGGCGCAACCGTCGACGCGAAATTCCAGAAGAGCACCGCACCATGGGCGAGCCAGCGACGGCGGCCGCCTTCTTCGATGATTCCTTTCACGAACCGGCGAAGGGGCTCGAAGCCGCCAGGCGCCATGGACAACATCCAGTGAAGCCCGTCGACGACGACGAGCTGACCTTCGGGTGCGTCCTGGAAGATCGCTTCGACGTCCTGGACGGTGACCGGTCCCGTGAAGACGACGCGCCTAACGTTCTTCCATCTTCGCGACCGCACGATCGCGCTCGACACGGCTGCTTTTCCGACGCCGTCGACGCCGACCAGTGCAACGGAGCGCAAACGCCCCTTCACTTCGCTCGACAGAACGGCTTCGGCCCGCCGGATTTCCTCATCGCGGCCGGTGAGCACGTCTCCAGCCTCCATGGTGTCCGCGGCGAACAAGCGTCGGTAGACTAGCGGCAGGTCGGCTGAAACCTCGGGCGCCGCGAAGGCACCGGCGGTGAGCTGCTCAGTAGGCACGCCGCCGACTAGTCCGATGCGTTCGCTCCACCGTTCGAGCCTCTCCTCGCCGAACAGAGCTCGCAACCCGTTTCGGAGCTGTGTTTTGAGGCGCTTGACTCGTGGGGGCTTCTCGGCTTTCTCGATCATGCGCAGCCCGCTGGCGGCGCGGCGCATCGCATCGAGCCGAGACTTGCTGAACTCGCCCTCCGCAAGCTCCAGGCGGAGCGTTTCGAGCGTGCCAAATGCAGCCTCGTGCATCTCATCGTGCACGATCTCGGGCCATCGCTTGGACTCGATCCGAATCTCTTCGAGCGAGTTGTAGCTGCGCTCGAGCTGGCCGTAGACCATGTCTCGCAGAAGCGTGTGCATTTCTTCGGGGATCGCTTCGTCGTGCACGATCTCGAGCTCGGCGGTGGCGAGCTCGACGTTGAATGCCACGACTCGCTCTAGCTCCTGCAGCAGATTCGCAAGTGGCTGCACGCGTTCGGCGAGCTCTCTCCGGCTTGCGAGAAGCTTCGGAGCGACTTGGCTGTCGATGTACGTGAGCACGGCCTCTCGAAACGGAATCTCGACTTCGGGCAGTGCGCTCGGAAGCCGCCATTCGCCGGTTTGCCGCTGCCCCACGGCGACTCGGTATCGCGGCGTGAGGCCGCGGCAGGCGTCCACCAGCGCGTCCAGTAGGGGTGCGATCTTCGTGTCGTCACTCAGATCTTGGTAGAGCTCGTTGGTGACGCGAGCCGCCTCGCCAGTGACCTTGCTGGTCGCCTCGGTGGCTTTGCGAAGCGCGGCGGCCAGCTCCTCACCGGAATAGTCGCTTTCGAGCTCCACGTTGAGCTCCGCAAGGGCCGTTTCGAGCGTGTCGCTCACGCGCTCTACCTGAGAAATCGCCCGCCGTTTCACCGTGTTGGTCAGCCTGAGCACGTACTCGGCGACGTTGTCTCTGACGCGAGCCTCCAGCCCCAGGAGCTCGAGCTCCATGGCGAGCGACGAGTACTCCGCCGAGCTCGCCCTTCGAAGGTTGGAAACGTCTTTGGTCAGCGTCTCCATGGCCCGCATGCGCGTCGCAAACCGGCGGCTCGTACGACGCTCGCTCGCAGGCAGGTCGAGCGTGCAAAAGGTGGGAAGGTCCTCTTTCATGCGGACGAAGCCGGTTGCCAATGCGCTCGCTGCACGCTGGGTTCCCTCGCTGGTGATGCGAAGCACCTCGTCGAGCGCCAATGCGAGCTCCTCTTCCACCTCATGGCGAAGCCGCACGAGCTGGTGCTCCAGATCCGCTTCCGGATCGGCACAGATATCGACAACGTCCTCGTAGCCTGCGATCACGGCATCGAACAGGCTCCTCGTGCGAGCCGCCAGATGACGATCGGCCTCGACGAACAACGCTGCGAGCCCCTCGAGCCTGGCGGGGGCATCGAACGACAAGTGAAAGCGACCCAAGGCTCTGAGCCGAACCTCGCGGTTTGGTGGAGATTGGCCGAAGGCCTTGCGCCAGCCGCGTTGGAAGCGCAAGAGCTGACGCCTGAGCCCTTTCCAGACGGAATCGCCTTCCTGAGTCTGGTACGAGCGTTCCTCGTAGGGCGCGTCGACGATTTCCGGCAGGTCGTCGACGATCGCATCGACGCCGCCGAGAATCGTTTCCGGAGTCCAAGTCTGCTTGGAGAGCGTCACCGATCGGCCGAGCACGATTCCGCGCCAGTGCGCGGCAAGCTCGGACTGCGCCGATCGCAACATCGTCAGGAGCTCGTCGCGGTCCGCTTGATCCTCTGCACGGGCCTGGACGGTCAATCTTCGGTGTTGACGGAGGAACTCGCGGCGTAGGTCACGCAGGTACTTGCTGGATTCGACCTGAAATTCGCGAAGGGGCCCGGTCGATACCTCGCGGACGATGTTTTGAAGCTCTCCAGCGAGGTCTTGCATCCTGGCATTGAGCTCGTCGCTGTTGGTCTGCAGCGGTTCGCCCCACAGGTCCTTTTCGCCCACGTGCTCGGGCCAAGGCTCGAGCTTTTTCGGTGGGCCGCCTTCGGCCTCCGGCCGAAGCGCCGGGGGCTTCACCGACAAGTGATGGGCGGGGGCGACCGGCTTCCGGCTCGAGCTCGTCTCACCTGCCAGGCTCAGGCCGAGCTTGAACAAGACGGGCCCGACCAGCTCGTTGATTGCGACCCCACCGATGATGAGCGTTTCGATGGAGCGCCCGAGTTCGCCAAACGTGTTACCGACGATTGCGGCCAGCAGAATCGAGACCCCGGCCTGGGAGACGAACCCCATCCATCCAAACGTTCGAGTCGCTTCGTCGGCTTTGCTGAGACGCGCCCCCATGTTGGTCCCTGCGTAGATCGCGAAGGCTCGGACGCCCACCAAGGCCACTGCAAAGAGGGCGACCTGGCGAAGTTGATCCAAGTGCAGCTTCGCGCCCGCGAGCGTGAAGAAGACCACATACACGGGAAGTGACAGTCGCTCGACGATTTCGATGAGGCGATGCCCCGTCTTCGAGAAGTTCGAGACTCCGAAGCCCGCCGCGAGGAAGACCAGCACCGGATCCCAACCCAGCTGACTGGTGATGAATGCCACCAGGTACACCACGCCGACCACGAAGATCAGGAGCTCCTGATTGACGAAGCGGATGTAGAGCGCCATCAATCCGCCGACGACCACCGCCCCAAAGACGATCGAAACCAGGATGTGTCGCACCAGATAGGCGCCGATCCCACCCTCCATCGCGGTGACGCCGATTTGTTGGGCGACGAATACTTGGGCCACGGCGAAAGCCATGACCACCACCACGTCCTTGAGGACCACGACCGAAAGGACGGTCCGGGTCACGGGCCCTGCAGCCCGGGACTCCATGATGACCGCGATCGTCGCCGCCGGAGAGGTCGCGAGCGCGACGGAGGCCACCATCGCACCCACGGCCAGCGCCGCTGCCATCGGAAGCCCCTCCAATCCTGGAAGGCCGATGTACGGAACGACCCCAGAGATCAGCCACATCAACCCGGTGACCAACACGCCGATGGAAACGATCTGCGCTGCGAGCACGGAGGCGATGACGCGCAGGCCTTTTCGAAGCCCTTCCAGCTTCAGCTCGCCGCCAGCGGTGATGGCGATCAGAGCAACCGCCAAGGTGTCGAACAGACTGAGCTGCTCGATGACCTCGTCGTTTAGAATTCCCTTGTCGAATGGCGGGGGCAGGCCGAGCCCGGACACGGCCTTTGCGAGAGACGGCCCGAACACGAGCCCCGCGATCAGGTAACCGGTGATGTGGGGGAGCCGTATCTGGCTGACCAGCCCGCCAATCGTGTAGCTGGCCAACACGACGAACCCGAGGGCAAGCATCCCGGTCGGGTCGAAGTCGTTCTTGGTGAATTGCTCGAATTGATAGAGCGCCACCATGCCGAAAAGCAGCAGCACGATGACGGTGATCTGACGGCGCGCGTGGGTCTCCTCGCCCGGCGGCGGCATGCTGTACGAGCCGGTCATCAGCGCCTCCAGAACCCCGGCAGGACCAGCGCGAACAAGGTGAAGAACTCGAGCCGTCCTAGCAGCATCGCAAGCGCGAAGAACAACTTGCTAGCCGCGGAGTAGCCCGCGAAGTTGTCTGGGCCCACGTGGAACGGAGCGGGGCCCATGTTCGACAGACAGGTCAGCATGGCGCCGAAGGCGGTGGGCATCGGAACGCCCTCGACCAGTGTCACGTACAGCAGCCCAAAGGCGATGCAGCCCATGTAGATGAGGAAGAACGATGCGACGTCGGCAAGCACCTGACTGCTGATGGTGGCTTTGCCCATTCGGACGAGCTGCACCGTGGCGGGCCGGAAGCTCTTCTGAATCTGGGCGACGGCTTGCTTGCCCATCAGCACGGCGCGCTCGACCTTGATTCCGCCGGCAGTCGAGCCCGAGCACCCTCCGACGAACATGAGCAGGATGACGATGGTGAGCGCCGCTGAGCCGTAGGCGCTGTAATCGTCCGTGCCGTATCCGGTCGACGAAATCGTCGTCGCGACCATGAAAAACGAGTATCGAAACGAGGTCAGCAGCTCGCGATGCACTTCGAGATTGAGAAGCGTGAGCAGGAACACGGAGACCAACACGATGGCGACGTACGATCGAAACTCGATGTTGCGCACCAGATGCTTCCAGCTCCCCGTGCGCAACAAGCCGTAGTAGAGGCCGTAGTTGACGCTTCCGATGAGCATGAAGCAGGCGACCACATACTCGACCGCTGGACGGTTGAATCCTCCGATCGAGCTATCAAGCGTGGAGAAACCGCCCGTCGACATGGTGGTGAACGCATGGCAAACGGCGTCGAAGAGGTCGAGCCCAAGAAGCTTGAGCAACGCGATCTCGATCAGCGTCAACGCGGCATAGAGCTTCCAGAGGGTGAACGACGTTTCGGCGATGCGCGGGCGCAGCCCTTCGGCAGAGATGCCCGGAACCTCTCCGCGAAAGAGGTGCTTGCCCCCGGCTCCCAAATTCGGAAACACAGCGACGAAGAGCACGACGATACCCATCCCGCCGAGCCACTGGATCAACGACCGCCAGAGCAGAAGAGGCCGCGACAGCCGTCCCTCGATGTCGGTGACGACCGTGGCGCCGGTGGTCGTCAACCCGCTGACCGCCTCGAAGAACGAATCGGCGACGGGCATGTCGGCCCCCAAAATGAAAGGAATGGCCCCGCAGGCGCCTGCCGCGAACCAGATCAAGCTGACCGCGAGCAGCGCTTCGCGACGCGAAATACGCTCGGACACGAATCGCCTGCCATAGAGGAATGCGGTCATGCCGATGGCCGAAACGATGATGGCAGACAGCGCGAGCGCCGCGGCGCCGCCCTGAGGGCGCGTGGGATTGGGAGCGAAGCGATCCCAGAGCATTCCGACGCCGGCGCACAGCGCCATCATGACGCCGATGCCTAATACGACGGCGCCTACCGGCCGTATCACGCCGCGGAGGTCTCTGGACTTCGAGCTCACTCACCCCTCGGTCGAAAGAGCCGTTCGACGGTGGCACGCGCGTCCTTGGTGGTCATGAGGATGACCCGATCGCCCGGATGCACGACATCCTTGCCACGGGGAATGATCACGTCGTCGCCGTGCACGATGGCGGCAAGGAGGGAGCCTCGGGGTAGATTCATTCGGTGCAACGGCTTGTTGACGGCGCGGCACTTGGCGCTCGCCGTCAGCTCGACCACCTCCGCCTGCCCGTCCTCGAGGACCGTTAGGCTGTGGAGGCCGCCGCCACGCGAGAAGCGCAAGATCTGGTCGGATGCCACAGTCCGGGGCGACAAGACGATGTCGACTCCGAGTTGGCGGTAGATCGTCGCATAGTCTGCTCGCTGAACGATGGTCGCAGTCCGTTTGCAGCCGGCGCGCTGTGCGAGCAGGGCAGCCATCAGATTGATCTCGTCCTGCCGGGTGACCGCTGCAAACAAGTCGTAGGACCCCACCTCTTGCTCCTCGAGCAGGTTGCCGTCGGTGCCGTCTCCGTGGACGACCTCGATTGCTTGGAACTCCGCGCTGATCTCTTCGGCGGTTTGGAGATCGCTCTCGATCAGCAGGACGGTGGCTCCTTGTTGAAGAAGCTCCCGAGCGAGCGCCTTTCCGACCACGCCTCCACCCACGATGCACACCCGCCGCGCTTCGCGCTCCTTGCTGAAGAGGCGCTCGGCTGCCAGCACGCCTTCGGGCCGACCGATCAAGTAGACGCGATCGCCCTTGACCAACACGTCCGCACCGCCGGGCACGAAGAGCTCTCCGTCGCGCACCACGGCGCTCACCAAGGTGTGGGGCGGCATCTCGATCGAGGACAGAGGCTTGTTCAGCACGCGGGACTCCTCGAGATCGATCTGCACGAGCTCGACGCGGTCTTGAGCCAGATCGACTACGTCGGATGCACCGTACGAACGCGCAATCCGGCTGAGCTCTTGGGCGACCAGCACGCGGGGATTGATGACCACGTCTACGCCGAGCAGGCCGTATCGAATACCCTCGGTCCATTCCGACCAAGCCGTGCCCTGAACACGCGCAACCACGTGCTTGGCGCCGAGCTGCTTCGAAGCAAGCGCGGCAATGAGGTTCATCTCGTCATGGTTGGTCACCGCCGCGACCAGATCGGCCCGCGCCACGCCGGCAACCTTGAGCAGGGTCTCGCTCGCGCCGTAGCCGACCATCGAAGCTACGTCGAAATGCTCCTCCGCGTACTGCACCGCCTTGGCGCTCGTATCGACGGCCACGATGTCGTGCCCCTCTTTGTCGAGAACGCTCAGCAGGTGGCGGCCCACCTCTCCCAAACCTATGACGACGATGTTCATCTAGCCTTGACCTCGATCGATGTGCGAGAGTCGGTCTCGTTCAGCTCGCGTTGAATCCCGCCTTCGTCGGCAAGCAGCCCTCTCAGCAACCGCGGGGCGAGTAGGTCGTTCAGAATGACCGAGCCCAAGACGACCGAGTAAGCGATGTCGGCGGCTCCACCCTTGTAGACGAGTCGGAAGGACACCGCCATGGCCAGGGTGACGTCGCCGTGCGCCAAGAGCCCTCGGAACAAGTCTTTACGCAGAGTCGTGCCCCATGCCGCAACGATGCTGGCAATCCATTTGGCGGTGGTTCGAACGACGAGAAAGCCGCCGAGCGCGAGCAAGGTGGACCAGAGCGGGGTCGGGACCCAGAGGGCACCGGCGAAGATCAACAAGACGATCGCCATCGGCCGTTCCGTCGACTCGAGGGTCGTGTGCAGAAGCTGCCCGCCGCGCGCGAAGTTCACCAGCACGAAGCCCATCGCGAGATTCACTGCAAGCGGCGAAAGCTGAAGGAAAAAGGCCCCGCCCGAGGCGAAAGCGATGATTCCTACCAGTGCGAGGAACCGGGAGTTGTCCGATTCGTCGCCCGCCAAAAAGAGCGAGAAGAGAAAGCCTAGCGCACCGCCGAGCAGCACCGTGACCCAGGCCCAGAGCGCAGGGGAGTAGACTCGAGCGGCAGGGTCGTTCTCGTGGAATACGCAGAAGATCAAGCCGAACGCCAATATCACGGCGATGTCTCCGAGGCGCGTTCCGTTCCTCAGCAGGGGTGCCAGCCGCCCGCTGATCTCATAGCGTCTGGCGAGAAGGTCGAACGGCTCTGCCGAATCTGCAGCGGCGAAGCACGCAAGCGCCGAAGCACTGAGCGCCGCCGTTCGAGCCGTGGTCTCGACGTACCCGGAGGCAGTGAAGAAGTAGTACGCGCCGAACCCGACCGCGGCGCCTGGCAGCAGATGATGAAGAAACACGATCCGCCAAGTCGCCGGATCGAGCCTTTGTAGGCTGGTGAAGTCGAAGTCGGTTCCGCGCAAGAGCCCGACCCACCCCGCGGCGAGCGCGATGATTGGAAGCAGACCGGTGAGATTGTCGAATGCGCCGATGGCAGGGAAGGTGGGTCCGAGCAGCACGCCGAGCAGAAGGTACTCCGCCCCGCTCACCACCAGGAAGCGACGTTGAAGGCGCTCAACGACGTTGTGGGCCAGCACGTATGCCACCCCAATCACCACGACGAGCAACACCACGGTGCCGAGCTCTCCCGCTCCACCCGCAGGACCTCCCTGCTGGCCAGCCGCGTATGCGACTCCCGGCAGTGCTGCCAAAGCCAGCACCGCGGTCCCCATCAGCCTCCGCGCCATAGCCGCCCAATTGTGAAGAAGAAGCTGCCGGAGCGGTAGTTTCAAGCTGGACAAGTGTTTAGCCCAGCTCGACCGGTCAGCTGCGGAGCCCCTCCAGCACGATGGAGATGAGCCGTTTGGTGGTTTCCACTGGGTCCATCTGGATCTGATTTCGCACGGCCGCCAGTGCCAAGGCCTCGACGGCTCCCAACACCGCAAGCGCGCTGACCCTCGGATCGGAAACGGTGACGAAGCCCCGGTCGACGGCGGCCTGGCTCAGAGCGATGGCGCTCTCGTCGAGATCGCGCGCCAGATCGGAAATGGCCTGGCGGGCGGGAGTGGCCGGGGCTCGGCGTTCCTGAAGATACAGGCACATGGCGTCGGCGTGGGTCGCCAGCGCGCCTGCGAGCCGGTTTCCGAGATGCGCGTACGCCGCGATTGCCTCGTCGCGGCCGTTGGCGCCGCGAAGCCGCCAATGACACTCATCGAGGGCGGATCGCGTCGCGTGCGCCACCGGCTCGACGACCGCTTCCACCAAGTCGGGTTTGTCCCGGAAATAGCGATAGAAATTCCCTTTCGCCATGCCGGCTTCTCGGGCGACCTCGTCGATCGTGACCGCCTCGACGCCTCGGGCAAGAAATAGCGAAAGCCCGGCCTCGACGAGATCCTGGACGCGTCGGCGTCGATTCAGATCCCTCTTGCCTCCAACGGCTCCCGGTCGCTCTATCGGCCCGGCCCTTCTGGGCCGCCTTTCCTCGTCCATCGAGATGCTCCTAGCGGGAAGATGAAGCGTTGTGCCGGAGGAGTATGGGGCGCGAGCCTCCCGCGTAAAGACATTTCGCGAAAATATTGCGTCCGGGCAGGCGGATTTTCAAAAGCGTTGCGCCAAACCCCAGAAACCACCACAATTCGAAGTGTTAGGCGCGTTTGACACGGGGGATGCAGACCCTACGCGCTGGGCTCGGGCACCATGACCTTACCGGCTCGCAAACCTGATTGGCTTCGTGTGCGACTCCCCGCAGGACCGCAGCACGACGAGTTCCAGGGCTTGAAGCTCCGCTTGCGCAGCCGCGGGCTCTACACGGTTTGCGAGGAAGCCCGCTGTCCCAACATCTTCGAGTGCTGGGGGCAAGGCACGGCAACCGTGATGATCCTCGGGGAGACCTGCACCCGGGGATGCCGATTCTGCTCGGTTCATACCGGAAAGCCCGGCGGCGTGGTGGATGCGAACGAGCCCGAGAACACCGCGCTCGCGCTTTCGGAGATGGGTCTCGCCTACGTGGTCCTCACCATGGTGGACCGCGATGACCTCGCCGACGGCGGTGCCGCGCACGTGGCGCGCACCGTGCAACGGATCAAGCACTACACGCCGGGGCTTCGCGTCGAGACGCTGGTCGGCGACTTTCTCGGGGAGCGTGCCGACATCGAAACCGTCGTGCGCGATGGGCGGCCCGACGTGTTTGCGCACAACGTGGAGGTCGTGCCGCGGTTACAGCGCCCCATTCGAGACGCGCGCTGCTCGTGGGATCGCTCCATTGGCGTTCTGATCGCCGCCAAAGAGCTCGGCGCCGCGATCACCAAGTCGTCGTTGATGGTGGGACTCGGAGAAAGCCACGCAGAGGTGTTGGAGGCGATGCAGCGCCTGCGCGATGCCGACGTCGACGTGCTCACCATCGGGCAGTATTTGCGGCCCACCAAGCGCCATGCGTCTGTCGAGCGATATGTCGAGCCCGCGGAGTTCGCCGACTACGAGCAAGCCGGGCTCGACATGGGCTTCCGGTTCGTCGCATCGGGACCGCTGGTTCGGTCGAGCTATCGTGCGGCCGAGGCTTTTCTCTCGGAGGCGCTTGCCGCAGACGCCCACGGGCAGCCCTCCCCTTGGATGGATCGATACGGCAAGAAACGAAAGTTGGAAGTGCTGACCTAGAGGGAGGGCATGCACATCAATCGCGCGGATGGAACCCTGGACCCGAGCCTCGACCCAGGCTTGTCGATCGACCAGCTGGTCAGCTTGTACAAGGCGATGGTTCGAACCCGCGTCGTCGACGACAGGCTGGAGAGGTTGCAGCGCCAGGGACGCATCGCGTTTCACGTCGGCTCGATGGGCGAAGAAGCGGCCATCATCGGCGCCGCGGCGGCGCTTCGGGACCACGATTGGATCGTGCCCTGCTACCGCGAGGTTGGTGCGCTCCTATGGCGTGGCTATCCCCTCCAGCGATACATCGACCACATGTACGGCAACGCCGGTGATCCCGTTCGGGGCCGGCAGATGCCCGACCATACCTTCAGCCGCGAGCATCGGTACCTCGCGGTGAGCGCCCCCATCGGTACGCAGATTCCGCATGCGGTCGGGATGGCCATGGCTGCCAAGAAGCGCGGACTCGACGAGTGCGTCGGCGTGTTTTTTGGCGACGGCGCCACGAGCTCGAACGACTTTCACGCTGCGATGAACTTCGCCGCCGTGTACCAAGCGCCGGTTCTATTCCTCTGCCGAAACAACGGATATGCGATCAGCCTGCCGGCCGAGCGGCAAACGGCTGTCCCTCGGCTGTCCGAAAAAGGCGCCGCGTATGGTGTGCCCGCGCTTCGGGTCGACGGCAATGACGTGCTGGCGGTGTGGAAATCCGTCCGTGAAGGCGTTCGGCGTGCCACGGAAGGAGATGGTCCCACCTTCGTCGAGCTCGCGACCTATCGGCTCGGAGGACATTCGACATCCGATGATCCGCGCGCTTATCGGGGCGACGACGAAGTCGAACGCTGGCGAAAGGCCGATCCCCTCCGAAGGCTCCGTGCGCACATCGAGAGGCGCGATGCGTGGAGCGAAGCGATGGATGCGGATTGGCGGGCTGCCTGTGAGTCCGAGGTTCGCGAGTGCGTACAGCGCGCCGAAGAGACGCCCGCAGCCGAGCTCGGAGACCTGTTCACCGACGTGTACGCGGAGCCGCCCTGGCATCTGCGCGAGCAACGAGCGCAATGCCTCGATGGCCCCCGCGCCGAAGGCGAGGAGCACGAGCCGTGACTTCGATGAATCTCGTCCAGGCCATCCGCAGCGGGCTGCGCGAAGCGATGCGTCAGGATGACGACGTGATGCTGCTCGGCGAGGACATCGGAAAGCTCGGCGGCGTCTTTCGCGTGACGCAGGGGCTAGAGGAAGAGTTCGGCGCCGACCGGGTTCTCGATACGCCTCTGTCCGAGACGGGGATCATCGGAACGGCGATCGGCATGGCGCTTCACGGCCTGCGCCCCGTTTCCGAGATTCAGTTTGCGGATTTCATCTACCCCGGCTTCGACCAGCTGGTGAACGAAGCGGCAAAGTACCGCTATCGCACGGCCGGAGAGCTTCACGTCCCGATGGTGGTGCGAACGCCGTATGGGGGAGGCATCCGAGGTGGGCAGTATCATTCTCAGTCGCCTGAGGCCTTGTTCATTCACACGCCGGGCCTCAAGGTCGTCTGTCCTTCCAATCCATACGATGCGAAGGGCTTGTTGATGGAGGCCATTCGCGATGAAGATCCGGTGATCTTCTTCGAGCCGAAACGCGTGTACCGCGCGGTCAAGATGGACGTGCCGGACGAGCCGTACGCGGTGCCTCTGGGACAGGCCAAGGTGGTTCGCAGTGGCGCGCAGGTCACCTGCGTCGCCTGGGGCGCGATGCTGTACGAGGCGTTTTCCGCAGCCGAGACGGCCGCAGGCCAGGGAGTCGACGTCGAGGTGATCGACCTCAGGACGCTCTGGCCCCTGGACATCGACACGCTCGTGTCGAGCGTCGAAAAGACCGGGCGCTTCGTGATCGTCCATGAAGCACCCCGCACCTGCGGTTTCGGAAGCGAGCTAGTCGCGCTTTTGACCGAGAGAGCGTTTCTTCATCTCGAAGCGCCTCCGGTTCGTGTCACTGGTTGGGACACACCGTTTCCCTTGACCCATGAACGGGAATACCTTCCGCTCGCACACCGGATCGTGCCCGCCCTGCTCGAGACGGCGAGGTACTGATGGCGCGCTTGGAGCTCAAGCTTCCGGACATCGGCGAGGGCGTCACAGAGGGCGAGATCGTAGAATGGTTCATCCGGGCGGGCGACCGCGTTCGCGAGGACGATCCCATGGTCGAGGTCATGACCGACAAAGCCACGGTCACCATCGGGGCGCCCTGCGATGCCCTCGTCGAGCGGGTGCATTTCGAGGTTGGCAGCGTGGCCAAGGTAGGCCAGGTGATCGTCACACTCGATTCTCGGGCCGCCTCCCACGTGGGCTCCGCGCAAGGCTCGTCGGGGCCGCCTGCGAGCGCCGTCGGCGACATTCAAGATCGGTTGCCGGGGGCGGGGCTCTTTGCGGCGACCGAGCCAGGCAACGGTGGAAGCGCGCGCCGAGGGTCCGTCCGTCCGGCCGCGGCAGCCCAGCGCCGATCGCTTCGTACGTCGGCCGAGTCCGTTCGCGACATCGAGTACTTCGAGTCGAAGCCGCTGGCCACGCCGGCCACGCGGCGTCTCGCCAAGGACATCGGCGTCGACATCCGGCGGGTCCGCCCGAGCGGCGAAGGAGGACGCGTGACCCGAGATGACGTTCGCGCGGCGCTCCGGGGGGAAATGGCCGAGGACCGGCCTCACGCCCCGCTCGAGGAACGAGAGCCGATCGTCGGGATCCGACGCAAGATCGCGGAGCGCATGCATCATGCGAAGACGACGGCGGCGCACTTCACGTTCGTCGAGGAGTGCGACGCCTCGCGCCTCGTCGATCTGAAAGAGCGTTTGTCTGCAGAGGCAAGGAGGCGCGGTCTGCGACTCACGTACCTGCCGTTCATCGTGAAGGCGGTCACCGACGCGCTTCGCAGGCATCCCGTGCTGAACAGCGCAGTCGATGAGAGAGCCCACGAGATCGTCTACAAGAGGTACTACAACATCGGCGTGGCCACCGCGACCGATGCAGGGCTCGTGGTTCCGGTGGTCCATGGTGCCGACCGTCTCCGTCTCTTCGAGCTGGCGAGCGAAATCGAGCGCCTCGCGGAGTCTGCGCGCAAAGGCACGCTTGCCCCACAGGATCTCCGCAACTCCACGTTCACCGTGACATCGCTCGGCAAGCAAAGCGGCCTGCTCGCCACGCCGATCCTGAATCACCCCGAGGTGGGGATTCTCGGGGTTCACCGCATCAAGGATCGACCCGTGGTCCGCGACGGGCAGATCGCTGTTGGCAAGGTGATGCTGCTCTCGCTTTCGTTCGATCACCGGGTCGTCGACGGGCATGTGGGCGCGGCGTTCGCGTATGACGTCATCGATACGCTGGAGAACCCCGAGCGCTCGCTCTACGAGCACCTCTGATGGCTGGCCTGCGGCACGAGCTCTTGCGCTGGTACGACCAAGCGGCCCGCGACCTTCCCTGGCGCCGGACGCGTGATCCATATGCGATCTGGGTCTCGGAGGTGATGCTCCAGCAAACGCGGGTGGAGACGGTCATTCCGTACTACGAGCGATTCTTGAAGCGCTTTCCCACCCCGGCCACGCTTGCCGCAGCCGATGAGGATGCGGTTCTCTCGCACTGGAGCGGGCTTGGATACTATCGCCGCGCCCGGCTCTTGCATGCAGGGGTCCGGGAGGTGGTCGAACGCTACGGAGGACGGGTCCCCGAGAGCGCCGAGGATCGCCGGGCGCTTCCCGGCGTCGGGCGGTATACGGCGGGCGCGATTGGGAGCATCGCGTTCGACAAGCCGGAGCCGGTGGTCGACGGGAATGTCACGCGGGTGCTGGCGCGGCTCTTTGGCATCGACACGCCCGTCGGCACTGCGGCCACGACCCAGCGCTTGTGGGACGAGGCGGCGCGCCTCGTCCCTGGCGAGCGGCCCGGCGCCTTGAACCAGGCCCTCATGGAGCTCGGCGCCACGGTGTGCACCGCGCAGAGCCCCCGGTGCGGGGCCTGTCCGGTCGCTGCGGACTGCGTGGCGCATCGCCGCGGCGTTGTCGACGCCCTGCCCGTGGCCCGCGCACGCAAGGCGCCGGGCGCGATCGCGCTGGTTGCCGTGGTGGCGACGAGCGGTAAGGGGCGTCACCGCAGCGTCTGGCTCGTTCGCAGCGAGGCGCGTCTGTTTGGAGGGCTGTGGGGTGTGCCCATGGTGCAGCGGAATGGCTGCGGCGGCGATGCGCGCGCCGCTCTTCGCGAGGCCGGGATTTCGGCGCGGCTCGCTCCCGAGCCCGCTGCCCGGGTCGAGCACGTCCTCACCCATCGCCGTCTTCGGCTCGAGGTCTTTCGGGCGACCGCGGCCCGCGCCGAAGAGTCGGATACCCGGCGCTGCTTCACCGATGCCGCCCTCGAAGAGGTGGGCGTCTCCACCTTGACGCGGAGGCTTCTCGCCGCCGCCTCGCCCAGCCGATACACTGCGTGACGTGGGGATTCTTGCGTATCGCGGCGTGTCGAAGCGTTTCGGACCACGCGCGGCGCTCGAGGACGTGTCACTCGAGGTCGTGCCCGGAGAGGTGTTCGGGCTTCTCGGGCCCAACGGGGCTGGCAAGACGACGCTGATCCGAATCGGTCTCGACATCCTTCGTGCCGACGAGGGAGAGGTGCGCTTGTTCGGAACCCAGCCGAGCCGCAAAGCCCTCGATCGAGCCTCCTATCTCCCCGAAGAGCGCGGTGTCTACCGACGCGCCAAGGTGCGCGAGCTGCTCGAGTACCTTGGAGCCCTCAAGGGCTTGAAGCGCGTGGAAGCCCGCCGGGCCGCGGGCCATTGGCTCGAACGCGTAGGACTCAGCCAGGTGGCCGACCAGCGCGTGGAGAGCCTTTCGAAGGGAATGACGCAGAAGGTCCAGATCGCCGGCTGCCTCATGACCGAGCCGGAGCTCTGCATCTTGGACGAGCCGTTTTCCGGGCTCGATCCGGTCAACGTCGCGCTGGTGACCGAGCTGATCGAGGAACGCCGCGCCCGGGGACGAACGACGGTGCTGTCCACGCACATGATGCACCAGGTCGAGGCGCTCTGCGATCGTGTGGCGCTCGTGCATCGAGGGCGCTTGGTGGTCTACGGCCAGCTCGACGAGATCCGCCGGCGCTACTCGCCCCACGAGGTCGTCATCTGGACGACCATGGACCTCTTGGCGCTCGGCATGCCGGCGACCCAACACAAAGCCGGCGGGTGGCGTGTGGCGCTCCCGCCCACCGCGACGCCCGCGGGATACCTCAGTGAGCTCGTACGGAGCGGCGTGCTGGTCGAGCGCTACGAGCCGCTCGTCGCGCGCATGGACGAGATCTTCGTCAACCTGGTGAGCGAGGGGCGCTGAGCCATGCGAATCCGACGCATCGGCGCCGTGGCGCGATTCGAGCTCCTGTCGGTGATCAAGCGCTGGTCCTATTTGATCGCGACGTTCGGGCTGCCGCTGTTCCTGGCGGGCGTGTCGGGGACGGTCCTCGGCATCCAGACCTATTTCTTGAGCCAACGCGCTGCGCAAAGCTCCCAATTCGGCCTCATCGACGATGCGGGCGTCGTCGACCGCTCGGAATTCTCGTCACGCGACGGCCAACGGGTGTGGAGCGCCAATGGAAGCGATGTCGTCCTCTACGAGGATCGGGACCTGGCAAACCGGGATCTCGCGTCGGGCCGTCTTCGCGCACTCTACATCGTGCAGGAAGACTACCTACGGAGCGGCGAGGTTCGGGCCGTCCAGTCTGAGAAGACGCCGCTCTTGAGCATGCGAGGGACGACCATCGAGCCCATGCTTCGCTCGCTCTTGCGCAAGTCGCTATTGGAGGGACGTCTCGAGGCAGACGTGCAAGAGCGCGTATTGGCGCCGGCTCATTTCGTGCGCGCGCGGCTCGGACCCGACGGCGATCAAACGACCGACTTGAGCGAGGCGCTCGACCTTCTGGTACGCACGACGATCCCGCTCTTTCTCGGCGTTTTGCTGCTCACGGCGCTATTGAGCGCTTCGGGCTACTTGGTGCAGACGGTTGCGACGGATAAGGAAAGCAAGATCGTCGAGGTGCTGCTCTCGTCGGTGTCCCCCGAGGAGATCCTCGCGGGCAAGCTTCTCGGCCTCGGAGCCGCAGGCCTCTTGCAGTTCGCAGTCTGGTCCTCGATGGTGGTGCTCGTGGCGATCACCGCATCCACGGCGCTCGCAGCCGTGGTTGCCGTTCCTTGGCAGGCGATCTCAGTCGCCCCCGTCCTGTTCGTGCTCGGCTACCTTTTTCTCGGAAGCTTGATGCTCGCCACGGCCGCGCTTGGCGCCAACGCGGCCGAAAGCCAGAAGCTGACCATGGGCTGGGCCTTGCTGGCAATCGTGCCTTTGATGGTGCTCGTGGTCTTGCTCGAGGAGCCTCACGGGATCGCCGGACAGGTATTGACCTGGATCCCATTCACCTCGCCGCTGACGGTCATCATCCGCCTTGCCGTCGATCCGTCCGGCATCGCTTGGTGGGAAGTCGCCGGGGCGATCGTGGCTTTGCTGATCTCGACCTGGCTCTCGATTCGGATCGGCGCGCGCCTCTTCCGCGTCGGATTTCTACTCACCGGCTCCCGCCCTTCCTTCGCCGAGCTCTGGCGCCAAGCGAAGTGACGCCCCGGGCGGCTCGTCAACTCGACCGCAGGAGGACGCGCTGACGTAAGACCGGGCTCGGAAAAACACGACACGGGCTTCCACGGAACGGGACGGCTTGCAAAGGTGGCCCGGTTCACTTGGGAGCTTCGGCCACGCAAGCCGTCCCTCGGGCGGCGCGCCAATCGGAGGTGGTTGCATCCATGCCGATTGGCACTTCGCACGTCCGCTCCAGCCCATGTCGCGTTTTTCCGAGCCCTTCGTCCATCGACTTCTACGTAGGAGGACGGGTCGGGATGGGCAGCACAGCGAGGGGGCGGGAGCCTAGTGGTGTGGTGACTTGAGGAGTCGGGCGAGCGGGTCCCGCTCGCGAGCTTGAGGAGTCGGGCGAGCGGGTCCCGCTCGCGAGCACGCCCGTCGCGACCCGTCCTCCGGGGATCGAGGTTGTGAGGTTCGGGCATCCGAGTCCGGTGTTGACGGCCTACTCGACCGGATCCGGCATGGGAAGCGCCGTGGCCTCGATGAGCTTGCCGGTCGTGGGCTCGGCTGCGGAGTAGACTTCGACGCGCATCGCCGTGAAGTCGACGAGGGTGAACGTTTGCTCGTTTTCACGGCAGATCGTCCCGGCGTTGATGACGGTCAGACCTGGAAACACTCGCACCATGCGTTCGTGCGTGTGGCCGCCGATCATGAACCGAACGTCGTCGTCCAGCATGAGCTCGCGAAGCGTGGGAATGTCTTGCAGCGCATAGCCCCGCGTGTCGGGAAGCAACCAGGCTTCATCGTCCGTGCCTACTCCATGGCACAGCAATGCCTTGCCGGCAGGAGTGACATAACGGCGTTCTCTCGGCAGGCTCTTTAGGAATGCGCGAGACGCCTCGTTGACCGTCTGGGTCGCCCTCTCGAGATTGCGGTGCTCGCCAGTCAACAACCAGCGCTCGTGGTTGCCGGCGACGCACTGCACGTTGCGGGCCTCGAGCATTGCTAGGGTCGCGTCCGCATCGCCCGGGCCGTCGACCAAATCGCCGACGCAAAGCACCGCATCGATGCCCATCGTTTCGAACGCATCGAGCACCCGGCCGAGTGTTTCGGACTCGCAGTGTACATCACCGACGACCCCTGCTCGTGCGAGCATGCCCGTGTGGCTCACGACTTCAACTTAGGCGTTTTCCAGGGGCAAGCCAAGAACCCGCGCGACTGGTGCATCAACGGCGGGTGTTGTAGACCCCGGCTCATGCTCGATCTGCGCTACGTGAGCGAGAACCTGCCCGAGGTGAAGGCGGCCCTATTGCGCCGTGGGTTCACCGATGCCGAGCTCCTCGACCGGCTCGGCAGGCTTTCCGAGGAGCGGCGCAACCTGATTGCCAGCGTGGAGAGCCTGCGACAGGAGCGCAATGAGGCCAGCCAGGCGATGGCCAAGATCTCCGACAAGACGTCAGAAACGTTTCAAGCGAAGCGGGACAGGCTGCGCGCGCTCGGTGACGAGATCAAGCGTGGTGAGACGAAGCAAGTCGAGCTCGAAGGCGAGCTCGAAACCATACTCCTCAACCTGCCGAACCTTCCGCGCCCCGACGTGCCGGACGGGCGTAGTGAACGAGACAACGTCGAGGTTCGCGTATGGGGCGACCAGCCGTCCTTCGGTTTCCAACCCCGCGATCACGTCGAGATCGGTTCCCAGCTCGGGATTCTCGACTTCGAGCGGGCCGCGAAGATCAGCGGCTCGAGATTCGTGATCCTCAAAGGGCTCGGCTCACGGCTCAATCGGGCGCTCATGCAATTCATGCTCGACGTGCACACCTCCGAGCACGGCTACGAAGAGGTGTGGCCTCCCGTCTTGGTCAAGGACAGTGCAATGCGAGGCACCAGCCAGCTGCCGAAGTTTGCCAAAGACGCGTTTCGCATCGCCAAGGACGAGGAGTGGGAGGCCCAGGCCGATGCGCGGGGACACGATCTCTATCTCGTACCCACGGCCGAGGTCCCGATCACCAATTTGCACGCGGACGAGATCGTCGCCGGGTCGGATTTGCCCCTTGCATACACAGGGTACACCGCCTGTTTCAGGAGCGAGGCCGGGAGCTACGGCAAGGACACGCGAGGGATGATTCGCGTTCACCAGTTCGACAAGGTCGAGCTGGTCCGTTTCTGCCGTCCCGAACAAGGCGAGACGCAGCTCGAAATTCTGACGGGACACGCCGAGGCGATTCTCCAGAAGCTCGGCCTACATCATCGCGTCGTGGAGCTTTGTGCAGGCGACATGGGATTCGCCGCACAGAAGTCCTATGATCTCGAGGTCTGGCTGCCCGCGCAAAACGCGTACCGCGAGATCTCGAGCTGCTCATGGTTCGGAGACTTCCAGGCTCGCCGCATGAAGGCTCGATTTCGGCCCGATCCAAAGGCCAAACCGCAGCTACTGCACACGTTGAACGGGTCGGGTCTGGCGATTGGGCGAACCGTGGTCGCCATCCTCGAGCAGAACCAGCAAGCGGACGGAGCCGTGACCATACCCGAGGTGCTGGTGCCCTACATGGGCGGCGTCGAGCGCATCCCGCCCGTCTCATGACTGCCCTCGCGATTCAGCGCGAGGTTCCGCTCGCTCCGCTCACGACCTTGGAGCTGGGGGGGCCCGCGAAGCATTTCATTAGGGCGGAGGACGAGCAGACCTTGGTCGCAGCGCTTCGCTGGGCTGCCGAGCGGGAGCTTCGTTCGACGATCTTGGCGGGCGGCTCCAACGTGATCGTGCCTGACCGAGGCTACGACGGCCTCGTGATCCACATGAAAATCGGTGGGCTCGATTTCTACGAGGGCGGCGCGGTGCAAGTCGGGGCCGGGGTGCCTTGGGAAGCCGTGGTCGATGGCGCCGTGTCGCGTGGTTGGGCTGGGCTCGAGTGCTTGACCGGGATTCCCGGCTCGACGGGCGCGACGCCGATTCAAAACGTCGGTGCGTACGGGCAAGAGGTGGCCGAGGTCATCGAGCACGTGCGCGTCCTGCACCGCGACACGCTTTCGTTCGACACATGGAAGCCCGAGGAATGCGGGTTTTCGTATCGCGGCAGCCGGTTCAAGCGCGACCCCGATCGCTTCGTCGTGTGCGCCGTTTGCTTCGCGCTTCGGCCCGGAGGACCCGGGACGGTTC
The DNA here is from genome assembly GCA_001303415.1 of Myxococcales bacterium SG8_38. Classification (GTDB taxonomy): domain Bacteria; phylum Myxococcota_A; class Polyangia; order Polyangiales; family Houyiibacteriaceae; genus SG8-38. The sequence continues at coordinate 131,552 of LJTN01000006.1, forward strand.
GATACGCGGAGCTCGAAAACGCCCTACCCCCCGGGGCCTCCCTCACGGAGATACGGCGCGCCGTGCTCGAGCTGCGCCGCCGTAAGTCGATGGTCCTCGACCCAAACGATCCCAATCGACGCTCCGCCGGCTCCTTCTTCTTGAACCCCGTGGTGCCGGTCGCAGTCGCCGATCGAATTGCGGAGCAGGCCGCTCGGGAGGGTCTCGTGGCCCGACCCGCCGACTGTCCGCGATTTGCCGCCGAGCCGGGACTCGTAAAGCTTGCGGCCGGCTGGCTCATCGAAAAGGCGGGCATTGCCAAGGGGACCCGCCGCGGGGCGGTCGGCGTTTCGAGCAATCATGCGCTCTGCCTCGTCCACCACGGCGGAGGCACGACCGCCGAGCTGCTCGCTTTTGCAGAGGAGATTCAGGCGCGTGTCGAGGCGCGCTTTGGCGTCATTCTCGAGCGCGAGCCCCAGTTCTTGGCCTGAACGCGACCGCTTGCTCACTGCTCTTCGAAGGGATCGCTGAATGCGGGATTGGTGCGCAGCGCTTCGTCAGTGAGCGCCCGCAAGAATGCGATCAAGTCTTGCTTCTCTTGTTCGGTGATGGCGAAGCCGTTCAAGAGCGCGCTCTTGTTGGGGTTGTCCCTGCCGTCGCCTGCATAGGGGCCGCTTTCGATGTGCCGCCCGCCGCGCGCGTAGTGGTCAATGACCTCCTCGAGCGTTTCGATCGAGCCGTCATGCATGTACGGCGCGGTGAGCGCGATGTTGCGAAGGCTCGGCGGCTTGAAACGGCCCTTGTCGGCTGGGTCACCCGTGGTGTCGAAGAGGCCTTCGTTTCCCGGGGGGTAGCTTCCCTGCTCGTCCAGATTGTAGAGCCCGTTGTTCATGAAGAACTTTTGATCGAACACTTGCCCGGCGTCGTCGGAAGACTGCGAAAACAAGAAACCGCCATGGCAATGAAAGCACTCGAAGGCATCGGCGACGCCGGCCTCGTTGGTGCCGCCGAAGAACAAGGCCATACCGCGCTGCTCCGATTCGTTCAGCGCAGTGCTATCGCCTTGCTGCCACCGATCGACCTTCGAGTTGAAGCTGGTGATCGAGCGCTGGAACGCGCCAAGCGCCTTGGTGATGCTGTCGAGATTGATCGAATCTCGCTCATCGGGAAAGGCAGCCGCGAACATCTCCAGATATCGCGCGTCATTGCGCAGGCGCTCGAGCAACTCGTCTTCGCGATTGGCCATACCGAGCTCGACGGGATCCTCGCCGAACATCGGCACGAGCGCTTGCCGTTCCAGCCTCACCAGGGTTTCGTTCGCCCACGTCAACGAGGCGGCGTAGCCGGCATTGGCGATGCTCATCGAGCCGCGCGGATGCATCTGTCCGGTCGACCCCACCGCCTGGGGAAGCCCGTCGGTGAAAGCGAGCTCCTGCATGTGGCAGGTCCCACAGCTTTGGGTTTGATTGCCGGAGAGCCTCTTGTCGTAAAACAAGAATCTTCCGAGCTCGACCTTTTCGACGCTCATCGGGTTGTCATCGGGGACCCGTGGCTCGGGAACGGTGTCCGGGAGGTCCCAGACCCATTTCTCGGCGGCATCGCTGCCGCCGCAGCCCACCGCGAGCAGCACGAAGACAAAAACGGAAGTGAAGCGTCTCATCGACCCAAGGCTATAAGGCTATAGGCTCAGCTCACTCCGCGGAGAAGAAGGACTGGGTTCCGGCAGTGGAGCCGCCAAAAGGCAAACCTAGGTTCTCGAACAGCGGTCCGCAATCGCTGTCCATGGGGCCCGCCATGCAACCAACGGGCGTATCCGCCTGATTTTCCTGGATAGCTGCGCCGTCGACGAGTGCCGCAAAATCCGCCACGACGGTGTCCACCGCCGGATCGAACGCCGCGAGCTCGACATCCACCCGGTTGGGGGTGCTGCACGACGTGGTGCCGCCGGCCACGGGGTCGCCATCACAACCGGTGCTTCCGAGGTGCATGCGCCAATCGGTCATGCTGAAGGTCCCCGAGTCGATCCGCAGGAACTTGTAGCCGCCCTGCCAGTCCCATTGCATGGGGGTGAGATTCAGCGGGCTTGGGGCGGTGGCGGGGTTTTCGTGATTGAGCTCGAAGGGCACGCCCATCTTGAAGCGAAGGCCGTCATAGACGCCGGCTGGTACGGTGCCGGTCACCATCTCGTTCATCGGCTCGTTTCCGAGATCGGTGCACCCATCCTCGAAGTCGAGCAGCGCCACGTTGCTGGTCTGCCACTCGTTGCTATCGAGCGTGACGGCCACGTACTCGCCATCGGCGTTCCTCAGCTCCACGTCTTGCACGTAGAACCGGAAGTCGCTGAGCTGAAGCGAGCTGTCATCCGACCCGAGGTTGTCATAGGTCTCGTTGCAGACGAAGTCTTGCGCCCCGACCTTGGCGGCGAACTCGATCGCTACTGCCTCGCTGTCGCTGTCACCACATCCAGCGCCTGCCCAGGCAAACGCAATCAAGAGAATCGTCGTCTTTCTCATGCTCTCATGTCTCCGGTCTCAAAGCCCGGACGTCCCGTAGGAACGCAGGGCGGTCAATGAAGATCGTATGTTGTCGGTTATCTGTCGTTGCACCGTGCCGGCGTCTCCCTCGGCGAAATCGATGCCGTCGAACCACGCCGTATGGTCGATCGCGATCGAGACGCCCTCGAGGACCGGACGGTCGAAGACCAACGGCTCATCGAACGGCAATTCGCATGGCAGCGTTTCCGAAATGCCCACGGTGACCGGCCATGCCTCCGCGCTGACCCCGTCTTCGATGCGCGCGACGATCAGGACGCTATGGCGCATCATGTCGAGGCTCTCCTCGGTCAGGCCTTCCGCATCTTCGTCCGCGGGCATGCCGGTGAAGCGGATGCCGCAATAGCTTCCAGGGGGCGGTCGCAGCGTCCCTGCGAAGACGGGCATTCCTGCGCTTTCCATCAGATCGAGGACCAGCGGCACGCCGAGGCTCGTCGGCGTGCTCAGCTCGTGGGCGCGGGCGCGCGCGGGTCCGATGAGCTCCCAAAAATGCGACGCGAGGCTCTCGCATGGGACGAGCTTCACCTGGCCGACCGCGATCAAAGCGCGCTCCAAGCGCACGCGGTAGCCCATGTCCGTGCGAATCTCCGCAGGGGTTGCCTCGGGCTGATAGGCGATGTCGAGCTCGATCCCGTCGCTCACGTGCATGCAATGCGGCAACGACGACGCGCAACAAAGGGCGATCACCCACGGCAGCTTAGATCTCATAGACCAACCCTGCGGTGATCGCGAAGCCTTCGCGGTGATTGCCATCGAGCCTTTGGATCAGCGGCAACGCTGCGGTGGCGTGCACGAGCACCTTTTCGTGGGGCAACCCGATGAGACCCAGCGTGCCGTAGGTGATGTGGCCACCCGTGTCTGGGTCACGGACCCCACCGATGTATCCGGGCCGATCGATGCGAAACTCCATCCCGGCCTGAAACCCGAGGAACCGCCATGGCTGAAACTGGCTGAGCACCGTCTGGCGAACGCTGATTCCGGTCAGTGTGTCTGCGGTGCCCTTCGTCGGAAAGATCCCGACCGAAGAAACGTAGACCGACCAAGGATCCAAGAACATCGTGTAGGAGAGACCCGCAATCGGATCCCAAGAGCCGGTTCCAGCTTGAAACTCCAGGGGCAGCGCCACGCCCTCTGCATCGGTCTCTACGGCGCCGGTGGGAAACTCGAGACCCCCGATGAGGCTCACCAAATGCCGCGGCGCGAACTTGCGATCCCGCCACACGACGCCCCGCAAGCGCATCTCCATATCGCCCGGCGCCCAGATGTCCGCCTCCGCGAGATTGACGGCCGTCACCAACCGGTGAACCAAAGGCATCATCAGCGAGATAGTCAATCGGTCGATCGGGGAGTATGCGCCCGCCAACTCCATGCGCTGCTCCGACAGGGAGAGCTCGTCGACACCGGGCTCGCCGAGTCGATCGTTTCGATGACGCACGGTGGCCGACGTGCGAAAGCGATTGGCCTGGGGCTGCTCAAAGCCAACGATCGTGAGCGTCGGATCTCCCACCGAGCAGGTTCCGCACGCGTAAGCATCCGCGGCGATCCCTGCCGGCAGCAGCAGAGCCGCGAGCATCCAGTAACCCTTCACCCCGCGAGCTTAGGTGTGCGGGCCCCACCGTTGCATGCGGCAAATCGTCGCAGCGGCTCACCGAGGCGTCGGAAACTTCGAGAGCTTGCGCTGGAGGGAACGCCGGTGAATGCCCAATCTTTCCGCGGCCTTGGTGATGTTGCCATCGCAATCGGTCAGGACTCGCTGGATGTGCTCCCACTCGACCCGCGCGAGGGACGGCGTTTGCGGCGCCTCGCCTTGTCGGATCGCGTCTGGCACCTCGGGGCCTGGCGTCCGCTCGAACGCGGCGATGACCTCGTCGACGTCTGCAGGCTTGGTCAAATAGTGCGTGGCGCCGAGCCGCACCGCCTCGAGCGCAGTCGCGATGCTTCCGTAGCCGGTCAGCACGACGATCTTGGTGGATGGATCGATGTGGTGCAGCTCCCGGACCACCTCCAGACCCGACTTGCCGGGCATGCGCAGATCGACGACCGCGTACTCGGTGCTGTCGCTGGCGGCGGTGCGCATGGCAGCGTCGTAGCCGTCGGCTTGCTGCACCTCATATCCACGTTCCTCGAAGGCGCGCGCCATCCGCGAGCGAAACCGCGCGTCGTCATCGACCAGCAGGATCGACGGTTTGGGCGCGACGTTGTCGTTTGGGTGGGTCATGAGCGCTGCGGCAGCGCGATCCGGATCTTCGTGCCTCGTCCGATTGCCGACTCGATCACGAAATCGCCACCCAGCGAGTCTACGAGCGTCCGTGCCAAGAACAACCCCAGGCCCATTCGATCGGCTTCCCTCTTGGTCGTGAAGAAGGGATCGGTCGCGCGCTTCAACGTGTCTTCGCTCATCCCAAGGCCTTCGTCCGTGAAAACCAGCTCCACCCCTCCGTCACGATCTGCGATGTGCAACGAGACACGTCCCGTCTCACACTCATCGAAGCCGTTGCGCGCGATGTTCTCGACCATCTGCACGAATGCTTCCTCGGGCACCTCCAGGCTCGCCACTTCGCTATGTGTTTCCCATCGGCGTGCCTGCTCGTCGCTTAGCCGCCTTCGCACCTCCTCGAACAGCGTCTCCACCGGCAAGGACCGCAGTGTCTCGCCCACGTGCTGGCCGCCGGCGGCGGACATCCGGTCTAGGACGGCCCGGCATCGTTCGAGCTCCTCCCGAATTAGCTCCGCGTCTTGCGCGAGCGCTTCGCCGTCGGGCACCGTGCCGGCCCGGCGCTCGATTTCTTTGGCTGCCACCGCGATGGTTCCGAGAGGGGTCCCCAGCTCATGTGCCGCTCCCGCCGCGAGCGTCGCAATCGAGGCGAGCTTGCCCCACCGATGAGTTCGCTCCTCGGCCTCGGCGAGCGCCCGTTCTCTTTTTCGAAGCTCGAGCGAGAGCTGGCTCACGAAATACGTGATCAATGCGACGGCCAGCACGAAGGCGACGAACATGCCGTAGAGGTGCGTCTGAAAGCCTTCGGCATGGGCACCGTGGCCGAGACCGGTGCCCGGCCCACCAACGACGAAGAGGGCTGCGAAGGAGACGACGGAGAGGCCCGCGATGGCCCAGGTCCAACGCGGCGCGAGCATCACGGCGGACATGGCGATGTACACCACGTAGAACACGCTGAAGGGGTTGGTGGAACCGCCGGACAGATACAGCAGTCCCGTCAGCAACGCGATGTCGAGCACCAGGAACACACTCAAATGGCCGGCTCGGTCCTTGCGTGAAGCCAACCATGCGTTCGAGATCGCCCCGATCGCCACCAGGATCGTCATCGAGCCGAGTGGCAAGGGGACGCCCAATGCCTCCGTGGCGATGAGGATCGACGCCACCTCGATGGCGAGCGCTCCCCAGCGCATCCGCGCCAGCCACTCGGCCCCAGCGGATTGCGCTCGATCTTCCACGTTCACGAGTCGGTTTAGGCTTTGCCCGCAGGAGGCGATTCGAGGTCGACGCTTCCGTACATGGACTCGGCGATCTTGTACGCGCTCAGCTCGAGCGTTTCGAGCGCGTCTTTGATGGCGATGGCATCGCCCTCCTGGATGCATCCCTGCAGCGCCTCGATGTCGGCTTCGACCCGCGCCACGATCTCTTCGGCGACCAGCTCCCGGCATTCGGCCACTGCCCGTTCGCTGGTGTAGAGCAGGGCCTCGGCGGCATTTCGAAGCTCGGCAAGCTCCCGGCGCTTCTGGTCGGTCGTCTTGTAGGCCTCTGCTTCGGCGATGATCCGCTCGATGTCGGCTTCGGTGAGCCCGCTCGAGGCGACCACGCGGATGTTCTGCTCGCGGCCCGTGCCGAGGTCCTTGGCGCTCACGTTCACCACCCCATCTGCGTCGATGTCGAACGTGACCTCGATCTCGGGAACCCCTCGCGGCGCCGGCAAGATCGGCGCGAGCTCGAACTTGGCGAGCGACTTGTTGTCCTCGGCCATTTCGCGCTCACCCTGCAGCACGTGGATCGGAACGAACGTCTGGTTGTCCACGCTGGTCGTGAAGATCTCTTTGGCACGCGTGGGTACGGTGGTGTTGCGCGGGATCAGCTTGTGAAAGACGCCGCCTCCCGTTTCGACACCGAGGCTCAGCGGTGTCACGTCGAGTAGCAACACCTCTTCGACCTCGCCGGCGAGCGCCGCTCCCTGCAGCGCCGCTCCCATGGCCACGACCTCGTCCGGATTCACGCCCTTGTGCGGCTGCTTTCCAAAGAACTCCGATACCTTGGCTTGCACGAATGGCATCCGGGTTTGGCCGCCGACGAGCAACACCTCGTCGATGTCCTCGCGCTTGATCCCGGCATCCTCGAGGGCCTGTTGGCAGGGCCCGAGGGTTTGATCGATGATTTCCGAAACGAGAATCTCGAGCTCACTGCGCTTGAGCTTGGTTTCCAGGTGCTTCGGGCCCGATGCGTCCGAGGCGATGAACGGGAGATTGATCTCGGTTTCGAGCGCGGAGGACAGCTCGTGCTTGGCCTTTTCCGCCTGCTCCTTGAGTCGCTGCAATGCGATTCGATCGGTGCGCAGGTCGATCCCAGTTTGCTTTTCGAAGCGGCTTGCGAGCTCCTCGACCAACGCGTTGTCGAGGTCCTCTCCGCCGAGGTGGGTGTCCCCGGCCGTCGACTTCACGCTGAAGACGCCGCCGGCGATTTCCAAAATCGAAATGTCGAACGTGCCGCCGCCCAAATCGTAGACGGCGACTCGCTTTCCTTCCTTTTCTTCGAAGCCGTACGCCAACGCGGCAGCGGTCGGCTCGTTGATGATCCGCCGCACCTCGAGCCCGGCGATCTTTCCTGCGGCAATCGTCGCGGAGCGCTGCGCATCGTTGAAGTATGCGGGCACCGTGATGATCGCCTCGGTGACGGTTTGGCCGAGATACGATTCCGCCACTTCCTTCATGCGCTGCAGCACCATCGCCGAGATTTCGGGCGGCGAGTACTTGTCATCACCGACTTGTATCCAGGCGTCACCGCGCTCGCTTTCGACGACGCGGTACGGGACCACGCGCCCATGCTTCTGCGCCTGCTCCGAGGCGAACGGAAGACCCATGAGGCGCTTTATGGCGAAGATCGTGCTTTCCGGGTGGGTCACGCCCTGGCGCTTCGCCACGCTGCCCACGCGGCGCTCGCCGTCTTTCGAGAAGGACACCACCGAAGGCGTGGTTCGGCTCCCCTCCGCGTTCGGGACGACCAACGGCTCCCCGTTGTCCACGAAAGCCACGCAGGAATTGGTGGTTCCAAGATCGATCCCGATGATCTTCCCCATCTCGCCCAACTCCCTTTATAGCCCGACCGGCGGGTTTGTCGCACCTCTCAGGCGACTAGTCTGGGGTATCGCCGCCCGTGGCCGAGCCGTCGCCCTGATCATCCGTGCGGGAGGGCGGCTTTGCGACCACGACCATGGCAGGACGTAGCAGGCGGTCACCGAGGTAGTAGCCGGGGACCACTTCGGCCACGATGGTGCCGGGGGCGTGCTGGTCGGTTTCCTGCTGCTGCATGGCGTCATGGCAGGTCGGGTCGAATTGCTCACCCACCGCCGGAACGCGTTTCAGGCTCAGCCGGCTGGCGATGTCATCGAAGCTTCGCAGCACCATCTGAACGCCCTGCGCCACCGCCGCGACGTCGCTCGCCTCGGCCATGGCGCCGACGGCTCGCTCCAGGTTGTCGACCACCGGCAGTACCTCGCGGAGCGTGTCCTCGATGGCGCGCCGGCGGACCTCCTCGATTTCCTTGCGCGATCGCTTTCGGAAGTTGTCGAAATCAGCCGCGATGCGAAGCAGTTGGTCGCGCATGCGGTCGCGCTCGGCGCGAGCCTTTTCGAGGTCGCTCGGCTCGGCTTCCGGCTCGGCTTCCGATTCCGTGCCCGTCGCCGTCTGCTCTTCCGGAACAAAGAAATCTTCGTCCGTGCCCTCGTTCTGGCCCTCGGGCTTGTCACCCTGTTCTTCACTCATGGGTCTTCAGTCCTTGTTTAGGAGCGCTTCGACGTGCCTGGAAGACGTCCGTCGAGGACGTCGCTGAGCAGGTTCGCCGCGAAGCCTACCAGCGGTACGTACTTGCGGTAGTCGATCCGAGTCGGACCGACGATGCCCAGGGAGCCGACGCTGGATCCGTCCCGTCTGTACGAGCTCGAGATCACGCTGATGTCGCGCACGTCGTCGAGCGCTGCCTCGGATCCGATGAACACCTGCACTCCGTCGGCAGCGAGCGTCTGCTCGAGCAGCTCGAGGAGCTTTCGCTTTTCTTCGAATGCGTTCAAGAAGCCGCGAATTTTTTCCGCATCGCCAAATTCCGGGCGATGAAAGAGAGCGCCCTGCCCTTCGATCCAAACCTCCGCCTGCTCCAAACGTCCCTCGACCGTGGCCTCGACCATCTTCTGGGCGTGCCTTCGCAACACCTGGTACTGGCCTTCCTCGGTGGCGAGGCGCTCGGCCAGCAGATTGCGCACGGCGCGCAGCGTCTGTCCGCTCACCAGCTCTTCGAGGTAGTTGCTGACCCGCTCGAGGGCGCGATCATCTAGGTCGAGCTCCGTCACCACGATTCGGTTCTCCACGGCGCCGCCCCGGGTCACCAGCACGGCGAGGGTTCGTCCGCCGGAGAGGCGAATGAACCTGAGTTGCTCGAGCTGTGACTCCGAGACCGGTGGGCGTGCGATGATCGTGGCCGTGCCGGTCAGCCTGCTGAGGAGCTGCCCGGTCTCGCGCACTGCATCCTCCTCGGGCGCGAGATCTTGAAGCCGCTGGATCAACGCCGTCCGATGGGCCGCAGAAATCTCTCCCGCGTTCGCCATCGCATCGACGAAGCATCGAAACCCAGCATCGGTGGGGACGCGCCCCGCGCTGGTGTGCGGTTGATGCAGCAGGTCCGCGTCCTCGAGATCGGCGAGCACGTTGCGAATGGAGGCGGGCGATAGATTGATCGCATAGCGCTTGGCGATGCGTCGCGACCCAACGGGCTTACCCGTTGCGATGTACTCGGTCACCACGGCGAAGAGAATTCTCCGATGGCGCTCGTCCAAAGTCACCGTCACGCTGACAGCAAAGTAGAATCTTGCCGCGGTCTGTCAAGCCCGCGAAAGCGCGCAGAAAATTGCACCCCGGCATCCGGCTGAGGCAGGCTGAGGCCCGTGCGACCCGCGGCGGCGCTGCTCCCATTCTCTTTGATGGTCATGGCGATCATGACCGTCCCGACGCTCGTGCTCGACGAGCAGGGCCTACCTCGGTATCGCCACCTGCAGGCGGAGCTCGCTGAGCTACGGGAGTCGAACGAGGAGCTAGTTCGCGAGATCGCGGCGCTCAAGCGTGAGATCGACGCCTTGCGCACGGACCCGACGTACGTGGAGCGAATCGCGAGGGACGAGCTCGGGATGGTGCGCGACGAGGAGCTCGTCCTTCAGTTTCCACGGCGCTAGGGTAGGCGGGTGACGCACATCCGGGCGGTTTTCTTGCTGAAGAGACCGCGGCGAGCGTAACACCGCTCTCATATGACGGCCCTCGTCCAGGCGGCGCTCCGCGTGAGACGCACCGCGCGGTCCGCATGGGGATTGGCCGCCGGTTTCGTCCTCGCCGCGTTCTTGGTGGCGGGATTCTTCGTTCCGGGCAGCCGAGCCCTCGGCTGGGGGCATATCGCATGGCTCTGTGGCTGGATGGCGCTCCTCGCGCACCGCGGTCGCCAGGCGCGCCTCTACGGCGCCGACCCAAAGGCTGCTTTCGAGCTCGGTGTGCTCCTCATCGTCGGCGCGCAGGCGCTGGTGCAGCTCCGGGGCGGCGTCGAAAGTGAGCTCCACCCTTTGATGTTCGTGGCCGTTGCCTTCGTCGCTTCGTTTGCAGAGGGGTGGGCCGGCATCGGGGTCACTGCTTTTGCCGCCGTGCTCGCGTTGGGAGTGGGGCGGCTGGCCGAGCACATCGCCGACCCGCTCCGGCTGGGCGCGAACGCATTCTTCATCCTTTGTTTCGGCTTCTTGAGCCATGCGTTCACCCGTGCAGAGATCGCGCGCGTGCGACGCAAGTCCGAGCTCGAGCTTGCGGCCCAACAAGACAAGATCCGCAATGACATGCGTCTGTTTCGCCTGGTTGCGCCGTCGTCGGACGGCGTCCGGGACGAAGAGCGGCTCTATCAGACCAGTGTCCAGGAGGTTCGCCAGGCCCTCTACCATGCGCTGCAGCTCCTTCATCGAACCTTGGACCTCCATACGTGCGTCCTCTTGATGCCCACCGATGAGCCCGAGCGGTTGGAGATCGCCGAGCTGGTGACGAAGAGCGACGACATCGCGGACGGACCGCTTTGCCTCGGCGCCGGAGCCGTGGGCGCGGCGGTGCGGCGCAAGCTCACGACCAACCTCCAGCAGATCCGGCCTGGATATCAGGGTATTTGTTACTACCGGGGCCCCGCCATGGTTCGCTCGTTCATCGCGGTGCCGGTGCTCGATCGAGGGAACTTGCGAGCGGTGCTTTGTGCAGATCGCGTGGCTGACCGCCCATTCAGCCCCGAAGAGGAGGAGCTTCTGCGCGACAGTACCTCTCACATTCTTCGCGCTTTCGAGAACGAGCGCGTGTTCATGGCGCTCGAGACCTCCAAACGAGAGCAGGAGATCCTATACCGCGCATCCCAGGCGCTCAGCACGGCGCGGACGCAGGACGCGGTCATGGAGGTGGCGCTTGCGGCAGCGGAAGAGATCGCCCCTCACGACTTCGCCGCGATCACGGAGTATCAGCCCGAGGATCGGCGCCACATCGTGCGGCGCGCCGTCGGCGACCGTGCTCTCGAGCTCCAGGGGCTTCGCTTCCGCGACAATACCTCGCTCACCGCGATGGTCGTCAAGAATCGTCACTACCTCCCTTACCGGGGAGACTTCGATTCGAAGCAACAGGTGCTTTTCACCAAGAAGGCCAAGCTCAGGGGCATGGAGTCGTTGCTGGTGTTGCCGTTGGTCTCACGAGAGGAGCCCATCGGCACCCTGATCGTTGCAGCGAAGTCCCGCGGGGTGTTCGGAGCGTCCATACGCGAGACGCTGCGCGCATTGGCCAATCAGGTGGGTGTGGCTCTGGCCAGCGCGCGAGCGGTTCGGCAGCTCGAAGAGATGGCCACCACCGACGGTCTCACTGGCTGCCTGAACAAGCGCGCGTTCCTCGAGCAAATGGAGCAGAAGCTCATGGCCGCCCAGCGTTTCGGCCGAAAGCTCTCCCTCATCGTAACGGACCTCGACCACTTCAAGGCGGTCAACGACACCTACGGTCACGCGGCAGGGGATAGGGTCTTGCAGGAGCTCGGCCGGGTTCTCACGCGCGTGAAACGCGAGACCGACCTGGTGGCGCGTTTCGGCGGAGAGGAATTCTGCGTGCTTTGCGAGGAAACCGATGCGCGGGGCGCCCGTCTCCTGGCCGAAAGGGTACGGGAGGAGCTCGCCCATGCAGAGGTTCCAACCGATCTCGGCCCGCTGAAGGTCACCGCCTCGCTCGGGGTGGCCACGTTCCCCGATCACGCGTCCAACGCAGAGCAGCTGTTCGCGCAGGGAGACAAGGCCCTCTACGAGGCGAAGCGTCGCGGCCGCAATCAGGTCTGCACCGCGTGAGCGCTAGCGGGCCCGCAGCCCGAGGCTGTCCGGATCGAGCATCCATTGAAACCGGCCGCGGCCGTCCTCGATTTCCACCAACCCAGCCGACGCCGTACGAAAGGCGGGTGCCGTGTCGAGGTCGGAGAGGTGGCCCGCAAGCACCCCGATTTTTGGCACGTGGGTGACCATCACGATGAAGTCGTCCTCTTGCGCATGCGCGAGGGGCGCCAGGGCCTGCGCCGTGGTCCCCTCCTCACTCGATAGCGCGCGATGCACCTCGAGCGGCCCCTCGAAGTCGGGTTGCATTGCGGCCAAGATCTCCGCGGTCTGAACGGCGCGTACGAGCGGGCTCGTGTAGATGCACGAGTAGCGCAGGTCCAGTTTGGTGAGGGCCTTTCCGAGTCTAGTCACGGCCTGGCGGCCCGCGTTGGTCAGCCAGCGGTCGGTATCGGTGGGGGCCGACCTCGTGTCGACCGCCTCCCCGTGTCGCACCAGAAGCACGTGCATGCGCAAAGCTTGGCACGCTTGCTATCCCACGTCGCGCGGACGCTGGGCCGACAGCGCAAACGACTCCTCGGGGGCGAGCACCAGCTTGCGGCGTGCGAAAAGGGCGAACCAGAGCAGTCCGAGGCCGTACCAAATGGCGGCGCCGACCACGACCTTCCGATAGACCGGGTCCGTGACGAAGAGCGTGACCAGCGTGATCAGGGCAATGAGCAACGCGGTGATCGCCCCCGGGATGCCAAGTGGGCTCCGGTAAGGGCGGTCGATGTCGGGGAGTCGCAGACGCAACAGGACATAGCTGAGCATCTGAAGGGCGTACGCGATCACTGCGCCGAAGACGGCCATGTTGAGCAGCACCGCACCGACTGGGTGCTCCGGGCCGAGCGCGTGAATCCCGTAGGCGACTGCGTAACCGAGGATGGCGCCGACCAAGAGCGCGATGTGAGGCGTTTGACGCCGTCGGTCCGTACGAGACAGCCATCGGGGGAAGTAGCCCGCACGCGAAAGAGAGAAGATCTGACGGCCGTAGGCGAAGATGATGCTGTGAAAGCTCGCGATGAGCCCGGTGACGGCCACGAGCGCCAGCAGCTTGGCACCGAGGCCCTCGCCGAAGATGGTCTTGAAACCCTCGAACAGCGGCTCGGCCGAGGAGCCCAGGGTCGCGGAGCCGGGTGCGATTCCCGCGTTTAGAAACAACGTGAGAAATGCGGCCACCACGAGCGTCAGCAGGCCGTAGAGCAACCCGCGCGGCAGATCGCGGGTCGGCGTGTGCGCTTCTTCGGCGGCCAGAGGGAGTTGCTCGATCGCGAGAAAGAACCAGATCGCGAAAGGAAGCGCCGACAACACCCCGCTCGGTCCATGCGGCAACCAGCGGCTGCGGCCCGGATCGGGCTCGATGTCGAGCGCCCAGCTCAGATCGAAGTGCGGCAGCGCGAAGACCCAGAAGACCAACAGCACGCCAAGGGCCAAAACGGTGATCAGCACGGTGAATCGAAACGTCGCTTCCACCCCGGCGATGTTGAGCCCCACGAAGACGGCGTAGGCCGCGAGCCACCAGAGCGGCTCCGCGCTAGCGGGCGTGCCGAAGATGGCGCCCAAGTAGCCGCCGATGCCGACGACGATCACGGCAGGCGTCAGAATGTACTCCATGTTCTCGGCAAGACCCGTGATGTACGCACCCCACGGACCCATTGCCGAGCGCGCAAATGAATAGGCGCCGCCGGTGTGCGGGAGAGCCGCGGTCATCTCCGCGATGCTGAAGCACAATCCTGCATACATCAGCGTGATGATGACCGTCGCCAGCAGCAGCCCGCCGAACCCACCCGAAGCCAGACCGAAATTCCAACCGAAGAAGTCTCCCGAGATCACTGCGCCGACTCCGAGGGCCCAGAGCGACCAAACGCCCGCGTAGCGCCGCAAGACCCGCTCGCCGAAGTAGTGGTCGGCCACCGGCACATATTGAACGCCCCTCGGCTTCTTCTTCATGGCGCGGAGTGTAGCGGTTTGGCGGCACAGGAGATAAGGTTCGGCGAATGCTGTCGATCGACCTGTCGGGGAAACGAGCGTTCGTCGCGGGGGTGGCGGATGATGCGGGGTTCGGTTTCGCGATCGCCAAGGCGCTCGCGCAAGCGGGAGCCTCGATCTGCGTGGGCACGTGGCCGCCCGCGCTTGGGATCTTCGAAACGCTCTTGCGGCGTGGAAAGCTCGATGCATCGCTCCAGCTCCCCGATGGCGGGAAGCTGGAGCTCGAAAGGATCTATCCGCTCGACGCCGAGTACGACACGCTGGACGACGCGCCAGAAGAAATTCGCCGACAAAAGCGCTATCGCGATCGCGGCGACTTCAGCATCGATGGCGTCGCCCGTCGGCTTCGCGAGGACTTCGGCGACGGCTGCTTGGACATCGTCGTGCACAGCTTGGCCAACGGACCCGAGGTGTCCAAGCCGCTGATGGAGACCAGCCGTGGGGGCTACCTGACCGCGGTTGGCGCGAGCGCCTATTCCTTCGTGTCTCTCGCCCAGCGACTGCAACCATTGATGCGGCCCGGGGGCGCCTTCCTGGCATTGTCCTACCTGGCGAGCCGGCGGGTGGTCGCCGACTACGGCGGCGGGATGGCTTCGGCAAAGGCTGCGCTCGAAACCGACGCCCGGATGCTGGCCTTCGAGCTCGGCCGTACGCGGGGCCACCGGGTCAACGTGATCTCCGCCGGACCGTTCGCCTCCCGCGCCGCGTCGGCGATCGGATTCATCCAAAGGATGATCCGATACTACGAGCTGAATGCGCCGCTGCCAGACGCCCTGCGGGCCGAAGAAGTCGGCGCTGCGGCGGCTTTTTTGTGCAGCCCGCTGGCCAGCGGCATCACCGGCACGATTCTCTACGTCGACAAGGGCTACCACGCGATGGCGGCGCCGGCGGACGTCGAGGGCCTGATGGACAGGCTCGAGGCCGACTAGCGTTAGGCGGCGACCATCTCGTGGGCAGCCGTCGGCCGAATGCTGCTCGCCTCCGAAGCGACCTCGAGCGTGGCGGCGAGCGCCCGCTCGGTACGGACCCGGTCTTGGAGCCAAGGACCAAGCGAGCGCATGAGCGCGCGCGCAGAAGGATGACGGCCGGCCGGCGCGCGGCTCAGCAGCTTGGCAACCAGCTCGTCCATCTCGTCGTCGACGTGGGGCGCGAACGACTGCGTGCGCGGCGCGTCCTGCCGGATGATCTGACGTAGCACCCCAGTCACGTCCGACCCCGTGAAAGGGAGCTTGCCAGTCAGCGCCTCGAACATCGTGACCCCCACGCCGAACAAATCGGCGCGCGCGTCGACGAAGGGGTTGCCGCTGGCCTGTTCCGGCGAGGCGTAGCTCGGGGTTCCGTATACCCGGCCTCGCTCCCGGGCACGCTCGTCGGCGGGCGCGGTCTCGGCCGCGCAAACCCCGAAGTCCAGCAGGTGGACATCGAGCTCGCCATACCCGCCCCGATTGAGAAGCACGTGCTCGGGCTTGATGTCGCGGTGGACATATCCATGCCGGTGGACGCTGTGCAGAATCGACGACAGCCGCGCCACGATCACCGATATCTCGTGCGCATGGAGGGGACCTCGGCGCTTCAGATACGAGGCGAGGCTTTCCGATCGCATGTGCTTCATCACGAGGTACGGCGAGCCGTCATAGAGCGTTCCATGATCGATGACCGGAACGATCCCGGGGTGAAAGACCCGCCGGGCGACCTCGACCTCGCGGCGTACGCGGCTCATCAGATCCGGATTCCCCGCGTAGCTCGGGCGCAGCATTTTGATGACTACCCGCTCGAGCGTCGCCAGGCGCTCCGCCTCGAAGACGATTCCGGTGCCGCCCGTTCCGATGGGACTCCCGATGCGATAGCGCCCGTCGAGAAGCTGTCCCCGAAGCTCATTGCGCTCGAACGACGCCTGCATCCCGCAAACCATCGTCCGGAGCCGGTCACCCCGTCAAAAAACCAGCAATTCCCGACTCGGAGCCCTGATCCACGGGCTCGGAAAAACGCGACACGAGGCTCCACGGAACGGGGCGGCTTGCATAGGTGCCCCGATGCACTTGTGGGCTTGGGGCACGCAAGCCG
>LJTN01000050.1 GCA_001303415.1 Myxococcales bacterium SG8_38
ACATCAAGCTCGAGATCTTCGGAGATGGCGCCTCTCATTCAACGGGAGACCGCTACGAGGCGACCAGCTACGTGGTGATTTTCGGGGGGTGGAACAACTCCCTCAACGTGCTCGCCCGGATGGACGAGCACGGCGCCGACCGGATCACCGGACCGCCACGCAAGGTGCAGGTCGGACGGACCTATCACTTTCGGATCGAGCGCATCGATGGCACTCTGACGGTGTGGGTAGATGATGAGCTCTTGCTTCGGATGGAGGATTCCGAGCCGCTTCGAGGCCGTGGGCACGACCATTTCGCCTTCAATAACTGGCAATCCGATGTCTGGTTCGACAATTTGAGGATTACACCGCTGTGACGGTTGGGTCATGACGCCGAAGGACTTTGAAATCCTGCTCTCGGACGCGGAGGTGCAGCTTTCCCGGATCAAGCATCTCTACGAGCAATGGTTTCAGGGGATTGAGCGCCTCGAGCCGCAAATCGCGCGCAAGCAGTTCGACCGGACCTTGCACGAGCTGCGAAAGGTGAAACCGCGGAATACCGCGCTTCGGTTTCGCTACAACACCCTCATTCAGCGGTACACCACCCTCCAAACCTACTGGCGACGCGTCGCACGGCAGATCGAGGAGGGAACCTATCGGCGCGACTTGCTGCGCGCGAGGCGTCGCCGAGACGCAGCGCGGGCCGAGCGCGAGGCGGCCCGGCGACGTCGAAGCAGCAGCCCGGTCGAGCTGGATCCCGACCAAGACGTCGATGTCGACGCGATCATCAGCGAGGCGAGCCAACGCCTGGATGCGCTGAAGGCGCCCCAGCCGAGCGCGGATGCGCCCGGTCTCGATCTCGATGGTGTCGATTCCGCGCCGCCAAAGCGATCCATCTCCGAAGGCCCGCGTCCGGCGCAGCCGGCGGCGACGTTTCGAAAGCCTCGATCGCCATCGTCTGTTCCTCGCCGTGATCGCTCGAGCCCCGCGATCGTTCCAGGTCGCAAGGATCCACCGCCCATCGCGTCGCGCTCGAAGGGGCCGGGCGATGCGCGCATGCGTCAGATTTACGAAAGCTACGTCGAGGCCAAGCGCAGAAACAACGAGCGCACGGACAAGATCGACTACGAAATCGTCGCCAAGAGCCTCAAGAAGATGGTCCCAAAGCTGGACCGCAAGCACAGGGGCAAGCGAATCGACTTCGAGGTCGTCGTCAAAGACGGAAAGGTCGGCATCAAGCCGGTCGTGAAGAAGTAGGTATTTCGGCGCGCAGCAACGGGTACGAAATCTGGATGCGTTCGTCGATCGCTCGTTTCAGCGGCTCCAGGCTGCCCGGGTCGATCGCGCTGATCGGGATGCCGCGGCTTGCGAGGGTCCCAGGCAGGCCCGGGAGCTTGTCGCACTTGTTGAACACCACGATTCGCGGGACTCGTTCCAAGCCGAGGTCGACGAGCAATTTTTCCGTGGTTTCGACATGCTCGCTCCTGCATGGATCCGATGCATCGACGACGTGAAGCAGGAGGTCTGCATCCCGCGTCTCGTCGAAGGTGGCGCGAAACGCCGCGAAGAGATCTTTCGGCAAATCGCGAATGAAGCCCACGGTGTCGGTCACGATGACGTCGCGGCCGGAAGGAAGCCTCAGCTGTCGGGACCTTGTGTCCAGCGTGGCGAACAGCTTGTCTTCGGCCACCACGTTGCTGCCCGTCAACGCGTTGAGCAATGTGCTCTTGCCCGCGTTCGTATAACCGACGATGGCCACTGTGGGCGCTCCGGTGCGCTTCCGTCGGGAACGCCGTTGCTCTCGCTGGCGGCTCACCTGCTTGAGCTGCGATTGAAGGCGGGTGACGCGTTCCCGCGCTCGTCGCCGGCCGACCTCGAGCTTGGTTTCACCCGGTCCGCGGCCTCCGATGCCACCGGTCAGACGCGACAGGGCGTCGTCTCGTTGCCCGAGCCGAGGCAACAGATACCGCATCTGTGCAAGCTCGACCTGCAGCTTGCCGTCGTTGGTTTCCGCATGCTGCGCGAAGATGTCCAAGATGAGCTGCGTGCGATCGAGCACCTTGAGGTCGGTCATGCTCGCGATGTTGTTGGCCTGGGCCGGTCGTAGGTTGCAATCGAAGATCAGCGTCTCCACATCGAGCTGCATGGCCCTGATGACGACATCCTCCAGCTTGCCGCGACCGAGCACGTATCGCGGGTCGACGCGGTCCCGCACCTGCAGAACGCGGTCAGCGACTTCGACGCCAGCGGTTCGTGCGAGCTCCTCGAGCTCGCGCAGCGAGTCTTCGGCTTGGGCAGCGCCGCGCTTGTCGCAGACGTGCACCAAGATGGCGCGCCCGTCCTTGGCCGTGACGCCGCGGGCGCGAGCGGCGCGGGCGAACTCTTGCTCCAGCGTCGCGATGATTTCCGCGGGGTTCTCGCGCGCCTTGGCATAGGGAATGGGCCCGAAGGTTCGGAAAGGCGACTCGGTCGACTCCGCGGGAACGGGGAAGTTGTGCCCGTAGTACAGGCAGAGCGCGCGCTCCTCGCCCGGCGCCAAACAGATCGCGACCACCATGTCGAGCCGTAGACGGGTCAAGTCGACCAGGTCGTCCCGGCTCAAAGGCTCGTTGCGCAGATGGGTGTGGATGAGCCGAAGCCCCCGCAGCCTGCCGGCGCCTGCCCGGAGGCGACCGACGTCCGGCAACATGAGCTTCGAGGCATCGCCGATGATGACGTGATCAACCGTCCCACTGCGGTCCACCAGAACACCGACTTGTCGGCCGGTCGCGTGCGACACGCCCACCAGCGCGCGGGTGAGCTCTGGCGTCGTGAGACGGTCCAGAGGCACACGTCTCCGATAGATGCGCTGCAACGCCTTGGTTTCCGACGGGCTCAGGCCGCTCGTGTCGCCGTAGATTTCCATTGAGGCTCTCTGCTCACCACACCGAAAGGTGGGTCTCCACGACGCCAAAGCAACCCCTGATGTCGTGATCTCGCACTCGCCCGGTGAAGTTCCCGTACGGTTGCACGAACTCGGTCCGGACCAGCCCGAAGTTGGTGCGCTCCAGGCGCGCTCCGAGCGGCTCGAATCGGATGTCCACCTCATCTCCTTCGAGGCTTCGAATCACCCAAGGCTCGGCCGTCGGATCGGCCGGAACTTCGAAGCGCACCCCGCGAAGCCGCTGCACCTTCCCGTCGATCCAGAGCGCGTTCTCCATCGAGTGCCCCTTTTCGTTGTCGTAGACCTGGGCGGAAAGATTGAGGCCGATGGCGGCACCGCCGTGGACGAAGCCGCTGAGTGACGCCCACTTCCATTCCGTGATGCGGTTTGCTTGGGAGCGCGTCCAGTCGCTCGCGGCGAGGCCGCCATCGAGCCGAATCGGGCGTTCGCCAAGCTGGAAATGCCCCGTGGCGGGCCAGCCGGCCGCCTTGTGCGTGTAGGCAAACCGGTGCGGACCCAGCTGATGCAACATCGCCAGCGAGTCGCGTCCTTCGATGTGGGCGCGCCCGCGCAGCCGCTCCCTTCCGAGCGGAATGTCGAGATCCACGTCCCAGCCATCGTGGGCGTCGATCCGGACGCGGGCCGTCCGGCTCTTCCAAGCCGTGGTTCCCCGAACCGAGCTCGACGCGAACCCCAAGGCCCTCCCCAAAGGCGACAACGCCCCGTACTCGACAGCCTCGCTCTGGCGCGCTCGATCCACCGCGTACGAAAACAGGTTGGCCACGTATCCCAGCTGAACCAACCCGACTGCCACGAACCACTCGTCCGTCGTGAAGGAAAGATAGTGCCATTCTTTGAGCCGGTAGCGCTTCCAGCCGCGCGTGCTCATCTCCGCCGTTGCGAAGGGCGTGCGATAGACGCCGATGCGCCACTCGTCTCCGACGCGCAACGAGCTCGGAGCTGGGGGAAGAGGGTGTGCTGAGGTCATTCCAACTGCCGGAGCCGTGCTTCGATGCTCCGCGCTTCGGCGCTGTGTAGCGCGTTTTCTCTCGTGAGGGCAGGGGGCAGGCTCCGGACGCGCGCTCGGAGCGCGTCCGCACGGGTGCGGGATTGCATCAGTCGCGTCTGGAAACCGTGGTTTCGGTCTGCCTCTCTTGCGAGCGTGTCCCGCAGGCTTCCTGCCGCTTCCAGGTCGGAGCAAACCAAGAGCAAGTCGCAGCCTGCCTCGATCGCCAGGACCCCGGCTTCTTCGATGCGGTAACGCTCGGTGATCGCCTTCATTTCGAGGTCGTCGGAGAAGACCGCGCCCTCGAAGCCGATCTCGCCTCGCAAGACCCCGTCGATCAACTTCGACGACATGGTCGCGGGCACGACCGGGTCGAGCTCCTCGAACACCACATGAGCGGTCATCAAGGCCGGTATCCGACCCACGGCTGCACGAAACGGCGTCAGCTCCACCCGGTCCAGCCTTGCTCGGTCGTGTCGCAGAACCGGCAAGGCGAGGTGACTGTCGAGGTCGGTATCGCCATGACCCGGAAAATGCTTTCCGCACGACAACACCCCGCCCTCGTGAAGACCATCGGCGAACGCCAGACCGTGCTCGATGACGACGTCCGACGTGCGCCCGAACGAGCGGTCGCCGATGACCGGGTTCATTGGGTTGGTATCCACGTCGAGCACTGGAGCGAAGTCCAAGTTGATGCCCACCGCACGCAGCTGTCGAGCAAGCACGAAGGCGGCGTCGCGCGTCAGCTCGGGGTCGCCGGCTTCGGCGAGCTTACGCATCGGCGGCAGTCGAAGGATGGGGTCGCCGAAACGTGCGACACGGCCTCCTTCTTGATCGACACACATGAGGAGGGGCAGCGAAGCCGTGCTCGTGGCGTTGCAGGCATCGATCAGGGCGGCTGCTTGCCCCACGTCGGCGATGTTTCGCTTGAAGAGGATCAACCCCGCTACCAACCCGTGCGACAACCACCGCTGGACGGTGGAAGGCGCGTCGATCCCTTCGAACCCGCAGACGATTACGCCGCCTGCCAACCTTTCGAGGTCTGTCATTTCCTCGCGAGACGGTAGCACCAGTCTTCAATTGCAGTCAGGAAGTGTTGTTGCTAGAAATCCAACACAGCTTCCCGGCCTCAGTGGCCGCCGGTATTCAATGGCCCGAGTGATAGATTCTGACTTCAGTCAGCGAGGCGACGAAGAACAGGGCGCGCGGACCGAAGACGCCCCGGAGCCAGTCGTCTACGCGCACGAGATTCCACGCCGGCTCGTCGATCCGGACGCAGCGAAGGTGATCCGGCGTCTCAATCGCCACGGGCACACGGCCTACCTGGTCGGCGGGGGCGTTCGCGATCTGATGCTCGGCCGCAAGCCCAAGGATTTCGACGTTGCGACTAGCGCCCGGCCCTACGAGGTACGTGATCTATTTCGCAATTGCCGCGTGATCGGCCGCCGGTTTCGTCTTGCCCACGTGTTGTTTTCGGGCGGAAAGGTCATCGAGGTGGCGACGTTTCGGCGTGACCCCTCGCAGCGCTACGAATCGATCAAGCCCAAGATCGCCAAGAAGATCCCGCTCTGCGCCGGTCCGGAACCGGTACGATTGATCCCGTCCCGGCGCGCGATCACCGAAGGCGAAGACACCGACCTGTTGATCACCAACGACAACGTCTTCGGCGAGCCTCACGAAGACGCGATTCGGCGGGACTTCACGATCAACGGCCTGTTCTACGATCTGGAACGAGGAGAGGTGATCGATTTCGTCGGCGGCGTGGCCGACTTGGAAGAGCATCTCTTGCGTACGATTGGAGACCCCAACGTGCGATTCAGGGAAGACCCGGTTCGGATTCTCCGTGCAATCAAGTTCAGCGCGCGGTTGGACATGGGCCTCGACCCCGACGTCTACGACGCGATGGTGCGGCATCGGAGCGACCTGCAACGCGCAGCGGCGCCCCGCGTTCTCGAGGAGATCTTGCGCTTCTTGCGAGGCGGCGCGGCGCACCGGTCCGTCTTTCTCGCTTGGGACGTGGGGGTGCTGAGCGAGGTTTTGCCCGAGGTGGCGTCCTTTCTCGATGATGATCTCACGGGTGCCGAGCTGACGTTCGGACGCCTCAAAGCGCTGGATTCGTTGGCTGCCGAGGACCGGCTCCCAGGAGACGCAGTCTTGATGGCCGCGCTCTTGCTCGGACCGATCGACGAGGCGCTCGAGGACGTGTCGGACGTTCCGTCTGCCTACGAGGAGCTCGTTCGCGAGCTCTCGCTCCGCTTGTCGCTGCCGAGGCGCCTGAAGGACCGCATCCGTCTGCTGGTTATGGCGCAGCGGCGTTTGCGAACGGGCAAGATTCAGTCGATCGCACGTCGGGAATACTTTGCCGACGCTGCCACCTTGTACGCTCTCGATTGCAAAGCGCGGGGCGAGGAGCCGCCCGACTGGGCACGGGAGCCAAACGAGGCCGTGTATAGCGCAGAGCCTCGCAGCCGCCGCAGACGCAGGCGACGGCGACCGCGAAGCTAATCTAGTTCGTCGCCCGGTCCACGATCAGCTCGAACGCCCGCTCGTGGACGTCTGCCTCGTCCGCATCGGGTACGTCGTTCGACAGGTTCGTCACGACCAGCAAGAGCTGCTGCGTTCGCTCGTCGAGCTCTATCGGCAAGTATGAATTGGGCGTCGTGGTGGTGTGTGGCGCGGCGATACGTCGGGTTTCGTTTCCGTGGCCGTCGAGCTGAACGGCCACCAAGGACCAACGTACGCCGTACTCGCCGCGCAACCAGCAATGAAGGCGGGTGCTGTCATTCCAAGCCGCGGCATTCATGGTCGCGTATGCGCTTCCAAAGGGCTGAAGCGGGTGTGCCGCGGTGACCCTCGATGGCAGCCGGGTCATCCGTCTCGTCACGGGAACCTTGGCATCCGCGTCCAGGGAAGCCACGAGCGGATGGGGAGGCTCGCCTCTGCCGACGAACCAACGAAGCACGGCGAGCTCTTCGACGTTGTCGAGCAGGCGATCCCCGCTGCGGGAGACGGCCGCATCGATGGCCGACCAAAGATCGGGCTCGGCGCGGAGCCCGGTTCCTTCCCAGGTTCGCTGGCTCGCCAGGGCCCACACATCACGGATGAATCGACGTGAATGGGCGTCGTGCCGCTCCGAAAGGTACGCCAACCAGATCATGCCGCCGGAGCCGCCGTCCGCCGCGCCGGCAATCCAGGAGCGGTGCGGCTCGGCCTGCTGCCCGAGCACCGCATCATTGCACCCGGCATACCCGGTGAGCTCCCAAGTCAACCATGCCGCGGTCGCTCGCCGCCAGGATCTGGCTTCCGCAGGCTCGGCGCTCATCAGCATGGCTTCGGCATAGGCGCTGGTCACGCACGCATCGATCATCGCGGCGGGCAGCGCCGGGCTCACCACGGCAAACGTCGAGGCTCGGTCGAGATAGCTCCACGGCACGAGACCGTCGGAGTAGGCCGCAGCGGGTAACGCAGCGCTCAGATACAGGTCGAGCTCCGGGCCGCCTCCGAGGTCTCCGTCTGGAATCGGCGACGGCCAGCCGAGCGCGTCGAGTCGCGCCCGCGCATGCTCGAGCGCTTGGAGCGCCCGTCGCAACGTCCGGTCGCTCACGCCAGGGCCAGCGTGAACGGTGAGCAGGGCATACGGGGACCGGATCGCCAGTGACGCAGGCGGTCGCGATACCCGATCGGGGGCAGTGGTCCGAGGCCCGGTCCATACGGGCGAGGTCATCGAAACGATGGCTTCGGCCATGTCGTCTACACCGAGCAGATCGCCCTGGGCCTGTGCGGTCGCTGCTTGCGCGGCAATCGCGAGGGCCATGCACAGCAGGTTTGATCTCACCCATGGCATTTGACACGATCCGCTTGTACCTTCTACACCCAGGCGGGAGGGGGAACCTATGCACGACGGGCGTTTCGATCCTGGCGGCTTCTATGAGTTCAATTTGAAGGGGGGCACGGTGCGTACGCGTGGCGGAGAACGCGTAGTGCTTCTCAGTGAGGAGGTTCTTTCGGCGCTCGTTGCGGCGGCGGCGCGCGATGGCGACCTGACCCCGCTTCGCAGGCTCGGCGAGCTGCTCGGTGAGCAAGTGCTGAGCGGCTTGGACCGTCCGGCCTCGTTGCTCTCGCCAGAAGCGGTGCTCGGACACGTATGCGCGGTCACGTCCCTGTTCGGCTGGGGGCGCCTGACCTTCGAGCGCTGGGGCTCCGCGCTCGTCGTGGTGCTTCGCGACAAGCCCGCGCTCGACGAAGACGAGCTCGGAGCGGCCGCGCTTCTCGGTGGGATGTTTTCGGAGATTTCCCAGCGCCAGGTTTCTTGCGTTCCATCGGGCGACTCGAAGTTCATCATGGTCGACTTCGAGGTCGCCGAGACGGTTTGGGGTTGGTACAAGGACGGAGCAGACCTGCCTGCCATCGTGGGCATGCTCGAATCAAAGAGGGCGTCATGAGCGATCGCGAAGAAAGGCTTCGATCCCTGCTCGACAAGGTGAAGGCGAAGCGTCCGGGCGAACGATCGACCCGAGCCGCAGAAGCCATCGATCGAATCCGCGCCGAATCAGGCACCACCTCGGCAGCGACGACAGCCGGATCCTCCCGACCGGTGCCCCCCGCGGCCCAACCAACCCCGGTTCCGAGCGCATTTCCCACGAGCGCCCCGTCGTCTCCGGTTTCCGAGCCGCCAACCTCGCCAAAGCTCGAGAGCCCCACGCGCTACTCCTCGCAACCGCCTCATGTGGAGCGGCCGCTTTCCGTCGAGCCTCGCGCCCGGTCGGTTCGGCCGTCGTCGGGAGCGCCTGCCGCGATGCAATCTCCTTCGCGGCGACCCGAGTCGATTCGGCCGCACAGCGTCTCGCCGACCGGCCAACCGGTCATCTACTCGACCGACCAACCCGAGTTCCCAAGACCCAAGACCTTCGGGGATCTGCTGGATCTCACCCTGTCGTTGCGGCCGCGCTAGATGCTTCTCGTCGTCGACGTCGGCAACACGCACACGGTGCTGGGCCTCTACGAGGGGGACCGGTTGATGCATGACTTCCGTATCGAGACCGCCAAGGGCCGCACGAGCGACGAATACCAGATCCTCTTGCTGAGCCTGGTCCAGCTGGTCGGCGTGAAGCGCTCCGAGGTCCGCGCGAGCATTCTTGCTTCGGTCGTTCCGTCCTTCAACGACACGGTCATCGACGCAGTGGACCGCGCCTTCGATCACGAGATCATGGTCGTCGGTCCCGGCATCAAGACGGGGATGCCCGTGCTCTACGAGAACCCGCGCGAGGTAGGAGCCGATCGCATCGTGAATGCGGTTGCAGCGTACGAGCGCGTGAAGGGGGCGGCAATCGTCGTGGACTTCGGGACGGCGACCACTTTCGACTGCATCTCTTCCAAAGGCGAGTATCTCGGAGGCGCGATCGCTCCGGGGATGGAAATCAGCGCCAACGCGCTTTTTTCGCGAGCCGCCAAGCTACCCCGGAGCGAGATCGCCCGGCCGCCTCGCGCCATTGGACGCAACACCGTGCATTCGATGCAATCCGGGATCGTCTTCGGATACGTGGGATTGGTCGATGGCTTGGTGCGGCGCCTGGCGTCGGAGATGAACACCGAGGTGTCGGTCATCGGCACCGGTGGGCTAGCGAGGCTGATCGAGCCAGACAGCGAAACCATCGAAGATATCGACGAGTTTCTCACGCTCGAGGGGCTCCGCCTGATCTACCTACGCAACACCTAGCGCTGCATCAGCAGAGCCATGGCCAACACGCTGCTCGCCACGACGATCGCAGCCAGGGCATAGACGGCGAGCTCGCTTCGGCCCAGCTTGACCGGGGCGCGCGCGGGCTGCACGAGGTCGGGTTTCGATGGCCGTTGCTGCCGAGAAGGTCGTGATTCCCGCGGCGGTGGAGGCTCGCTCACCGGCTCTTTGACGATGGGGAGCAGCTCCACGTGCTCGTCAGGGGCGCCTTGGACGGCCGCGAGCTCCGCGTCGAGCGCTGGAACGCCTTCGCGGCCGAGTTGCTCGGCGAGCATCCGCTTTGCGTACTCGGTGCTCTGCCGGGCCGAGATCGTTTGCGCGACGGGGACGCCCACGTCGAGCGTCAAACGGTAGCCGCCGAGGTCCACCACGTCTTGTTTTCGAAGCGGTTTGCGGCGTCCCGGTACGGCCGGAATTTCGTTGATGCGCGTGCCGTTTGTGGAGCCTTCGTCGACGATGACGTAGCCCGCGCCTTGCGCGTGGATGACCGCATGTGTGCCGCTGACCGCTGCGTGAGGTAGCTGAACATCCGCACTTCGGGATCGGCCGATCACGATTCGTGATTGCGCGAACTCGTACATGAAAGTCGACGCATCGGCTTCCGTCCAAAGCGACTGCACGGTGATCCGAACGCCCATCGTGGCGCCGCCAAGAGTGCGGCTCCGTCGCGAGGCGGTCAAGGAAACCGGGTTGCAGAAAAGTGGACGGTTTTGCTCAGTTTTGGGACCAGTCGGGATGGAACGACGTGCGCGTCGGTCCGGAGTACGTTCCATGAATACATCCGCGGGTTATTACCAAGCACCTCGGCCGCCGCGTGTGCCGCTCGATGAGGTTCTCATCAAGCTCCATCCGGAGGGCTTTCACCATGAGCTCGAAGCCGATGGCATCAATGTAGGTTCGGGTGGGCTCTCCATGCGCGCCTCGGTGCTTCCGCAAGTCGGCTCCACGCTCCGCTGCCAGTTGGAGAGCCCCCGAGGCGGCGAGCCGATCGAGATGATCGGCCGAGTCGTATGGGCGCACGAAGACGGTCCGCATGCGGGCGAGTTCGGAATCCGCTTCACGCACCTGTCCGATCGAGATCAGACGCGCATCGAGACGCTGATTCAGAGTTGGGGACGCACCTCCGCAAGAGCCCCGACGGTTCGGCTTCAGCTCGACGGAGTCGGCTCGCAAATCGTGGCCGAAATCCAATCCGAGCACGCCACGGGCCTGTCGGTGGAGCAACCGCTTCCTTTCCTGGCGATTGGCAGCGCGGTCCTGAACGAGACGGCCGGCCGTCGAGGTCACCTGGAAGCGGTCGAGCTCAAGATGGATGAGAGGACCCCCAAGCTGGTGCTGAGCATCGGCTACGAGCGGTCCGAGGCCGACGAAGCCCTGGCGGGCGATGGCGAGGCGCGCGACACGCTGCCCGACGAGACGCCGCCCTCCATTCGCACGCACACAGCTGCTGGGGAGGCGCGCGAAGAGGATCGGCCGCGAATCGTGCGATACAATCAAGAAACGGAGGAGCCGCCCGTTGAATCGATCACGGAACAGCTCCGAAAGCATGCGAGCGCAGCGCGCAGCCAGATCGCGACCGCGGCGGCCAGTGCGCGCGATGCGGTGACTGATCGGCTGGTGCCGGGAATTCGGGATAGAGGTGGCGAGCTCTTCGCCTTGATTTCGCGTTTCATCGGAGCGCTTCGCGCCCGCTTGGACGACAAGCCCCGACGTAAGCAGGTGCCCCGAAGCCAAGCCGCGCGCGCGCATCTGAAGAACACGCGCCGCAATCATCGTCGTTACCTCATCGTCGGGGCGATGGCGTGCGCGATCGTCGCAGCGGGTTGGCTCACCTATCTGTGGGCGGCATCGGGGCCGGCTTCGGAGGCGAGCGCAGAGGCAGCGCCAGGCCTGGAGACGGCAGTCCGAGAGGCGGCCGAAGGGCCCGCCACCACTGCAGGGCCTGCGATTCGACCGGCGGCGGCGCATGAAGCGGCCGACAGCAAATCGTCGGAGGCCGGCTACGCAGCACAAGGGGCGCCGTTGCCGCCCGAGACGGTGCGAGGCATGTCATTTGGCGCGGACGCCGTACCAGGGGGCGAGAAGCACGTGCTTCGGATGAGCAACGATGTCACCGAAATGGAGGGGATCATCGAAGGCGATGGGTTTTCGGTGACCATTCCGGGAAGCCTGTCGCTTTCACGAGCGGGCCCGATTGCCGCCGCGCATTCCGACGTTGAGCATGCCAGCATTCTCAATCGGGGAGACTTCTCCGAGCTCACGGTTCGCTTCGTCGCAGGGCGCAGGCCGCTCTATCGCGTCGAAGCTCACGGCCCAACCATCGAAATCACGATTGCGCGATAGCGCTACCTCGACCGAACGATCGACTGGAAGAAGCGGTGGGACTCACGCTCGATGTAGAGCAAGGCCTTCCCGTCGCGTAGCGCCGCGCGGACATCAGCGGTCGAACGAACCGGGCGCCGGTCCGCCTGCAGGATGATGTCGCCCGGACGCAAACCCGCCCGATCGGCGTCCGACCCCGGCTCGACGCCGCTCACGAACACCTGGCCTTCCCCTCGGTAGCCGAACCGTTCCCGCAGCCGTGGGGTGAGCTCCTCGAGCCCGAGCCCGAGCATTCCATTGTCTTCGGTGCCTCGATCACGAGACTGGGGACCATCCTCGCTCGGTCGTTCCCCGGTCACGACGACGATCTTCTTGGTGACGTCGCCGCGCCGCACCTCGAGGACGACGCGCTCCCCGACCCCGTACCGCAGCACGGCCCGCAGGAGGTCGTGCCCTTCGGTGACCTTCGTGTTGCCCACCGCAGTCACCACGTCACCGGCTTGAAGACCCGCCTTTTCGGCAGGTCCCTGCGGCACCACGGCGTTGATGAGAGCGCCTCCTTCGATCGATCCATCGAAGTGTGCAGCGAGCTCGGGGGTGATCTCCTGGAAGGAGACACCCAACCACGCACGCTTGACGGTTCCCGTTTCGATGAGCTGCTCGGCCACGCGCTGCGCGATCTCCGATGGGATGGCAAACCCGATCCCCGATCCTCTTCCGATGATCATGGTGTTGATCCCGAGGACGCGACCGTGCAGGTCGACGAGCGGGCCGCCCGAGTTGCCCGGGTTGATGCTTGCGTCCGTCTGCAGATAGTCTTCGATTTCGTTTGCGCCGATCCCGCCGCGGCCCTTCGCGCTGAGCACGCCGGTGGTGACGCTATAGTCGAGACCAAAAGGCGACCCGATTGCGATGACGAACTGGCCCACCCGCGCTCGCTCCGATGACGCGAAATCCACCTTTGGGAGGCCGCGTGCATCGATTTTGAGCACGGCGAGGTCGGTTGCCGAATCGGCTCCAACCAACCTCGCTGGATAGCTCTTGCCGTTCTGTAGGCGTACGTCGATTCTGCTCGCTTCTTGAACCACGTGGTTGTTCGTGAGGATGAACCCGTCAGACCGAACGATCACGCCGGATCCGCCGCCCCGAACGATCCCGCCCCGACCCTGTCCACCGAAGAAGAAGGGCAAGGCGTTGGTCTGCGGCCTGTTGACTTCGACCTGAATGCTGACGACGGCCGGCGAAACCGATTCTGCGACCGCGGTCAGCGCCGTCTCGAACGCAATGGCCCGAGACAGGGCCTCTTCATCCGTCGGAGCCTCGCCTGGTGCCGCATAGGCGGTGCCCATCGCGGCGATGGCGAGCGCGGCGCCGAGGGCGATCAACCATGGTTGCCGAAGCATAGTCCGATGCATGTACGTTCCTCCCTATCGTTCCCCTAACTGGCGAGGGCTTCGGTTGATTCCACATATAAGACCGCGCTGAAGGGTCGCTACCCTAAACCGTCGTAATTTTCCGGACCTAGTGATCTGCGCAGGGCAGGGTGACCACGACGGTCGTCCCGCGCCCGAGCTCGCTCTCGATCTCGATGGCGCCGCGGTGCTGCTCGACGAGGTTCTTGACGATCGAGAGACCAAGACCCGTCCCTTTGCCCTTGCGTCGGGTCGAGAAAAAGGGCTCGAACACGCGATCGATTTCCGCCGCAGGGATTCCCACTCCGTCGTCTTGAACGCGCACTTCGATCCGATCGTGGCCGCTCAGGCGCGAAGACAAGCGGATCCGCCCTCCATCGGAGTGTGCGGCGTTGCAGGCGTTGGTGATCAGATTCACGAAGACTTGATGGAGCTGGCCGGGAACCGCGCTGACCTGCGGCAAGCCCTGGCCGTAGTCACGCACGATGGTGACCCGCGCTTCGCGGATGATGTGCTCGCAGAACACGACGGTCTCCTCGAGCACGTCGTTGATGGAAACCGGTTGTGCTTCTTCCCTCGACGGACGGGCGTAGGCGAGAAGATTGCGTGTGAACGACAGAATGCGGTCGGCGCTTCGTAGAATGCGTTCGACCCGCTTCACATCGGAATCGTCGCCGCCGCTACGGCTCAGCTTGCTCAACAGATACTCGCCGTAGACCGAAATGCTGGTGAGTGGGTTGTTGATCTCGTGCACGATTCCGGCAGCAAGCTGACCCAGGGTGGCAAGCTTTTCGGCGTGAATCACTTGCCCCTCGAGCTCCCGCACCTCGGTCCTGTCCTGTCCGATGGCGATGACACCTGCGACCCGGCCTTCGGCGTCCAGAATCGGCGCCAGCGTAAACTGCAGGCGCGCCTGTCGGCCTCCCGCCTTGGGCAGCTTGAGCTCGAAGGGAGGCGCCTCGCGGCCGCGAAGCGCGTTGACGAAGGCGGACAGAACCCGAACCCGATCGCTCTGGCTTGCCAGTTGGAGCACGTCCTTGCCGACGAGGCCTTGCCGATCGATGCCCGTGATGCGCCCAAATGCGCTGCTCACGACGCGGATTCCACGTTCGCGGCCGACGACCAAGACGGGGATGTTCGCGTGCTCGAGCAGCTTTTCGAGATAGTCGCGCAGATGCAGCGCTTCGCGACGAAGCCGGCCGTTCTCGATCGCAGCGCTCGCCTGGGCCGCGGTCACCAGCACGGCGTCTTCCAGCCGCGGTGGGAGCGCTCCCCGTGCAAACTCTGCTGCGAGCGTCCCGACGACTTCCCCGCCCACGACGAGCGGAGCATCGAGGCCGTCCCGAGGATCCGTGTCTTCGCGCGGGCCGGCTAGCAGGATGGGCTCGTAGGTTCGCCGAAGGTGCATGCTGCTCGGTGCCAACGTGGGCTGCCCGAGGCCCGCACGGAGCAGACCGGCTTCGGTCACGGACACCTCGTCCATGGCCTCGGGACGGATTCGATGGGTGGTCGCTTGGACGATCGAAGGCGTTTCGCTGATTCGAGGCGCAAGCCGCATCGCGAAACGAACGTCGGGATAGAGTCGTTCGAGCGCATGGACGTAAGCGCGCAGGATCTTCTCATCGGTGGCGAAACCCGCCGTTTCGCGTTGGGCCTCGTGCAGCGACTCGAGTATCAGCGTCAGGTTCGGGGCCTCGGCGCCGCGCTCTCTGGGAGTCACGATCGACTTCACCGCAGAGACGCGTGGCTCGGTGCTGGGCCGGGCCGGCGGCTTCTTGCGCACGGAGTCGTCCATCCCTCAGCCCTTCGCCCCCGGCTCGCCCGAAGCGTCCGCAGCCCGGTCGAGATCGAAGATCTTCTGCTGTCCGACGTAGGCGGTCGTTTCGTATCGCGTGATCTTTCCGATCTTGCGAACGATCTCGGCCATGCGCTCCGCCTCCCGAATCAATACCTCGGCTGCCTTTGCAGGACCGGACCCGGCCTCGGACTGACGCAGCAGGAGCTCGGCATAGGCCATCATGCTGGTGAGGGGTTGGTTCAGCTCGTGCGCGGCGGTGCCCGCGAGCTCGGCCAGAACGCCCTGCTTTTCGGTGAAGGCCAACTTCTTCTGCGCCTCGGCCAATCGCTCCTCGACGCGGATGCGATCGCGCAAGTCGGCAAAAATGAGAACGATCGCCGAAGGCTCCCCCTGCTCGTAGATCAGGGATGCGGAGAGCTGCACCGGAATTCGAGTCCCGTGGATGTCCAGCAGGTCCAACATGGTCGGCTCGAGCCGTCCTTCGCCACCGTGCTCCTCGGAGAGCAGTCGTTGCATCACGAGCTCGGCCGATGCGCGTCCCAACAGGTCCTCTAGCTTCACGCTACCCATCGCTTCGGACACGTGGCGCCCCGAGATTCGTTCGGCGCTCGGATTGAACAAGACCACGCGTCGTTCCATGTCGGTCGCGATGATCGCGTCTACGCTGGCTTCGATCAGTGACTCCAAGAACTCCATGGTCTTGAGCAGCTCCTGCTCCGTCTCGCGTTGATCGGTAACGTCGTCGAACGAGATCACGGTGTACCCTTCGGCTCCGATGAGCGGCGCGAAAGAGCAGCTGCACAACACCTTGCTTCCATCTCTGCGCACCAGATGGATGTCCATCCCGCGAGGATACTGGCCCTGCGACAGCGCCTCCCGAATCCGCGGCAGATCCTCCGCCGACACCACTTGATCGATGTCGCCGGACGAAATCGTCTCCTCGCGGTGCCCTACCAGCTCGTACGACCGCGGGTTTGCAAAAACCATCTCGAGCTCGGGACCGATCACCACGATGCCGAGGGGCATCGATGCGAATGTCTCGGCGTACCGCCGCCTCAGATCTTCGAGGGGTGTACGAGCGCGCAGTCGATCCAATCGCGTCAGGAGCTCGTCCCGCCGCAGAGGACAAAAGACGATGTCGTTTCCGAGTTGCTCGGACCCGTTGGGCGGAGGGCGATCGACGATGAGCAACAGCGGCTTGCCGCCGGGCGGTTCGGAGGAGACGGTGCTTGGACCTCTGGCATCGAAGGCCAGTACGTGATGAGGGAGCCCACCGCGGCTGAGCGCTTCCGGATCCAGCCGTTCGACGGACCAGCCCGTTCCCTCCAGTGTCGCGGCTAGGTTTTGGAACAGCTTGGGGTCTTCCGAGATCAGCGCCAGCGCAGGCATTCGTCAGCCAGCCTACCAGACGCCTAGCCTGGTGGCTCTTTCGAGATGCTTGTGCAACCTTGCGGCCACGGAGCCAGGTGGGAAAGCCGATCGGCATCTTCGATTCGGGCTTGGGCGGTCTAACGGTCGCCCGGGCCGTCCACGCGGCGCTCCCAGCCGAGAACCTCGTCTATCTCGGTGATACCGCGCGCGTTCCCTATGGAACCCGCAGCGCGCAGACGGTCATCAAGTACGCGATCGGGTGTGCGGAACGCCTGCTCAGCTTCGACATCAAGCTGTTGGTCGTCGCCTGCAATACCGCGAGCGGCGTCGCTCTCGAGGCGCTTCAGGAGCGGCTGGACATTCCCGTCGTCGGGGTGATCAACCCCGGCGCGCGTGCCGGCGTGGCGGCCACCCGGAATCGGCGCATCGGGGTGCTCGCGACTGCTGGCACGGTGGCTTCAGGGGCGTACGAGCGCGCAATTCGAGTCGAGAACGCTGCCGTGCAGGTGTTTGCACAAGCTGCGCCCCTGTTCGTGCCCCTCGCCGAGGAAGGATGGACGACGGGGGAGGTCCCTCGGCTGGCGGCCCAGCGTTACTTGCAGCCCCTCGTGGAGGCGGACATCGACACAATCGTGCTCGGCTGCACGCACTACCCCCTACTTTTCGAGACGATTCACGACGTTGCGGTGGAGCTCCTAGGCCACGATGTCGCCATCGTGGACAGCGCCGATGCCACCGCGCGAGCGCTGAGCGCGCTGATCGACACCGGGCCCGCCGAGGATCGAGGTCCGGGCGAGCTCCGGGTGCTGGTGACCGATCTGCCAGGCCAATTTGGCGCTTCGGCCTCGAGATTCCTCGGAAAGCCAGTCGAAGGGCTCGATATCCGCGCGATCGACCTCTGAGGAGCTTGCGACTTACAGTCGCATGAAGATATTCTGTAAATACTGATATGCGGGATGTGGGTGGACATGCCATCGCCCCGAGCGAGCCACCGATGGGCGAGGAAAATCGCATCTTCGCGACAGGGGAGCTGCTCGATGGCGTTTACGAAATCATGCAGCTTCTGGGACGGGGAGGAATGGGTCAGGTCTTCGAGGCCCACGACCACCTCCTCAACCGGCGCGTTGCGATCAAGGCGGCCTGGCCGAACCCGCTGAGCCCGCCCCTGCGAAACGAAGCCAGGGCCTTGGCGGCGTTCCAGCACCCGAGCTTGGTGACTGTGCACACGCTCGGCGAGCATCGAGGCATCGACTATCTGGTCATGGAACGGGTCTACGGGGTGTCGCTCACACAGCACGCGTCCACGCGCTGGAGCAGCGGTCAGCCTTTCAGCCCTGCGGAGGCGGTCCAACTCCTGATGCCGGCTGCCGAGGGTCTCAGCGTCGTTCACCGTGCGGGTCTGGTCCATCGCGACATCAAGCCGGACAACATCATGCTCACCCCGGCTCATCGCGTCGTGCTGATGGACTTTGGGCTCGTGCTTCCCGAGTTCGACGTCAATGGGAGACAGCGCGTGGCCGGCTCGCCCCCTTACATGGCTCCGGAGGCGTTGCTCAACACCGCCGAGCCCGGCCGTGGGCATCTCGCCGACATCTTCGGGCTCGGCGTGCTCGCGTACGAGCTCTTGACCGGGTTCCGGCCGTTTTCGGGAATGACGATGCGAGAGGTGATCGCATCACACGAGCGCGGTCAACCCAAGCCGGTTTCCGAGCTGCGCCCCGACTGCCCTCCATCACTCAACCAGCTCATCCAAGAGATGCTCGCTCCCGATCCGCAGATACGCATTCAGAGCGCGGAGGCGGTCGCTTGGCAAATGCGCGCCGTTCGAGATGCGCGTCCACGTGGCGACGACGCCGTTGGGGCCGGCGCGAAGGCTCTGTCGGTCTTGATCGTCGATGACGACGTCGACCTTGCGAGGATTCTGACCTTCTACGTTCGCCAGATCGTCGGACGGGCGGAGATTCGGGTCGCCCACGACGGCGAGGAGGCGCTCAAAGAGGTACAGAAGAAGGAGCCGGACGTGATGCTGCTCGACCTCCACATGCCCCGAATGAATGGGGTCGAGGTGTGCATGCGGCTCAAAGGTGACGGATTGGCGAAGCGCTGCTCGATCATTTCCGTGAGCGCGGGCGCGCAGGAGCACGACGTTCAGCTGCTGCATCAGCTCGGCATTCACCACTTCGTGGAAAAGGGCTCCAATTTGCGCGAGCGTTTGCGTGCCGTCTTCGCAGAGGTGTGCGGCGATCAGGCTCTGGCAGGCGCCTGAGCCCACGCTACGATCGCCCGATGATCGACCCGGAAGCGTCGGTGCCGAAGCTCGAGCTTTTGGCGGAGCGCCTGGTGGCGCTGCTCGACGACCGCTTTCGCATTCCGGGGACCGATCTCCGGTTCGGTCTCGATCCGATCATCGGCATTCTCTTTCCGGGCTTAGGGGATGCCGTCACCGGCGCCGGCGCCATCGGGCTTCTCGCCCTGGCGTTGCGTCGGGGGGTTCCCCGCGTCGTCTTGCTCCGCATGGTCATCAACATTTTGGTGGACGCCATCGCAGGCTCGCTCCCACTAGTGGGAGACGTGTTCGATGTCGGCTTCAAAGCGAACCGCCGCAATCTCGAGCTGGTTCGCGCACACCAGAAGCCCGGGTCGAAGGCCACGATAGGAGACTACGCCGTGGCCGTCCTCGGAGTGAGCATCGCGATCCTCAGTATCGTGGTGCCCTTGGTCGCGGCGCTCTACCTAGGGCTCAACTACGGCCCCGCCCTGCTCGAGCATCTTCGGCATCGGTGAGGCGCTCTTCGGCGTCGCGAACCGCCTGCTCCAGATGTCGAATTCTCTTCTGCAGCGCCCGCAGATCGCGCTGCGTCGCGAGGTTCAGCCTGCCGGCGATGCTCTGGACGCGCCGATCCACCGCGCCTTCGACACGTCCGCGAAAGCGGAAGCCTTTCATGATCAGCTTTTGCGCCCTCGGGTCCTGCATCAGCTTCATCACGCGGGGATCTTGAAGGAGGCGGAACAGACGATCTTGGAGCGCGTTCATCGGATCTCGCTTCTCACTATCCGATCACCGCCTGCAGCTTGGTCGCCAGCAGGGCGTTTCCGGTGACTTTGATCTTGCCCTGCATGAAGAACTGCATCGCTGTGCCGGGTTTGTCGGTCATCGCCTTCCAATCCTGGCTCGACATCTCGATCGTGCAGTCGGCATAGCCTTGGTCGCCCTCGGTGACCCCCGGCGCGTCCTTCATGTTGACCGTCCAGATGCCGCCCCCATCTCCGTGAACTTTGAACAGAAACACCGCATCTACGGCCGTGGCTCTATCGAGATCGCTCTCGATCGAGCGAGGGATGTCGTGCTGAAACGAAGTCTGGGCGTCGGGCATCGGAGACATGCCGCACGGTGCAGCCGCAGGAGCTAACGATGCCCCCCCGACAGTGTCAAGCCGTCCCGGGTCAGCTTCCGGTTTCGAGGTCCTGTGCCAAGTACGCGAGGATGACCTCGTCGAGTGTCTTTTCGGTCAATACGTCGTGACCGAATGGGGCCGGCGGAGCCTGCGAGATGCGTTGCCGTGATCCGGTTCGAGGACGAACCGGCTCGTAGCGGGGCGAGCCTTCCACGAGTCGTGCAGCCGCATGCTCTAAGACCTCGGTGCCCGCTTCGCCCGGAGCTCGATCGTCGTCGGCCCGGCCCGGCTCCGCCTCCGAGTCCTCGTCGTAGGCGCCATCGCGTAGCGCGATGAACACTCGCTTGTGCTGCTCCTGCATGAGCTGCTTGACCAGCGTCTGAAGATTCTCCGAGCCGAGGTGCTCTTCGTAAGAGCTCTTCTCCGAAGCGATGATGCGCCCGCCATCGGCAAAAAGCTGCGTGATGACGTGAGGCCGCTTGATTCCCGAGTCCTCGGTTTGAATGTGATACAGGTTTCCCTTATGGCGCACGTTCGTGTTGTATCCCACGAGCGGAGAAGGACTCGCTGCCATCTCGAAATCATATCCCAGAAAGAGGGGTCAGTCCCCTTTTCCAACGCGCTGACGAACGACGCACGGTCTCATGGCTGGAAACAAAAAGAAAAAGACGAAAGTAAGACCCCTGCTGGCGCGGCCTGGCGCCCGGTACACCTGCTTCGGCGACGGATTGTGCTGCACGGACATCCACGGGATCGGGCCGCTGACCAAGAAGGAAACGGCGGAGATGCGCCGCATTGACCGCAAGTCCGCCGGCTGGGACGAAGATCATGAGGACTACATGCTCCGCACCGCCGCCGACGGCGGGTGCGTTTTCTTGATGCCCGACCAGCGCTGCTCGGTGCACGCCGACCTCGGACCCGAGGCCAAGCCGGAAGGCTGTCGTCGGTTCCCGTTGGGGCTCGTGGCCACCCCCGCGGGGGGCCGCGTTACCACCGAGCACCGTTGTCCGTGTCGGACCATGGGCGACCGTCCCGCAATCGAGCCAGAGACGGTCGAGCCTTCGGTGTCGGACGGGGGAAGCAGGCTGATCGCCGATCGTCGCATCAAGCGAATCCCCTTGCGGGCGAAGGAGCACCTGAAGTTCTCGGAGTGGGAGCCGATCGAAGCCCAGTATCTGCATCGTCTTCAGAGCCGCGAGCCGCTTCTTCGCATTCTCGACACCGAGCCTTTCCCCGCCTTACGTGGCAGCAGTTGGGAGAAGCAGGCCGACGAGTTCATCGCCGCTCGCGATGGAACGCAGTTTGGAGTGGCAATGGCTTGGGTCGGCGACACGATGAGCGCCCTAGAGAGCGGCCGGAGCCCACGACCCCCAGGCCGCCCGTGGGCCGCTGCCTTCGATCGCGCCGAGGCACGCTCCCCAAAGCCTCGGACGAGCCGCGAGGTCTTCGGCGACTGGTTGGCGGACGAGGTCTGGTCGCTCAAGTGGGCGGAGAACTACCACTTCGCATTGGCTCGCGCCGAGCTCGCGACGCGGCTCGCCATCGGAGAGGATATTTGCGGGCGTCTGCGCAAGGCTGGAGTCAGGCCCGATCGCGCGGCCGCCGAGGCGGTGATGATGCTCGAGGTGGTGGGCGAGTCCGAGTATTGGACCGATATCAAGGACCGCATGCGCGTATCATGATGTTCGAACGTGACAACGAAGTGCTCGCTCTTCAGATCGGGCGGCCGTTGCGCGCGCGCTCCACCGTGCTTCGCCGGTGTCACCTCGGTCTTCCCATCGTGGCCGAGGTACCGCCCCTCTTGGACACGGGAGAGCCGTTTCCTACCCGCTACTGGCTCACCTGTCCGCTCGCGCACCGGCGTATCGCGCGGATCGAGGGCCGCGGTGGCGTTCGCGCCGCGCAAGCCAAGGTTGCGTTGGACCGAGCGCTGGGCGATGCGCTCGACGCCGCTCATGTCCGGTATGCACGCGGGCGTGACGCGCTGCTGCCCTCCGATGCAGCGCACCGGCCGACGGGCGGAGTAGGGGGATCATCGGGCGGTGTGAAATGCTTGCACGCGCACTATGCCGACTTTGCCGCGGGCAACGACAATCCGATTGGGCGCGACGTCCACGAAGCGATCAGAGAGCCTCGCTGCGAGGTGCCCTGCGTGACTTCGATTGACGGGAGGCTAGAGCGCAATCCAGACTGGCGGGAGCCAGCCGATGACGACCGAGCATCCTGATGCCACACGAGCTGCGGGGCGCCTCCTTTGGTGGACTCTGGTGGGCGCGTGTGCTCTGGTGCTGGCCGCTGCGGCGCTGCTCGAGCCGGATGCGCGTGGCCACGGCACCCATACTCAGCTCGGTCTGCCCCCCTGTGGTTTTCTGACGTGGACGGGCACCCCCTGTCCCGGGTGCGGTCTCACCACGGCCTTTGCCCATGGGATTCGTGGTCACTTCGCGCTCGCGCTCAGCGCCAATCCGCTCGGGCTCCTGTTGTTCGTCGCGGTTTGCCTCGGGATCCCACTCGGTGTCACTGGAGGGCTGCGCGGCTGGTCGTTCGATGCCGCCGTCCAACGGTTTTCGCTCCATCGGTGGGCGCTTGCCTTTGCCGGGTGCGCGGCGGTGCTTTGGGCCGTGCGGCTCACTGCCGCATTTTAGACCGAGTACACCCTGAACTGATCCGCCCTCGAAGCCTCAGGACGCCGATTCGCCCGTCGCTCATCCTCGAATGTACGCTGCACGTCCTTCGTCTTCGCAACGGCCGCCTCGACGCCCTGAGGCTCCGATCGTCGAATCATTTCAAGGTGCACTCGGTCTACTAGTCTTTTCTAGCGAGCGCATGCCGAGTGCGCTTCAGCAGATCATCACCGCTCTTCACGCTGGTTTCAGGTGTGCTCGTGAGCGCGATTTGCAAGGCCGGCCTCGGCTGGATGTCTTCGGTCCACAGCTCACCGCTGTCGATCTGGCGGTGGAGACGACGGAGGACGTGGCTCGCGCCGGCGCCATCGGTCTCCGGCAGGAGTATGCAGAACTCGTCACGGCGAAGACGAAACAAGTGGTCGACCGCACGGATGCAAGCCTTGAGCCCGCTTCCAATCAACGCCATCGCCCGGTCGGCCTTGCCATCTTGACTGGCCGCGGCGATCTCACTCGCGTTGGCCAGCCGCACCACGATGCAGGAGAGCGGGTGCCCGTATCGCTCTGCTCGCGTGTGCTCGTAATCCAGACTGATCAGCAGCTGCGATGGCGTTCCCGCGCCAGTGACCGGATCATACTGGTCGGCGGGTGGGACGCTTTCCGGGATGCCGAGCCTGTCGCGTCGCGTCGCTCGGAGAACGTTGCGCACGCGCTGCTGTATCTCGAACACCCGATACGGTCTGGTGAGGTAGTCTTCGGCGCCGAGCTCGATTCCGCGGCGCCGCGCCTCGAGATCGCCCTCGTCGGTCACGAGCAACACCGGAAT
The DNA here is from genome assembly GCA_001303415.1 of Myxococcales bacterium SG8_38. Taxonomy (GTDB): domain Bacteria; phylum Myxococcota_A; class Polyangia; order Polyangiales; family Houyiibacteriaceae; genus SG8-38. The sequence continues at coordinate 23,394 of LJTN01000050.1, forward strand.
GACCGCCAGGTTGATGTCTGCCTTGAGGATGCGCAGAATCTCGAACGCATCGATCTCCGACATCTGTGTATCGAGCACGAGAAGATCCGGGGTATGCCGCGCGACCATGGCGAGCACTTCGTGTCCATCGGCCGCCGTCGCCACGTCGTATCCCGCGGCTTCGCACGCCTCGTGGAGCAGCAGGAGATTGAAGGGGTCAGGGTCCGCAACGAGAACCAACGCGCTCATCGCTCTTCTCCAACCCCGACTGCCCGACCACCATCCCCCACAGCGTCTACGATATCACGCCGATTGTGCGCTCTCCAATCTCCGTGCGTTGGTCCACGACGCAGGTAAGCTTGCCGCCGTGGTTGCCCCCTCCAGACGCATTGCGACCCGCGTGCTCGAGCGGATCGCGCGCGATGACTCATGGGCTGCGCCCGCTCTCGACGCCGAGATTCAACGCAGCGGCTCGAGCCGCGCCGACGCAGCGCTCGCGACGCGAATCGTCTATGGCGCGCTACGGGCGAAGCCGGATCTGGAGGCCTCCATCGAGCGCCACGCGCGCCGGCCGATTCGAGTCGACGCTTGGACGCGTGCTGCGCTTCTCGGGGCAGCCTATCAATTGCTGTACCTCGACAAAGTCCCCGCCTATGCAGTGGTCCACGATACGGTGGAGTTGGTGCGTGAAAAGCGGGGCGTGCGCGTAGCCGGCTTCGTCAATGCAATTCTGCGCAAGCTCGCGGTGCAACCCCCCGCGGAGTCTCCGCGCTCCTCGACGATGGCCGTGCCGTCGTGGCTCGGTGATGCGCTTCGCGCTTCGATTGGAAGCGACCGGACCGATGCGCTTTTGACGTTGGCTGACGAAACGCCATCGATCGACCTACGTGTGCGGGCTGACTTCGAGCGCGATTCCGTGGCCGAAGCGATCCGACGAGCACACCGGGATGCGTTGGTTTCGCATACGGCGCTTTCGCCTTTCGGATTGCGGGTGAGCGGAGTAGGCGACCCACGCAAGTTGCCCGGATACGAGCAAGGAGCATTCGCCGTGCAAGAGGAGGGCGCACAGTTGATCGGCCTCCTCCTCGATGCGCAGCGCGCAGAGCGTGTCCTCGATGTGTGCGCCGGACGCGGTGGAAAGACGGCACAGCTCGTCGAGGCCGTGGGAACGGAAGGCAGTGTCACCGCGACCGATCTTCACGAGCATCGCCTCGCGCAAATCGCTCGCGAGCTCGGGCGCTTGCGGCTGGGACCCGATCGGGTGCACACCGCGTGCGTCGACTGGACGGTTGGCAGCGGCGGGGTGGGTGGCGAGTTCGACCGTGTGCTCATCGATGCGCCGTGTACGGGCCTCGGCACTCTGCGCCGTAGGCCTGAAATTTTACTGCGCGCCAAGCCTGAGGATGCGGCCCGCATGGGTGAGACACAGCATCGGATCCTTGAAAACGCGGCCCGACTGGTCAGACGAGGCGGAACCCTGCTCTACGCGGTCTGCTCGCCCCTGGCCGAGGAGGGTCGCGCGGTCGTCCAAGAGGCCCGCATCGATGGCTTCGAGCCACAGATCGACCGCCCCTCCGCCCTGAGATCGTTAGAGTTTGGACCCGACGGCCGCCTATTGCTCGGCCCCTGGGTTCCCGGCGCCGGGCCCTGGGCCGACGCATACCAAATCTTCATGTGGGTTAATGTAGGATAACTCGTTGACACTGTGCTGCGAGAAAGCTAGGTTCCGCTGAGCTTGAAATACGGGGCGTAGCGCAGTTTGGTAGCGCGCACGGTTCGGGACCGTGAGGTCGGAGGTTCAAATCCTCTCGCCCCGACTAGAATTGAACACTGCACCACCGGTGAGAGTTCTGGTCGTCGACGATGATCCAGCGATTTTGGAGTTCATGGAGACGTTCCTCACGAAGGATGGATTCCAAGTCACCACGCTGGCCGATCCGAAGGAAGCGCCCGAAGAGGTCAAAGACGGCGGCTATCATCTCGTGGTGCTCGATCTGATGATGCCCGGCATGGGTGGAGTCGAGGTGCTCGAGCAGATCCGCAAGGTGGATAGCGACGTGGCTGTCGTGATCTTCACCGGTTATCCCTCGCTCGAGACCGCGGTGCAGTCGATGAAGCTCGACGCCGTGGACTATTTGAAGAAGCCGTTCAATCCAGACGAGTTCCGCGAGGTTCTCGATCGGGTCATGCGCAAGAAGGGCCTCCTTCGCACGCCGGAGGAGAACCTGCACCGTGTGATCGGCGAAACCATTCGCGGGCTCCGCAAGGATCGCGGTCTCACGCTCAAGCAGATGGCGCGCCGCACTGGGCTCAGCGTTTCACTTCTCTCACAAATTGAACGTGCCGAATCGAGCGCCTCGATCAGCTCGCTCTACAAGATCGCCACCGCCCTCGACGTACGAATCCAGGATCTGTTCGGCGAATATTGAGCTCGCGGCTCGGGTCGAGCTTCTTCAAAGCCCCGCAAGCAGCTCCTTCAGTCGTTCGCTCAAACGCCGGTCACCGATCAGCTCGAACACCCGGCGTCCTTCGCGGCGTGCAGCTTCGACGCGGCCGTGCTCCCGAAGCAACTCGACCAGCCGAACGCGCGCGTAGAGATCTTCGGGTGCGATCATCGCCCAATGCTCGAGAGTCGCAATCGCGGCCTCTATCGACCCACGCGACACCAGCCGTTCCGCGCTTGCCCGCGCACGAAGCGCGGGGCCGTCATTCGATTCCACGACGACGCTTGCATAATACGCCGCTGCTTCTTCGAACCTCCCGGCGTGCTCGAACAACGACGCGAGCACTGCCCGTTCCGCGCTCACCGTGGGATCGAACAAGCGCAGCGCCGGCCGCATGGCGTCCGCTTCGAGATAGATTTCGGCAAGCTTGGTGCGGACCGCCAGCGAGCCATGCGGAACCGTGCTCAACGACTCCGCCGCGGCGCCCCTTCTTCCAAGCGCAAGAGAGCAATCTGCCAACGCGAGCCGCGACACTTCGAAATCCGCCGCACCAAAGGGAACATCGGCCAGCCTCGCAGCGGCAGGCAGGTAGCGACCTTGCGTCCAGAGTGCGTGTCCTCTCTCGTAGCGAAGCGCGGGTGAAGGCTCGCTCGCTTCGAGCATGGGCAGCGCCCGTTCCGCTTCGCCGATCGTGACCAAAAGGCGCGCGCGTTGCAGGTCCGTTCCGAGGCCCGCTCCCTCTCTGGAGCTGAGGACCGCAGCTAGCTTCGTTCGCGCACCGCTTTCTACGAGCGCACGCGCCCACAATGCGGCGTTCCGTCGCGAAGACGTTTCGCCGTCGAGAATCCTGGCTGCGAGGGCCGGTCGCCCTGTTTCGAGGGCCAGCTGTCCAGCAGCACGCGCTCTGGCTCCGGAGGGCATGTTTGGATCGAGAAACAGGGCGCGCCTCAAGGTGTCCGCGTCGCCAGTACGTCGTGCCAAGTCGATGGAGAGACGGCGCGCGGCGCCGGCGTGGCCCTCGGGCATCATCATGACGTGCTCCAGCAAGATTGCGTTTGCGCGCCGTCGATGACCGCGTTCGTGCAACACCTCGGCCATGGCCACCACCGGCTCATCCCGAGTAGGGGCCAAGCGCCTTGCCCGCACCAGCGCCGAAATGGCGCCCTGGTCATCCCCCCTGCGGTGGAGAATGCGCCCCTCGGCAAGAGCCACTCTCGCGGATTCGGGATGGGAACGGCGCGCCAAGGCCAGTGTGCGATCCGCCCGGCGCGATGCGCCGCTCTCGTCCAGCTCCTCTGCGAGGCGTGCCATCAACAGGGCATCGGCGTTCGATGCTGCCGTCGCGTTCTCGAATGCAATCGCTGCTTCTTCGTGGTCGCCCCGTCCGGCGGAAAGCTCGCCTCGGATGAACCACTCGTAGGCGTACGGCGATACGATCGGGCCCAGCTCCACCGCACCGTCGACCACGCGGGGGATGGTACGTGGCCCCCCCGCCGCGCATGCCGTCAATCCAAGGACAAGGAACGCCCCTAGCCGGACCACGCCTGCATCATAAGGGAAGGCCTCTCGAAAAGCTCGATTCCGCCGGGCGCTGGATTTGACTTCGTTGCTGCGCACCCCTACACCTCCGCATAGCGCGAGCCTGCGTTTACACCGATTCCGCGCTCGAGATCAGGGAGAAGACGATGGGTCCGATTTGGATGACGTTGCTGTTGGCGAGCACGCTCGGCTTGTTTTCGTGGTCCGCATACAGGCGTGTGCGGCAAGTGACGATCGGAAAGCCCGACCCGCGCTTCGCTTGGACCGGCGCCCAGGTGGCGGACCGGCTCAAGACGGTCCTGATCTACGCCTTCGGGCAGAAGAAGATGCCGAACTACACGTTGGCCGGTTTCGCCCACATCGGCATCTTCATCGCCTTCAACGTCTTGCTGCTCAACAGCATCATGCTGTGGGGCCGGGGCTTCGACCCCGATTTCGATTTCTGGGGGCTGCTGAGCGTGGACCATTGGTTCGGCAAGCTCTACTCCTTCGGCAAGGAGCTCGCGGCGTTCGCTGCCATCGTGGGCTCGGTCGCGTTCTTGTATCTGCGTTGGGTAAAACGGGGCCAGGACAGCGGTGATCCGAAAGCCGTCGAGGACAAGCCGAGGATGACCCTCGGCCACCAACCGAACCGCTACGTCTTCACCGAGCCGATTCTCATCCTCTTCATCATCATCACGATGATGTTGGCCGACTACCTGTATGTCGGCTCTTCCCTGGTGCTCGATTCGCGTGCCTATGGCGAGCCGATTCATGCGGGTTGGTGGGAGCCCTTCGGTGGCATCTTTGCTCAGATCCTCCGCGGCGTCGAAAGCACCTGGGCGGTCACCGCATTGCAGCACGTGGGCTTCTGGTGGCACGCGTCTTTCGTCCTGATCTTCTTGAACATTCTTCCGTACACGAAGCACTTCCACGTGCTCACGGTCATGCCGAACGTCTTCGCCTACGATCCGAGGCCGAACGCGCTTCCCAAAGTCGAAGACTTGGAAGGCAAAGTCGAGCGCGAGGAATCACTCGGGATCAACCGCCTCACCGATCTTACTTACAAGTACATCTTGGACTTGTATACCTGCACCGAGTGCGGGCGGTGCAGCGACAATTGCCCCGCGTACATCACCGGTAAGAAGCTTTCACCGAAGCATCTCACGCTGGCCATCCGCGACCATCTCTACGCGACGGAGAAGCAGATGTTTGGCAAGACTGCATTGGTCGAGGAGCCGAGCGATGCTCCGGCGGCTCCCCCCAAGCCGAGCGCAGGCGAGGAGCCGCTTCACACTTTTCCATCCGCCCCGGAAGGCGGGTACTTCGTCGGCGAGACCGTCGTCGACTTGGTTCCAAACATCGTCCATCCGGAAGTGATTTGGGGGTGCACCTCCTGTCGCGCCTGTGAAGAGCAATGTCCGGTGATGATCTCCTACGTCGACAAGATCACTGGAATGCGTCGCGAAGAAGTCATGATGAAGAACGAGTTCCCCGGTGAGCTCCAGGGAGCATTCAATGGCATCGAGACGAACGGAAACCCATGGAACCTCTCGGCGATGGACCGCGGAGACTGGGCAGATGGGCTCGACATTCCCTTGCTGAGCGACAAGCCCGACGCGGCCGTTCTCTACTGGGTCGGTTGCGCGGCTAGCTACGACGACCGGGCAAAGAAGGTAGCTCGCGCCGTGTCGAAACTCCTCAAGAAGGCGAAGGTCGACTTTGCAATTCTCGGCACCGAGGAGACTTGCACGGGTGATCCGGCCCGTCGCGCCGGCAACGAATACCTCTTCCAAATGCTCGCCGAGCAGAACGTCGAGACCCTGAACGGCTACGAAGCGTCGAAGAAGACGATCATCACGGCCTGTCCGCACTGCTTCAATACCCTCGCGAACGAGTACAGCGACTTTGGTGGTCGCTACGACGTCGTTCATCACAGCGAGTTCCTCAATGGGCTGCTCGTGGCAGGCAAGCTGGTGCCCTCGAAGCCGGTGAGGGGCAAGGTGGTCTACCACGACAGCTGCTATCTCGGCCGGTACAACCAAGTGTACGACTCCCCCCGGCAGATTCTCGAGTCCATCGAAGGGCTCGAGCTGACCGAGGTGCCCTACTGGAATCGGAACAAGGGGCTTTGCTGCGGAGCAGGTGGCGCGCAGATGTGGATGGAAGAGCAGCCGGGTCAGGAGCGCGTCAACAACAAGCGAACTCTTCAGCTCCTCGAAACCGGCGCGACCACAATCGCAAGCGGTTGTCCGTTCTGCATGACCATGCTCACCGATGGGATCAAGAATCAGGACAAGGACGAGGAGATCCGGCAACGCGACATCGCCGAGATTCTAGCCGATGCAATCGAGCTCGAAGAAGTCGAGCAGACCCCAGTCGCTGCCGAGTGAGCGGCAAGGGCTGCGTTGAGCCTCGCTTGAAGAGCCCATGAAGGTATACGCCAGAAGAGAGCCTCTTTTGGTGCGCCCCGGGGCGCGGTTCGACTGCGTTGGCGATGGCCTTTGCTGCAGCGACATCCACGCGGTGGGTGCCCTGACCGAGGAGGACTGCGAAAGACTGGCACTCATTTCGGAGGAGGCCGTCGATCGCTACGAGGACGGCGGTGATGCCGTGCTCATGATGCGGAGCGACACCGGTCGGTGCGTATTCTGGACCGAGGAGGGGTGTCTCATTCATCGCCGGCTCGGGCCGGAGATCAAGCCGAGCCCCTGTATCCAGTTTCCCTATGCGCTCACGGCGACACCGGTCGGCGGCCGCATCTCGACTCAGCATCGCTGCACCTGTCGCACGTTGGGCCCGCTGCCTCCGGTGACCGCCGAAGCGGCCAGAGCGTCGCTTCTCGACTCCGAAGGGCAGCTCAAGTTCGAGCACGCCGTACTCGATGAGGTCGCCTGGTCGGCCGGGCAGATTCTTTCCTTCGACGAGTACGCGCGCCGCGAGGCTCCGCTGCTAGAGGCTTTGCTGGAGGGCAAGCAGCTCATGACGGTCCTGCAAGCGCAGCCCTTTCCCGAGCTCGAAGGGACCACCTGGTCGGACATCGCCGACGAGCTGAGGGGCTTTCACGGGTCGTCCAGAGCTGCGGTTGTGGCGCGATGGTTCGGCGACGCGCTCGGCTTTCTGGTCGATCGCAGACCGCGTACGAAGCAAGGTCGACCTTGGGCCGACTCGTTCGAGCGGGCCGCGAAGCGCGTCGTGGACCCCGTGTCCCCCAATGTGGTGTTCGGCGATTGGCTCGCCGATGAGCTCTGGTCGATGCGATGGACGCGCTTTGGAAGCCTTGCCCGCGCCCGCACCGAGTGGGCCACCCGGCTTGCCGTTGCACGGCGCATCGCCGGCTGGCTGGACATAAGCGATCCGGTTCGTGACAACGTGTCTGCCGCCGAAGTGGTGATGATGGTCGACGTGATCTCCACTTCAGAGCCGTGGGAGAAAGTCCAGGAAGCGATGCGGGACTCCTAGATTCTGGAATCAGAGCTCGCAGCCACTGCCAGGCAAGCCGCGGCAGGCCTCGAACTCGCTGACGCACCCCGCCTCGTTCAGACACTCGAGACAAAGAGGAGCGCAGAAATTGTTCTGGCAGCGCCCCCGGCAGAACGCTTCTTCGCCGCACGACTCGATGTTGCCGTAGCAGGCCGCACACTCGGAAGACAGCTCCGGGACCGTCATGGTGATGCAGCTCGTGACGCAGCGGGAGAAGCGGGAGAAGACCCCGTCACCGGCAAGCCCTGCGCAAAATACGAAGCTGCAATATCGCGTGGCATCGCGAAGCCTCGTTCCGTCTTCGATGACCGCGAGGTCGTCCTGGTTATTGCAGGCGCCTATCGGCTCGCCGCCATCCACTGCCGCATCCATTCCGGCATCGGCGCCGCCATCCGCGTCGTTCGAGCCTCCGTCGCGGATCGTTCCGGTTGGGGGCAAACCATTGCCGCCCCCAGAAACCGTCGGCGGTTCGTTGGATGCGCATGCCGATACCGAGAGGCTGGGCAGAACGAGGCCGAGCAGAAAGACTCGATACACGCCGCGAGGATGCGACACGAGATCCCCGCGGTCAAACGTCGGCGCGGATGCGAGCCTCAGAAGCCCATGATCTTGGCGATGGCGTAACGCATCACCTCGGTGGCGCCGCCTCCGATTCGGAACAGACGCGCATCGCGCCAAGCGCGAGCCACCCAAAGCTCCTCGAGGTAGCCCATGCCGCCGTGAAACTGCACGCATTGGTCCATGATCTCGGCAGTGACGTCTCCCACGTATGCCTTGGCCATCGAAACCAAGCGGGTCGTCTCCATCGAAAGCATGGTCCCTTTCACGTACTTCTCCTCGTTGTAGGCAGCACATGCATTGTACGAAAGCGCCTTGGCTGCTTCGTACTTTGTGTAGAGGTCGACGAACTTCTGCTGCCAGTATTCTCGCTTGATCAGCGGCTTCCCAAACGCGACGCGCTCGCGGCCGTACTGGACGGAGCGATCGAGCGCGAGCTTGGCGCCCGACAGACCGCTCACGCATCCGACGAGGCGCTCTGACTGGAAATTCTGCATGAGATAGACGAAACCCATGCCCTCCTGCCCGACCAGGTAGCGCTTGGGCACGCGAACGTCCTCGAAGAACAGCTCTGCCGTGTCGCTCGCCCAGTTGCCCGCCTTCTCGAGCTTCTTGGAGATGCTGAAGCCCTTGACGTCGGTGGGGCAAACGATGATCGAAATCCCGCTATGGCCGGCGTCTGGGTTGGTCTTCACCATGAGGGTCACGAAATCCGCTCGCGTGCCGTTGGTGATGTAGGTCTTCGACCCATTGATGACGTATTCATCACCGATGGCGCGCGCGGTCGTTCGAAGCCCTGCCACGTCCGAGCCTGCGCCGGGCTCGCTGACGCCGAGCGCGGCGATCTTCTCGCCGCGTATCGCGGGCGCCAGAAACTCCTCCTTGATCTCGCGTGATCCGAGGTCGTTGAGCACCGGCGTGGCCATGTCCGCCTGAACGAGCAGACCCATGGTCACACCAGCCGATCCGCAACGGGCGAGCTCCTCGGACTTGACCACGCTCATCCAGAAGTCGCCGCCCCCGCCGCCGACGTCTTCGGGATAGTGAGCGCCTAGAATGCCGAGCTCACCGGCACGCTTGAAGACCGAGTTGGGGAAGATCTTCTCCTCCTCCCACTGGTCTACCTTGGGCGCGAGCTCGTTCTCGACGAAGGCGCGGACTTGCTGACGGAAGATGTGATGCTCTTCCTGAAAAGGTTGGAATGTGGACGACATCGTGCCTCGCTCCGGAAATGAATGAACGTTCATTTAGTAGCCGGAGACCTCCGAAATAGCAAGCCCCGACCTCGGGCGTTGTTACTGATTTGGAGGCTCCGGTGGGGTCTTTGGCGGCCCGAGGACAATCGAGTCGAGCCGCTCGGGATGGACCTCGGGCTTCAGCTCGGTCCGGAGGTCGGTCATCAGCTTGTCTAGCGCGGCCTGCCGCTCCTCGCGCCACAGCTTCCGCCGAATCGACTCGCTCGCCTGCTCCAGCGTCTGGACGTTCTCGGGCCGGATGCCCGTGAGCTCGAGCACGCTCCACTTTCCGTCGCCGAGGTCGAGCGGCTTGCTGCGGTCCCCGGTCTTCTCGAGCGAAAAGGCCGCCTTCACGAGGGTGGCGTTGATCGGTTCGGCATCCTCCTTGCCGACCAGCTTTCCGTCCTCGGTGAAGTAGAGCAGATCACCGCCACGGAGCTTGGTTTCCGTGTCGAGGCTCTGCTCCTTGGCCAGCGCACGGAATTTCGCCTCACCGGACTTCAGCTTCTCGAGAATCGCCTGCGCTTCCTTCTTGCTGCCCACCAGGATGTGTCTGGCGCGGCGCATCGCGGGGCGGCGGAAGTCACTGACGTGTTCCTCGTAGTACTTCGCGACTTGCTCCTCGGGAACGTCGTCCGGTGTGACCGCCTCCTCGAACTCTTTGCGGACGAAAAGCTGAACCAGCGTCTGATCGACGAAGCTCCTCACATCCGGGTCCTTTGCGTAGCCGAGCTTCTGTGCGCCTTGGTAGAATAGTTCGTTGCGCACTTGATCATCGGCGAGCTCCTTGAGCACCTCCGGATCTGCGAGCCGCTGGCGAGCGTACGGGGAGCGCGCTTTGATCAGATCCTCGAGATCACCCACGGTGATCGTCGCATCCCCCACCGTTGCAATTACCTTCGCCCA